>CABSKV010000008.1 GCA_902478425.1 uncultured Coriobacteriia bacterium | reverse complement strand
ACGTCGTCAACGAGCTCTACATCGACAACTTCTCGATCATCATGGCGCTTATCATCGGCATCGTGGGCTCGGGCATCATCGTCTACGGCCTGGGCTACATGCGCGTGCACGAGGAGCACAACAGCGGTCCCGACCGCCGCAGCTCCTTCTTCGGCGTCATGTTCGCCTTCCTCGGCGCCATGTTCGCAATCGTGTTCTGCAATGCGCTCACCTGGATGCTATGCGCCTGGGAGATCACGACGGTCTGCTCGTTCGCGCTCATTGGCTACACGCGCACGAAGGAGGCCATCGACAACTCCTTCCTGCAGATCGTCCTCAACATGATCGGCGGCATCGCCTTCACCGTCGCGCTCATCTGGGTCGGCAGCTTCTACGGCGTCATGGAGCTCGACCGCTTCATCGAGACGACGATCGCGCTGACGACAAACGGCATGGCCGTCATCACCTATGCGCCGCTGCTGCTGTTCGCCCTCGCGGCGTTCACCAAGGCCGCCCAGATGCCCTTCCAGAGTTGGCTGCTCGGCGCCATGGTCGCGCCTACGCCCACTTCCGCCCTGCTGCACTCGTCGACGATGGTCAAGGCCGGCGTATTTTTGCTCATCAAGCTCTCTCCCTGCTTCGGCTTCACCATCCCCGGCTTCCTCGTCATGACCGTCGGCATCGCGACCTTCCTGTTCTGCGCGCTTGCGGCCATCAGCCAATCCAACGCCAAGCGCGTGCTCGCGTACTCGACCATCTCCAACCTCGGCCTCATCGTCGCCTGCGCCGGTGTCGGCAGTGACGGCGCCATCTGGGCCGCCATCTTCCTGCTCATCTTCCATGCGGTCGCCAAGTCGCTGCTCTTCCTGTGCGTCGGCACCGCCGAGCATCATATCGGTAGCCGCAACATCGAGGACATGGACGACCTCTTCCAACGCATGCCGCGCCTGGCCCGTCTCATGGCCATCGGCATCATGGGCATGTTCATCGCGCCGTTCGGCATGCTCGTCTCGAAGTGGGCCGCACTGCAGTCCTTCGCGCAATCCGAGAACGTCGTGCTGCTCATGCTGCTCGTCTTCGGATCGGCTGCGACCTTCATGTTCTGGGCCAAGTGGCTCGGCAAGATTCTCGCCATCGCGAACAACGACGCGCAGGACGTCGAGCTCACCGTGTATCGCAGCGAGTGGGCGAGCCTCGGCCTCATGACCGTGCTCACCGTCGGCTGCTGCATCGCCTTCCCACTCATCTCGGTGTCGGTCGTGGCTCCGTACCTGCAGACGATGTTCGGCGTCTCGTCGAATGCCATCCCGCTGGGCGACCTGTGGATCATGGCGGTCATCGCGCTCGTCATCGCCGTCATCTTCCTCGGCTTTTCGGGCAATACGAAGAAGCGCATCGCACCGGTGTACCTCTCCGGCGTCGGCGTGGACGAGAACGCGCGCACGTTCCGCAACTCGTTTAACGGCGTGAGTGCCGCCACGCAGCGCAACTGGTACATGGGCGACATCTTCGGCGAGAAGAAGATGGTGCTCATCGGCCTCGTCGTCTCGCTCACGCTCATCTTCAGCTCCTTTGCCTTCGTCATGCAATCCGTCGCGGCCGAGACCGAGACGCTCACGACCACCTCGGCGGCGCGCGATTCCTACGAGGATAGCCTCTGGGAGCAAAACGGCATCGACTTCAGCACGTACCAGCAGTACTACGAGTACTACAACCAGTACTGGGAGCAGAACAAGGACGCGCTCAAGCAGAACATGGGCATCGAGTCGATGGACGACCTCATGGACACGCTCTTCATCCAGATGTTCGTCCAGAACGCCACGTCCGGCGCCCAGGACTCGGATACCCCGGGTAGTGAAGGGGGGAACCAGTAATGGAGATCTTCGGCTTCTCGATTTGGTCGATCATCGGCGTGATCGCCTTCCTCGTCATCGCACCCTTCGTCGGATGCATACTCGCCGGCCTCGATCGCAAGATCACCGCCGGCATGCAAGGCCGCATCGGCCCCAAGCTCATGCAGCCCTGGTGGGATTTCCGCAAGCTGCTCGCCAAGGAGGACGCCACCGTCAACGGTGCGCAGGACCTCTACGTGTGGCTCTACCTCATCTTCGTCGTGCTGTCCGGCATGGTGTTCTTCGCCGGTGGCAACTTCCTGCTCTGTGTCTTCATCCAGACGCTCGGCGCGCTGTTCTTCATCCTCGCCGGCTACTCCTCGCGCTCCCCGTATGCCGATCTCGGCGCCGAGCGCGAGACGGTGCAGGTCATGTCGTACGAGCCCATGGTGCTGCTCGTCGCCATCGGCATGTTCATGGCGACCGGCTCGTTCTACGTCGCCGACCTGCTCTCCGCCGAGATGCCGCTCGTACGCTATCTGCCGCTCATCTTCATCGGCTTTCTGTACGTGCTCACCATCAAGCTGCGCAAGTCGCCGTTTGACATCTCGATGGCCCAGCATGCGCACCAGGAGATCGTCCGTGGCATCGTGACCGAGTTCTCGGGTCGCACGCTTGCGCTCGTCGAGCTCTCGCACTGGTACGAGACCGTGCTCTTCCTCGGTTGGACCGGCATGTTCCTCGTCTGGGCCGGTGGCTGGGTCGCCGTCCTGGTGGCCGTCGTCGTCGCGCTCGTCGTCTGGTTCTTCGAGATCTGGATTGACAACAACTTCGCCCGCTTCAAGTGGGAGACGATGCTCAAGAGCGCATGGTGGGTGGCGCTCGTCGCCGGTACGCTCAACATCGTCTACCTGCTCTTCATCTAGGATTGGGAGGTGCCAGCTATGTCGAACGTGGGAAAGTCACCTTGGATCATCCATTACGACGGTTCCAGCTGCAACGGCTGTGACATCGAGGTCCTCGCGGCCCTCACCCCGCTCTACGATGCCGAGCGCTTCGGCGTCGTCAACACGGGCAACCCCAAGCACGCGGATATCTTCGTCATCACCGGAGGCATCAACGACCAGAACGCGCCGGTCGTCAAGCAGATCTACGATCAGATGCTCGAGCCCAAGGTCGTCGTGGCTTGTGGCGCCTGCGCCTGCGGTGGCGGCGTCTACCAGACCTGCTACAACATCCTGGGCGGCGTCGACACCGTGATTCCGGTCGATGCCTACGTTCCGGGTTGTGCCGTCAAGCCCGAGTCCATCCTCGACGCCGTCATTGCCGGCGTGGGGATACTCGACGAGAAGGCCAAGGCCATGAAGATGAACCCGGCCGACAAGGACCGCTCCGAGAAGGACGCCTCGACGGGCGCGCACGCATCCGTCGCCGACATTGACGACGTGCCCGGTGCCTCGGGCGCGGGCGTCGAGTAGGAGGATGAGCATGATTCAATTCCAGCCCAACGTATACGAACGCGTCGAGCTCGATGTCCTGTTCGATACCGTCTCCGGTCTCAAGCAGGAGAACTATCGCTTCGTGCAGATCTGCGCGACGACGCTCGAGGACTCCTGCGAGCTCCTCTACGCCTTCATCGCCCCCGGCGCGACTGACGGGTGCATCACGGGCCTTGTCGTGAACGTGCCCGATGGCATGCCGGTCCCCTCGATCACCGAGCTGTATCCGGCGGCCTTCGTCTTCGAGAACGAGACGCACGACCTGTTCGGCGTCGAGATCTACGGCATCAACCTCGACTTCCAGGGCGAGTTCTACAAGGTCTCGCAGAAGTTCCCGATGAACCCACGCGTCGCCGAGGAACAGGAGGCCGACCATGAGTAAGCGAACCGTCGTCCCGTTCGGGCCGCAGCATCCCGTCTTGCCCGAGCCCGTGCACCTGGACCTCGTCCTCGAGGACGAGACCGTCGTCAACGCCATCCCGCGCATCGGCTACGTGCACCGCGGTCTCGAGAAGCTCGTCGAGAAGCGCGACTACACGCAGTTCGTCTACGTGACCGAGCGCATCTGCGGCATCTGCTCGTTCGGCCATTCCCTCGGCTACTCGGAGTGCGTCGAGAAGCTCATGGGCATCGAGATCACCGAGCGCGCCGCGTACCTGCGCGTCATCTTCCACGAGCTGTCCCGTATGCACAGCCACCTGCTGTGGCTCGGCCTGCTCGCCGATGGCTTCGGCTTCGAGGCCCTGTTCATGCATGCCTGGCGCCTGCGCGAGACCGTCCTCGACATCTTCGAGGAGGTCACGGGTGGTCGCGTCATCTTCTCCGCCTGTGACGTGGGCGGTTTTCGCGAGGCGGTGAGCAACGAGACGCTTGCCGGCATCGTGACCAAGCTCGAGCGCCTGCGCGACGAGTACCGCACCATCGCCAAGACCCTGCTCGAGGATTCCTCGGTCAAGAGCCGCATGGTGGGGGTGGGTCATATCTCGACCGAGAAGGCCCTCGAGCTCTCGATGGTCGGCCCCTTCGCGCGTGCCTCCAATGTCGTCACCGACGAGCGCCTCAACGGCATCGGCGCCTACGGAGACCTGGCGGCTTTCGAGCCCGTGCTCTCGGACGGCGGCGATTGCTACGCCCGCTGCGACGTGCGCGTGCGCGAGGTGCTGCAGTCCATCGACATCATCTCCGAGCTCGTTGACAAGATTCCCGATGGCGAGGTCATGGTGCCCGTCAAGGGCAATCCGGAAGACGGCGCCCAGTCGATGACCACCCTCGAGCAGCCGCGTGGCCAGGCGTTCTACTATTCCAAGGGCAACGGCACGAAGAACCTCGCGCGCATGCGCGTGCGCACCCCGACGAGCCAGAACATCGCCGGCATGGTCGCCGCACTGGCAAACGTCGAGCTCGCCGACGTGCCGATGGTCATACTCACGATCGATCCGTGCATCAGCTGCACTGAAAGGTAGAGAGATGGGCGTATTCAAACTTGGTGGGCTCACGCTCAAGAGCCTGTTCAGCAAGCGCCCGACGAGGCGCTATCCGTACGAGGTGCGCGAGACCTTCGAGAACGCGCGCGGCCAGATCGACATGATCGACATCCACAACTGCATCTTCTGCGGCATGTGCCAGCGCAAGTGCCCGGCCGACTCCATCGTCGTCGACCGCAACGAGTCGCGCTGGACCTACTGGCCGTACAAGTGCGTGGCCTGCGGTGCCTGCGTGGCCGTGTGCCCGACCAAGGACCTCGAGATGCTCAGGGAGCGTCCGCCCATCACGACGGACAACATGACGACGCGCGTCTACGAGCTCACCGAGGAGGAGAAGGCCGAGAAGGCGCGCATCGCCGCCGAGAAGAAGGCCGTGGCGCTGGCGGCTGCCGAGGCGAAGAAGAAGGCCGCCGCCGAGCAGAAGGCGGCCGAAGAGGCGGGTGCGCAGGGCACGGCAGAGTAGAGGCGTGATCTGTGCCGAGGGGGAGTGCTTGGTGACGCCAGACAAGACAACGGAGACCGATCAGGAGGAAGTGCTCGACCGCGTGCTCACGGCTCCTAACGTGATCACGCTCGTGCGCCTGCTGCTGTTGCCGCTCTTCCTCTGGCTGCTCTTCGCCACACCGTATCACATCGCCGCACTCGTCGTCTATGCCGTCGCCGCGTCGACCGACTGGGTCGATGGCCAGGTCGCGCGTCGTACGCATCAGGTATCCAAGCTCGGCAAGCTCTTCGACCCCTTCGTCGACAGGTTGCTCATCGCCGTCGGCGTCATCGCCATCTTCATCTTGGGCCGTCTGCCCCTGTGGATACTCATCTATCTCATCGCACGCGATGTGTGCCTGCTGCTTGGCGGCCGTTACCTGCTCGCGAAGGTCGGCAAGGTTCCGCCAGTCGTCTACGTGGGCAAGTTCGCGACGGCCTTCATCATGTTCGGCTTTTGCCTGCTGTTGCTCGGCGTGCCCGAGCTGCCCGGCCTGGGCATTGCCGGAGCGCCTGCGTGGCTTCCCGGATTCGGCGCAGATCCCGCGCTTCTTGGGATCTGGTTCGTCTATGCGGGTCTCGTCTGCTCGATCATCGCCTTTTGCATTTACGTCGCCAAGGCCATTCGCCTTCTCAAAGAAGCGTCCTGAGCGGGGTTTATCGAGAGTTTGCGTATCTTTTGCGCAGGACTATTAATTTTTGCTTAATCGTTTAATTATGCTGGGGTTTTCCAGCTTCTTTGGTGGTATTCTTAGCAGTCACATATTGCCCGATGGGAAAGCCGAGCACAGGTGACTGATTCGACCAACAATCCAGAGCCGAGCAAGCGGACGAAGCCCGCATCGGGCAGCTCTGCCTTCAAGCCGACGGCGCGCAAGTCAATCAAGCAGCCTGGTGCCAAACCCGCGCAGACGCCCAAGGTCGAAAGCGCCCCCAAGGTATCCCAACCCACCGCTTCGGCCAAGCCGGTCAAGTCGCCGAAGATCCCGAAGACGAGGACTTCCAAGATCCCGCGCACGACGACCGCCTCGAAGGCGGGCAAGACGGGCAGGGTCTCCAACGCCCCGAGCCGCCTTTCCAGTTCGTCGAACCCATGGGCCTCGCAAAGCACGCCGGGCAGCACGCAGGGCTTCAGCGTCGCCGATGCCGAGGCGCGCGCCAAGGCGCGTGCAGGGGCGATCAAGCGTCCCGCCGCGGGACAGTTCGCCCGCACGGTCGTGACGTCGCCATCTGCCCGCACGCGCGAGAAGAACGGCCCCCAGACGCGTACGCTCAGCACGTCGAGCGAGTTCATCGCCTATACCAAGTCGCACTTGCAGATCATGATTCCGGTCTTCGTCATCGTCGCGCTGCTGCTCATCTACACCTGCGTCGATGTCTTCGCCTCGTTCGGCAGGATTCACCCGGGTGTCTCGGTGCAGGGCGTCGACGTGGGCGGCCTGACCGTCCAGGACGCCTCGGCCAAGATCAACGAGGAGCTTTCGCCCAAGCTCTCCAACGCGCACATCACCATCTACGAGAGCGAAGACGTCGCCGCTGCCGATGGCGCCCAGGTATCGACCGGCGGCATCGAGCAAGCGCATGCCGACGAGACGGCCGCTGGTTCCGACATCAACGATGACGGCTCCATCGACAAGTGGAACATCACCGCCGAGACCATCGGCGCCTACGTCGATGGCGAGAAGCTCGCCGAGGAGGCATACCTCGTCGGGCGCCAGGGCAACTTCATCGCAGAGCGTTTCTTCTCGTGGTTTGGCGGCACCAATCTCAACGCGACGGTATCCGTGCGCGACGAGCGCTTCAACGCGCTCGCAAGCGAAATCAACCAGGAGATAGGCCTGCCCATCGTCGATAGTTCCGTGCGCATCGAGGATGGCGCCGTGTCCGTCGTCAACGGAAGCGACGGCTGGTCGGTTGACGCACCGGTATTTATCAAGCGTTTCAGCGCGAGCGCGTTCTCGCCGGACAACTTCGCCTTCGTCGTTCCGATGAAGACCGATCCCATGCACATCAAGCCCGCGACCGCGCAGAAGGTCGCCGATGACGTCAAGGATGCCATCGCCAGGAACGTCACCATCGTGCATGACCCCAACACGTGGACGCTCGATACGGCCGATCTCGGCGATCTCATCAGCCAGCAGGTGCTCGCTCCCGACGAGGTGCTCGTCTTCGGCAGCGGCACGCAGAAGGTCGTCGCCGATGGCACGACGGTTTCCGATTACGACACCTCTGCCTGGATTGACCCGGATTCGGGCTATGTCCTGCAGGCGTACGTCGACCAGGAGAAGTTCGACCGCTATCTCGTGGGCATTCTGGGTCCGGCTGCCACGGGCGGCGCCGAGAACGCCTACTTCGACACGAGCTCGGGCGAGGTCGTCCTCGTCGCGGCCGTCGAGGGCTATGGCCCTGACCGCGCCGCGGCGGAAATCGCCCTGCAGACCCTGCTCTTCGGCGAGCCCGATGCCCAGACCGCGACGAGTCGCACCATCACGCTCGTCGACGTGACGATCCAACCCGAGATCACGACCGAGATGGCCCAGTCCATGGGCATCACCGAGCGCCTCGCGACGTGGACCATCCCGCTTTCGGGTTCGTCAGAGCGCATCAACAACATCAGGCTGCTCTGCTCGCTCATCGACAACTCGCTCGTGGCACCGGGCGCCACGTGGTCGTTCAACGGCACGACGGGCGAGCGCACGGCCGAGAAGGGCTTCCAGACGGCCCCCGTCATCATCAACGGCAAGCACGAGGATCAGCTCGGCGGTGGTATCTGCCAGATCGCGACCTGCATCTTCAACGCCGCGTGCTTCTCGGGTCTCGGCATCGCCGAGCGCGTGAACCACGACTTCTACATCGCCTCCTACGACGATTATGGCTTTGCCGATGCCACGGTCTCGTGGAAGTCACCTGACCTCAAGTGGGTCAACGACATGTCGACCTACGTGCTCATGACGGCAGTCGTCACCGACGAGAACGTCGTCGTGAGCTTCTGGGGCACGAAGGACGGTCGCACCGTCGAGTGCCAGCGCGGCGAGTGGCGCGAAGGCGACAAGTTCGTTTCGATAACCGAGGTCGACCCGGCCCTTGCGCCGGGCGAGCGCAAGATGACGCAGAGCGGGCAGGATGGTCGCAGCATCGACATCCGCTACCTTGCCACGGCGGCCGATGGAACGGTGCTCCACGACGTCACCTTCCACTCCATATACTCGGCGCAAAACGAGATCATAACCGTGGGGCCCGATACGCCGGGGGCTGCTCCGGCAGCAGAACCACCTGCAGGTGGATGACGGTATCAAGGGGATGTGGCATCCCCTCATGATATGGGGGAACGTACGATTTCAGGAAGGCGCAAGGTATGGCATACCAAGACGAAATTACCCACATGGGACGGGGTGAGCTCGAAGCCCTGCAGCTCGAGCGCATGAAGGAGACCCTCGTCAACTGCTACGAGAACATCGAGTTCTACAAGAAGTCGTTCGACGAGGCGGGTTTTGACCCGCATGCGGTCGAGTCGCTCGATGACCTCCGGAAGGCTCCCTTCACCACCAAGCAGGACATGCGCGACGCCTATCCGTACAAGCTGTTCGCCGTGCCGCGCTCGGAAGTGAAGGAGATTCACATGTCGAGCGGCACCACGGGCGTTGCCACCGTGTCGGGTTACACCGATAACGACATCAAGTATTGGGGCGACTGCTTCGGCCGCGGCATCGGCTACGCTCACGGCGATGTCGATGACGTCGTCCACGTCTGCTACGGATACGGCCTGTTCACCGGCGGCCTGGGTGCGCACTACGGCGGCCTGGCCGTGGGCGCGGAGACCATCCCGATGTCTGCCGGCAACACGAAGCGCCAGATCAAGGTCCTGCAGACCATGGGTTCTTCCATTCTGTGCTGCACGCCGAGCTACGCCATGCACATCGCCGACACCGCCATCGAGATGGGCCTCGATCCCAAGAAGGACTTCACGCTCAAGGCCGGCATCCACGGTGCCGAGGCGTTCTCGGACCAGTTCCGCAAGAACCTCGAGGACAAGCTCGGCTACAAGGTCTATGACGTCTATGGCCTGACGGAGGTCATGGGCCCGGGCGTTGCCATGGAATGCGACGAACAAAACGGCCTGCATGTCGCCGAGGACCACTTCTACGTCGAGATCCTCGACCCCGAGACCCACGAGCCCGTGCCCGATGGCGAGTGGGGCGAGCTGGTCATCACGACGCTCACGAAGGAAGCATCGCCGGTTGTTCGCTATCGCACGCGCGACATCACCCGCCTCATACCGGGCGAGTGCGCCTGCGGCGTCACGCATCGCCGCATCGACCGCCTGCATGGCCGCACCGACGACATGTTCAAGGTTCGCGGCGTCCAGGTGTTCCCGAGCCAGATCGAGAACGTATGCGCTGCGTTCCCCGAGATCGCGGACTGGTACCAGATCGAGCTCTCGCGCGAAGGCGGCCTCGACATCGCCACGCTCAAGATCGAGATCAACCCCGATTTCCCGATCGACGAGATTCGCAAGATCGAGGACCTGCAACGTCGCATGCAACAGGCGCTCAAGGACGAGCTCGCCGTCAACATCAATATCAAGATCGTCGAACCGCACACCATCCAGCGCTCCGAGGGCAAGGCTGTGCGCATCGTTGACCTGCGTGATGGGGAGGACAAGTAATGATTGACCAGCTCACGGTATTTCTCGAGAACACGAAGGGCCGCCTCACCTCGCTGTGCCGCGCCCTGGGCGATGCGGACATCCAGATGCATTCGCTGGCATTGGCAGACACGACCGACTACGGCATCGCGCGCATCATCTGCGATGACCCAAAGGGCGCCGTCGCCGCCATCTCCGAGGCCGGATTCACGGCCAACCTCACGAAGGTCGTCGCCGTCGAGGTGCCTGACGTTCCGGGTGGTCTTGCCCAGGTGCTCGAGGTGCTCGACAACGCCGGCATCAACATCGAGTACTGCTATTGCTTCGCGGACGCCGACAAGGGCGCGACGGTCGCCTTCAAGGTCAACGAGTCCGCGATTGGCGCGCTCGAGAGCGCGGGATTCAAGGTGCTTCATCCCGAGGACCTCTACAAGACCGCGCAGTAAGAGGGAGGCGCATGCAGGTTCGCCCGCATGACATAGCTTCGACGGTGCAGGTGTCCACGCATCAGCGTGGGCGCCTGACCTCGTTTATCGGCATGCTACTCTCGCTCGTGCTTGCCTGCACGCTGTGCCTTGGCGTACCGGGCACGGCGCAGGCCGCCATCAACGGCAACGACTACGTGGGGCAGTCCACGGTCAACGACCGCGGCATGAACATCACCGAGGCCCCGGCCATCGAGTCGACCTTCGGCATACTCGTCGATTCGGCCGGCAACGTGCTGTGGGCGCGCGCCCAGGACGAGCATACGGCAATGGCCTCGATCACCAAGACGATGACGGCCATCGTCGCGCTCGAGAACGGAAACCTCGACGACGTCATCACGGTCTCGCCCAAGGCGGCGTCGGTGGGGGAGTCGAGCGCGGGACTCGTCGCCGGGCAGCAGGTCACGCTGCGTGACCTCATCGCCGGCCTGCTCGTCCACTCCGGCAACGACGCCTCGATGGCGATTGCCGAAGCCATAGCCGGCGGCGAGAAGGAATTCGTGCAGATGATGAACGACAAGGCCGCGCAGATGGGGCTCACGAACACGCAGTTCCAGAACCCGCACGGCCTCGATGCCGATGGCCATTATTCCTCGGCCGCCGACATCAGCGTCATCGTGCGCTATGCCATGCAGGACCCGACCTTCCGCGAGATCGTGGGCATGAAGTCGTGCACGCTCAACCTCAACGGCGAGCCCAAGGAGCTTCTGACGACGAATGCCCTGCTTGCCACCTGGGACGATTGCATCGGCGTCAAGACCGGCTTCACGAATAAGGCCGGCCAGTGCCTTGCGGCGGCCGCCAGCCGCGATGGCGTCGAGCTCTATGCCATCGTGCTCGACTCCACCGACGAGGTCCAGCGTTTCATCGATGCCTACAAGCTTCTGGACTGGGGCTTCACGCACTATCGCCCCTATACGCTCGCGACGCCCGACCAGGTGCTCGTCGATGCTCCCATGAGCGGCTTTCTCGACAAGACCGTGAAGGCCGGCGTCGCCGAGGAGGTCACGGGCATGGTCTTCGACTTCAACGGCGACATCTCGATCGACGTGCGCCTCACCGACAAGCCCGATGGCGTGGCCAAGGGCGATACGGTGGGCACCATCACCTGGCGCCAGGGCGAGAACATCGTCGCCTCGGTGCCCCTCGTTGCCCTCGAGGACAAGATGGGGCCATCGCCCATCACCTCGGTCATCACCTCGCTCGTGCGTTGCGTGGGCGTGATCACCGGCGACCAGTGCGTCGCCCAGAGCACGATCTACGCGCAGGCTCCCGAAGTCGAGCGCGTGCAGAGCACTGCGGGCCAGGGCATGAACGGCCCGCTCGAATTGGAGATTCGCGACTATGTCGCCGCATATAACGCCTCGGCTTACGGCACCGGCTCATAGCATGTCGCAGGCCGGTGCTAGAATAGCCATCAAGTGATTTGACGTTCGAAAGGATGAACCGTGCCCAACTCCAGCTTCACCTGTCCCATCTGCAACGAGCCCATCGAGGGGTCACATACCTCGTGCCCGCGCTGCGGCTTCAAGTTCGTCGGGGCCACCCAGACCTTCAACCCCGTCGTCACGCAAGTCGATGATCAGGTATACGAAGCCGAGAGCACTACGCCAGAGCTCGAGGTTCTCTCCGGCCCCTATGCGGGCGAGAGCTTCACGCTCGGCAACGGCACCTTCACGATCGGGCGCGATCCCAAGTGCGACATCTTCCTCAGCAACATGACGGTCTCGCGCCATAACTCGACCATCGTCATCGATGGCGCGAATGCCAAGATCACCGATGCCGGTTCGACCAACGGCACCTGGGTCGATGGCCAGATCGTGGATGAGGCCGAGCTCAAGCCCGGCACGCACGTCCAGATCGGCACCTTCGACATGGTCTTCAAGCGCACCCAGTAAGTCCACACCAGAGCGGGAATAGAGGTTACCGTGCCCATCACCGATTACCTGCGCCATAACGCGGCCGCATACGGCAACGAAATCGCCCTCGTCGAGATCAATCCGGAGGTGCTCGAGCGCAAGCACGTCACCTGGAGGGACTACGACCTCATCGAGAGCACGGATCCAGAGCCCTATCGGCGCGAGATCACGTGGAGCGTCTTCGACGAGAAGGCCAACCGCTTCGCCAACCTGTTGCTCTCGCGTGGCGTGAAGAAGGGCGACAAGGTCGCGATCCTTCTCATGAACTGCCTCGAGTGGCTGCCCATCTACTTCGGCATACTCAAGAGCGGCGCGACGGCCGTCCCACTCAACTTCCGCTACACCGCCGAGGAGATCGCCTACTGCGTCAAGCAGGCCGATGTCGACATACTCGTGTTCGGCCCGCAGTTTACCGGCCGCGTCGAAGAGATCGTCGATGACATAAGCCACGGCAGGCTGCTCTTCTACGTGGGCGAGGACTGCCCGACCTTCGCAGAGAACTACCGCGAGCTCACGGCCAACTGCCCGAGCACCGATCCCGCCATTCCCCTCAACGAGGACGAGGACGCCGCCATCTACTTCTCGAGTGGCACGACGGGCTTTCCCAAGGCCATCCTGCACCATCATCGCAGCCTCACCCAGGCGGCCGAGATGGAGCAGAACCACCACGGCCAGACGCACGACGACACCTTCCTGTGCATCCCGCCGCTGTACCACACGGGCGCCAAGATGCACTGGTTCGGCAGCCTCATCTCTGGCTCCAAGGCCGTCCTCTTGCGCGGGGTCACGCCCCAGAGCATCTTCGATGCCGTGTCAGACGAGCACTGCACCATCGTGTGGCTGCTCGTTCCCTGGGTGCAAGACATCCTGCTCGCCATCGAGGAGGGCGCGATCGACCCTGCTGCCTACGAGCTCGACCAGTGGCGTCTCATGCACATCGGCGCGCAGCCCGTGCCGCAAAGCCTCATCAAGCGCTGGAAGGAGATTTTCCCGGCGCATCAGTACGACACCAACTACGGCCTGTCGGAGTCCACCGGCCCCGGCTGCGTGCACCTGGGCGTCGAGAACATCGATCACGTGGGCGCCATCGGCGTGCCGGGTTATCGTTGGGTCGCCAAGATCTGCGATGACCACGGCGAAGAGGTCGCAGATGGCGAAGTCGGCGAGCTGTGGGTCAAGGGCCCGGGCGTTATGGTCTGCTATTACAACAACCCGCAAGCTTCCAACGATTCCATCAAGAACGGCTGGCTGCTCACGGGCGACATGGCACGCAAGGACGAAGACGGCTTCATCTGGCTCGTCGACCGCAAGAAAGACGTCGTCATCAGCGGTGGCGAGAACATATATCCCGTGCAGATCGAGGATCACCTCTCCGCGCATCCGGGCGTCAAGGATGTCGCCGTCATCGGCCTGCCCGACGAGCGCCTAGGCGAGATTGCCGCAGCCATCGTCGAGGCAAAGCCCGATGTCGAGCTGACCGAGGCAGAGCTCGAGGAGCATTGCCAGGCGCTGCCGCGCTACAAGCGTCCGCGCAAGTACATCTTCGCGCAGGTGCCGCGCAATGCGACGGGCAAGATCGAGAAGCCCCGCCTGCGTCAGACCTACGGTGCGACCAACATCGTCGAGCTCGAAAACGAAGGCTAGCGCCTTGAAAGGACCTATGATGCAAAAGCTCCTGTCGGGAAACGAGGCCATCGCGCAAGGTGCGTGGGAGGCAGGCGTGCGCGTGGGCGTCGGCTATCCCGGCACGCCCTCGACCGAGACCCTCGAGAACCTCTCCACGTACGATGACGTGTACTGCGAGTGGTCTCCCAACGAGAAGGTCGCCCTCGAGGTCGCGCTCGGCGCTGCCATGGGCGGCGCACGCAGCCTGGCCACGATGAAACACGTGGGCGTCAACGTCGCGGCAGACCCGCTGCTGAGCGCCTGCAACACGGGCGTTAACGCCGGGCTCGTCATTTTGGCCGCAGACGACCCGTCGATGTTCTCCTCCCAAAACGAGCAGGATTCGCGCAATTACGCCGCCTTCGCGCGTGTCCCGATGCTCGAGCCGGCCGATAGCGCCGAGGCGCACGAGTTCGTGCAGCGCGCGTTCGAGATTTCCGAGGACTTCGACACGCCGGTCATGATTCGCGAGTCGATGCGCATCGCGCACACCAAGTCGCTCGTCGAGGTGGGAGATGCGCGTGCAAGCGACGGGCTGCGCGATTTCACGCCCGACGCATCCAAGTACGTGATGATGCCCGTGTACGCGCGTGGCCGCAGGCAAGTCGTCATCGAGCGTACGCGCAAGCTCGTCGAGTTCGCGGAGACCAGCGATCTCAATCGCATCGAGATGCGCGATACCTCCATCGGCATCATCGCAAGTGGTGCCGTCTACCAGCATGTGCGCGAGGCAACGCCGCAGGCAAGCACCTTCAAGCTCGGGCTGTCGTGGCCCTTGCCGCCCGCCAAGCTGAAGGAGTTTGCCGATGCGGTCGAGCATCTCTACGTGGTCGAGGAGGCATGCGATTACTTCGCCGAGCACGTGCACGCCCTCGGCATCGTGACCGAGCAGCCGCCGGCAGGCCTCCTGCCCGAGGCAGGCGAGCTCACGCCAGCGCTCATCAAACGCGCCTTCGGCGTCGCGCTTCCCGAGGCATACGCGCCCCTCGATGATCTTCCACCACGCCCACCCTCGCTGTGCGCGGGGTGTCCGCATCGCCTCGTCTTCACGGTGCTGCGCGACATGAAGGCCATCGTGAGCGGCGATATCGGTTGCTACACGCTCGGCGCGACCGCGCCCTTGAGTGCCGTGCATTCCACGATCGACATGGGTGCCTCGCTTTCGGTCGCCCACGGCCTCGAACTCGCCGACGTCCCAGCACGCAACGGCCGTCCCGTCGTTGGCGTCATCGGCGACAGCACCTTCGCGCATTCGGGCATCACGAGTCTGCTCGGCACCATTTACAACGCCGGGGCCGGAACGCTGTGCATACTCGACAATCGCACGACGGCCATGACGGGCTGTCAGGGCAATCCCTGCAACGGCATCACCTTGCACGAGCAAGTGCGCGGTGCCAATCCGCTTGCCGTCGAGCGTGGCAAGCGCCTCGACATCGAAGCGCTGTGCCTCTCGCTAGGAGCAGACGAGGTCACGAGCGTCGATGCCCAGGATTACGCGGCGGTCAAAGACGCGCTCAAACGCGCGACCACTGCCAACGACAAGCTTTCCGTGCTCGTCTTCCATAGCCCGTGCCGTCTCATCGACCGCTCTCGCGAGGCAAGTGCCGTCGTGAGCGAGTGCCGCTCCTGCGGCAAGTGCGTGCGCATCGGCTGCCCGGCCATCGGCAAGGACGGGGAGGGCCACGCGGTCATCGATCCCGTCCAGTGCATCGGCTGTGGGCAATGCATCCAGGTATGTCCGTTCGGCTGCATCGCCAGGGAGGGGGAGTAGCATGACGCAAGCAGAGAAGACGACGACGGTCCTGCTCGTCGGTGTTGGCGGCCAGGGCACCATCCTCGCCGGCGACCTGCTCGCCAAGACCGCAGCCGCGAGCGGCTATGACGTCAAGATCTCCGAGATTCACGGCATGAGCCAGCGTGGCGGATCGGTCTCCACGGTCGTGCGCTTCGGCCATGATGTTTCTTCCATGATTTGCGACGAGGGCTGTGCCGACGTCATCGTGAGCTTCGAGGCCATCGAGGCGCTGCGCGCACGCCAGTTTCTGGTAGTTGATGGCGGTCGCCTCTTCGTCAACGATGAGGTCATCGAGCCGGTGAGCGTCGCAATCGGTACCGGCACCATGCCGCAGAACATCGATGGCGCACTCGCGGAGCTCGATGCCGTGAAGGTTCCCGCCGGTCGCATCGCGCGCGAGGCAGGTAGCCCCAAATCCACCAACGTCGTGCTCATGGGCGCGCTTTCGACGGCGCTTCCGTTCGAGGCGAGCACCTGGCGCGAGGTCATCGCGAATCGCGTGCCGCCCAAGACCGTCGATGCCAACCTCGCCGCCTTCGATGCCGGTCGAGAGATCGTGGCGTGACACGGCTGCGGCGCATAAGGCTCGCGTTTCCCGTCGCGCTCGCGCTTGCAGCGCTCCTTGCGCTTGCCGGTTGCTTCGGCATGACGCAGCCGCCCCAGGTCGCCGCCTATGTCAATGGCGTGGCGATTGAGGAAGATGACGTCACCGATTTCATCGAGGGCTTCCGCAACAAGAACGCGCAATACGAGACGGATTCCGAATGGGCAGAGTTCCTCAAGTCCAACGGCTATACGTCCGAGTCCCTGCGTAATTACGTACTTGACACGGTCTTCATCCCGCAGGAGCTCATCCGCCAGGAATGCGCCAAACTCGGGATCCAGATTGGCGATACCGACCTTGACGAGGTCATCAAGCAGGAGAAGGAATACTATGAGAAGCGCTACGGCGTGAACTCATGGGACAGCGTGCTTGCCTCTTACGGCTACGACGAGGAGACCTGGCGCGAGAACGAGCTCAACCGCCTGCTCGAGGAGCAGCTGCGCACCATGATCATCGGCGCCGTCACACCCACCGAGGCAGAGATCCAGGCCCAGGCCAACGCGTCGGCCTCGGCATACAACGGCAAGGACTCGTACTACATCCGCTTCGGCTCGCAGGAAGAGGCGCAAAACGCGCGTAACCGCCTTGCCGCCTCCGGCGAGCACGTCACGCTCGGCGAGTTCGAGCGCCTGGGAGGCGCCGTGCACGCCGGCTGGAACTCCCTGCCAGCCAATCGCGACACGATGAGCACCGAGTACTTGCAGGCCGTCGGTGCGCTCGACGTCGATACCGTATCCGAGCCCGTGAACCTGGACGGGGCGTGGACGCTCATCTACTGCGATGCCGTCTTCAACGTGGGTGCCGGCGGCGAGTCCGTCGTGCTCCGCACCATCCCACGCGAGATCTACGAGCAAATCGTCACGGATGCCACCGAGGTCAAGGCCGACCAGCTCTTCAACGAATGGCTCAACAGGCTTGCCTCGGAGTCCGACATCGTGATCGAGCCGATGCCCGCGGGCCTGCCGTACAACGTGAGCTCGACCTACGTCGAGTAGGGTGCACATGAGCACGAACATCCAGGCCAGAGGCCGCATCGCTCCGAGTCCCAGTGGCCATATGCACCTGGGGAATGCCTTTTCCGCGCTACTTGCGTGGGCGTTTGCGCGTTCGGCCGGCGCCAGCTTCGTGTTGCGTCTCGAGGACCTCGACGAGCGCTGCCAAAATCCCGCATACGTGCAAGGCCTCCTCGACGACTTGCGTTGGCTTGGCATCGACTGGGACGGAGAGCCCGTCGTGCAGACCGCGCGTGTGCCCGCCTACGAGGAGGCGTTGGCACGCATCGGGAGCGTGACCGAGCTCTACGAGTGCTTCTGCTCGCGTGCCGATCTGCATGCCGCCTCCGCTCCGCACGCTTCGGATGGCACGCCGCTGTATGCCGGCACCTGCTATCGAATGGACGCGTCCGAGAGAGCCACGCTTGCCACCGAGCGTCGCTTCGCACTGCGCCTGCACGTGCCCGACGAGACGATCTCCTTCGTCGACGCGATACAAGGGCCCTATGCGCAACAGCTTGCGAGCGAGTGCGGGGATTTCGTCTTGCGTCGTAGCGATGGGATATTCGCTTACCAGCTCGTCTGCGTGGTGGATGACATCGCCAGCGGCATCACGCAAGTCGTACGCGGACGCGACCTGCTTCCCTCGACGCCGCGCCAGATCCTGCTCTACGAGCTGCTCGATGCGCCCATCCCAAAGTTCGCGCACCATCCGCTGCTGCTCGCTAACGACGGCAGGCGCTTGTCCAAGCGCGATGGCGACAGTACCATCGCCGGCATGCGCGAGCACGGGATCACCCCGCAGGCCATCATTGGCTATCTCGCGCATCTCGCGGGACAGGTCGAGGCAGGGGAGTGCATGAACGCGTCCGAGCTGCTCGATATCTTCGATGCCACGCGCATCCCAAAGGATGACGCGCAGGTCGACCTCAGATGCCTAGAAGGATCTCACTGCGCGCGTTAATTGCCTCGCGCAGGCGCTCGGGCTCGGTTTCGCGAATACGAGCAAGTTCGTCGATGACCCATTCGAGTTCCGAGGCTATCCCATCTGCGTTTGCTGGAGCGCCTTGCGATGCAGGCAGATCGCTTTCGACGAGCAGGCGGTCTTCGGGCAGGATGCGCGCGTACTCGCGCCCGCGCTTGGTCGATAGCGTGCGCCTTCCAAGCGAGAACAGGCAATCGTCCTCGACTGCGCGCGTGAGCTGATCCGAGAAGCCGGCGTACGAATGCAAGATGCAGGTGCAGCTCTCGAGGCACCCGGATGATTCGAGTATATCGAGCAGCTCGCGTTCGGCCTTTACCGCATGCAACGAGATGAGCTTTCCGTCCGTCACGGCACAGCATCGCACGATGCGCGTGAGGGCATCGATTTGCTCATCCTTCGTGTGGACACGGGTAGGCCAGAAGTCGAGGCCGACCTCGCCGACGAAGCGCGTGACGGCAAGCCGCGTCTCGAAGACGTCGAGCGCGTCATCAAGCGCGCCGAGCTCGGGCGTGCCGATCCACCAAGGGTGCAGGCCGAGCCCGAGACGCATGGTGGGGATGGTGGCGAGCATAGGGGAGAGGCGCTCGTATTCGGCGGGGGTGACGGTGTTGGCGAAGGAGGCGATGCCTGCACCGGCAAGCGCATGCGCGAACGCCGCAGGGTCATCTGCGAAGCCCGCGTGCATGTGCATGTCAACGAGACGGATCATGGGAGCCTCCGATATCGCCATGGATTATACGCGCAGGCAAAATAAAAGGGGCCGAGTGGCCCCTGATGGTTTTGGTGGAGATAAGGGGGTTCGAACCCCTGACCTCATGACTGCCAGTCATGCGCTCTCCCAGCTGAGCTATATCCCCGTGGGTCGTCGAAAAAGACGCGAGGGCAATTATACCAATCGGCGCAGATGGTGCAAGGGGGTAATTTATGTTCTCGTGTTAGAATGTCGTAGAAAATATATTTACTACGACATTCTTCTTTTAGGATGAAAGTATGCTGGAACTACCGCAGGAAATATCGACCTTCGAAGAAAGGCTTGCCGATCTCGACAGGCTCGCGCGTCAATGGCGTTGCCTGTACCCCAAGGACAGTGCGATGCGCCTTGCTCAGCAGAGCTATGACGAGGACTTTCTCGTGCGCATGGCATATAACTCCAATGCCATCGAGGGCTCCACGCTCACGCTTGCCGATACGGAAGTCATCTACGAGGGCGAGTTCGTCGAGGGAAAACCGGGGCGTGAGCAGATCGCGGCACGAGGAATCTTCGAGGGAGCCGCGTATTCTGACGAGCTCGTAATTAACGGCATCCCGCTTGGCGAAGCGCAGCTCCGCGATCTTCACGAACGTTGTGCGATCGACCTGCAGCCTGCCGCGCGCGGCATGTATCGAAGCGCGCCTGCCATCATCAGGGCATCACGCACCGTTCCAACAAGCCCTGCGAAAGTTCGCGATGAAGTGACGAACCTATTCTTCCGCTCTACGGAGCTGCGCACGGACACGCACCCGCTTCTCATCATCCCCTGGTTCCACGCCTGTCTCGAGAACATCCATCCCTTTGCCGATGGGAATGGCAGGACAGGACGGCTTTGGATGAACGCCCAGCTCCGAACGTGCGCCTATCCACCTGTCAGCATCAAGGTGGACCATAGCGCCGAATACAAAGGCAGTCTCGAGGCGTGGCAGGTAGACGGTGATGCCACGGCATTCATGGACCTCTTTCTGGATTGCCTTCATGAAGAGCTCGAGAAACGCATTGCGTTCTTGCTGCAAGGTGCTTCTGACGAGGGACCTTACCCCTTCGATGTCAAACGGGGAGAGGAGATGCTTGGCATCTTGTACTACCAGCCGGCCAGCACTGCTTCCTCGCTTGCGCAGATCATGGGCCTGTCGGGCAGACAGGTTCAGCGAATTCTCAGAGAGCTTCGCGAAGGCGGGTTCATCGAGCACACCGGCTCCGACCGCAAAGGAAAGTGGATGCTGCGCTAAAACTGCAGGCATACGCGCAGGCAAGCTGCGAAGCGGAGGTCCAAGGGAGCGCGCCGTAAGGACCGCGTAGCGGGCCGTCGGGAAGCGACCGTCGGAGCGAAGCGGCTTACCTGCGCACACATCCCCACAGCGAGTCCGTTACACGACCACAGGAAATCGCGGTGCCGAGTTCGGCGCTCGTGTAGTACACTTTTGTGAATATCATCGAGCGATTGAGGAGGCCTGTGGCATGGCGTTTTACTATGACGAACCATCTCATACCTTTAGCGAGTATCTGCTGGTTCCCGGATACACGACGGCGAAGAACATCCCATCAGACGTCAGCTTGCGTACGCCTCTCGTGAAGTACAAGCGCGGCGAGGAATGCCCGCTTTCCCTCAACATCCCCATGGTGTCTGCCATCATGCAGTCCGTGTCCGGCCCGCGCATGGCCGAGGCCCTTGCCCGCGAGGGTGGCTGCTCGTTCATCTACGGCTCGCAATCGGCAGAGTCCGAGGCCGAGATGATCCGCGAGGTCAAGTCCTACAAGGCCGGCTTCGTGCCGAGCGACACGAACGTCACGCCGGACATGACGATGAAGGACGTCGTCGAGCTCAAGCGCAAGACGGGCCATTCCACGATGCCCGTCACCGAGGACGGCTCCTCGACCGGCAAGCTGCTCGGCATCGTGACGAGCCGCGACTACCGTCCGAGCCGCATGGATCCGTCGACGAAGGTCGTCGACTTCATGACGCCGCGCGATCGCCTCGTGACGGGGGAGGACGGAATCACGCTCTCGAAGGCCAACGACATCATCTGGGATAACAAGCTCCGCAAGGACTACGATTCGCACAAGGCCAACCCCCTCGAGCTACTCGACAGCCAGAAGCGCTACGTCGTGGGCGCGGGCATCAACAGCCGCGACTACGAGACGCGCGTACCGCTGCTGCTCGATGCGGGTGCCGACGTGCTGTGCATCGACTCCTCCGAAGGCTACTCGGACTGGCAGCGCTTCACGCTCGAGTGGGTGCGCAAGCAGTATGGCGACGAGGTCAAGGTCGGTGCCGGCAACGTCGTCGACGCCGAGGGCTTCCGCTTTCTGGCCGAGGCAGGTGCCGACTTCATCAAGATTGGCATTGGCGGCGGCTCCATCTGCATCACGCGCGAGCAGAAGGGCATTGGCCGTGGTCAGGCGACGGCCGTCATCGAGGTCGCCAAGGCGCGCGACCAGTACTTCGCCGAGACGGGCATCTACATCCCCATCTGTTCGGATGGTGGCATCGTGCAGGACTACCACATGACCCTGGCCCTTGCGATGGGATCGGACTTCATGATGCTCGGTCGCTACTTCGCTCGCTTCGACGAGAGTCCGACCAAGCGTGTGAGCGTCAATGGCAATTACATGAAGGAATACTGGGGCGAGGGTTCGGCCCGTGCTCGCAACTGGCAGCGCTACGATGACGGTGAGGGTGGCAAGCTCGCCTTCGAGGAAGGCGTCGACAGCTACGTGCCCTATGCCGGCTCCCTGCATGATAACGTGACCCTCTCGCTTTCCAAGGTCAAGCACACCATGTGCAACGTGGGCGCGCTCGATCTTGCCGAGCTGCGCGAGAAGGCCAAGATCACGCGTGTGTCGAGCGTCTCGATTGTCGAGGGTGGCGCGCACGACGTCCTGCTCAAGGATTCGGCATCGGCGCAATCCGCAAGCTTCCGCTAGGAAAAGTCATGTCACACCCACGCGCTAGACTATGCGCGTGATGTTGACACGAGCAAGGAAGCACCGTGGAATTCGACAAGAGGCTATTTGAGTTTACCGAGAACGAGAAGGCTGAGCTGCGTGCACGTCATGCCGCGGCTCAGGCCATGCTCTCGCCGTATGCCTGCCGTGATGACGAGGGCATACGCGAATTCACCAAGCGCTACGAAGATCCGGATGTCTACCTGGGCCGCCCGTGCTTCGTCGTGGATGTCGAGAAGATCGTCCATAACCCGTTCTATTCGCGTTGCGCCGACAAGACGCAGGTCTTCTCGCTCGTGCGCAACGACGACATCACGCGCCGCTCCTTCCACTTGCAGGTGGTCAGCAGGGTAGGGCGCACCATCGGCATGGCGCTTGGCCTCAACCTCGACCTCATCGAGGCCATAGCCGTTGGTCATGACCTCGGCCACACGCCCTTCGGCCATCAGGGCGAGGATTACCTCTCGGATCTCTACCATGCGAGCACCGGGCGCTATTTCAACCATAACGTGCATAGTGTTCGCCTGCTCAAGACCATCGCACGCACCAACCTGTGCCTACAGACGTATAACGGCATACTCACGCACTGCGGAGAGAAGACCTTCCTCGAGTACCGCCCCGCACCGTGCCCGGATTTCGATGCGCTCAACAGCCTCATCGAGAACTGCTACATCGACCAGTCCAACATTCGCGACCTGCGTCCCTCCACGCTCGAGGGCTGCGTCGTACGCATCAGCGACATCATCGCCTATCTGGGCAAGGATCGCCAGGATGCTGCCCGCATCAAGCTTCTCGACACGACTGATTACGAGGAAAGCCCCGTCGTCGGCACGCTCAACCACCAGATCACCCAGAACATCACGCGCAACATCATCAAGAACTCACTCGGCCATGACTACCTGGCCATGGACGAGGAGGTCTTCGCGGCAGTCGATGCCATGCGCAAGGAGAACTACGAGCAGATCTACAAGAGCGACGAGGTCTCGGGCCGCATCGCGTTCGTGCAACCGATGATGGAGCGCATGTTCACGACCTTCGTCGACGACATCCGCATGGGCCGCGAGGAGTCGCCCATATTCAGGCACTATCTCGATCAGCCCATGTTGCGCTATCCCTATAGCTTCGAGCTCGAGTTCAGGCCGGAGGACATCGCGGTCGACTACATTGCCTCGATGACCGATGACTACTTCGTCGACCTGTACGCGTTCCTGTTTCCCGATGATCCGCTCAATGGGGAAGTGCGCTACAAGAATTATTTTTAGACCCCGTCGGCTTGGGCTACAATAGTGCTTCGTATGCTCAACCGGAGAAGTTCATGTTTTACGAGAAAACCGTACTCGACAACGGCATAACGGTCATCACCGAGCACATGGAGGGCGTGCGTAGCGCAGCGCTCGGCTTCTGGGTGCGCGTGGGCGCGCGCGACGAAGTGCCCGCCGATTCCGGCATGTCGCACTTCATGGAGCACATGCTGTTCAAGGGCACCACGACGCGCAGCGCACTCGACATCTCGACGGCATTCGATGCGCTCGGTGCGGAGTTCAACGCCTTCACCTCACGCGAGT
Organism: uncultured Coriobacteriia bacterium; assembly: GCA_902478425.1. Taxonomy (GTDB): domain Bacteria; phylum Actinomycetota; class Coriobacteriia; order Coriobacteriales; family QAMH01; genus QAMH01. The sequence continues at coordinate 4,363 of CABSKV010000008.1, read as the reverse complement.
ACACGTGCTTCTACGCCCGTCTCATCGACGAGCGCCTCAAGCTCGGCTTCGAGATCCTCGCCGACATGCTCGTCAACTCGACCTTCGCCCATAAGGACATAGTCCCGGAGCGCGAGGTCGTGCTCGAGGAGATAGCCCGCAGCCAGGACACGCCGGACGATTACGTCTACGACGTGTTCTCATCGGCGATGTTTCCGCACGACGCCCTCGGGCGCCCCGTGCTCGGCACGCCCGATACCGTCTCGTCATTCGACACCGGCGAGATGATTCGCTATCACGACGCCCATTACACGACCGGCAACGTCACGGTGGTCGCCTGCGGCAGCGTCAAGCATGCAGCTGTCGTCGAGCTCGCACAGCGCTTCTTGTCCGGGCTGCCTGCGGGTCCGCGCCTCGAGCGTGCAATCGTCGAGCCCCAGGAGCGCGTCATGCTCTCCTGCGTCAAGAAGGATTCCGAGCAGGCCAACATCGTCTTGGGCGCGCCCACCATCGTCAACAACGACCCGCGTCGTTTCGTCTACTCGTTGCTCGACATCATCATCGGCGGTGGCATGAGCTCGCGCCTGTTCCAGGAGATTCGCGAGAAGCGCGGGCTCGTCTATTCCGTGTACGCATCTTCGCAGCTTTACGAAGGCGCCGGTCTCTTCGAGATGTACGCGGGCACGCGCCCGGAGAACATCGCCGAGGTCGTCAAGGTGGCCACGGAGCAGTTCGCGCTGGCCGCGCAAGACGGCGTGACCGCTGACGAGCTCGCGCGTGCCAAGGAGCTCGCCGCCGGCAGCTTCGTGCTCGGCACGGAGTCCACGCGCACGCGCATGTCGCGTCTAGGTCGTCTGGCGGCGCTCGACTTGCCCATCGACTCGATTGACGAGATTATCGAGAAGTACCGCATGGTGACGATCGACGAGGTAAACGAGGCGGCACGTGAGCTGTTTTCGCAGGAGATGACGCTCGCTGTCGTGAGTCCCTACAAGCAGGAGAAGATCGAAAGGATGCTCAGATGATTCAGGTGCTGGTAAGCGGAGCACTCGGCCGCATGGGTACGGAAATCTGCAAGGCGGTTGATGGTGCCGATGACTTGAGGCTCGTCGCGGGCGTTGATCCGGCTGCAGGCGACGACACGACGGTCGGTACGGATAATGCCCCCGTGTTCACCACGCTCAAGGAGGCTATCGAGGTCACGCGTCCCGACGTCGTCATCGACTTCACGCGCCCAGATGTCGCCGAGGCGAACCTGCGCTGTGCGCTTGGATTGGGCGTCAACTGCGTGCTCGGCACGACGGGCCTTTCCGAAGAGCAGCTCCAGGAAATCTTCGACGAGTCCGCCACGGGAAGCGCCGCGCTGTTCCATGCGCCCAACTTCACGACGGGCGCCGTGCTCATGATGCTCTTCGCCCAGCAGGCGGCCAAGTACTTCCCGGATATCGAGGTCATCGAATTCCACCACGACGGCAAGAAGGACGCCCCTTCCGGTACGGCCATTCGCACGGCTCGCCTCATCGCCGAGGCGCGCGACGATGCAAGCGACGCCCCGGGCAAGGAGACCGAGCTTTCCGGCTTCGAGGGCGCGCGAGGTTCGCTCGTCGATGGCGTTCCGGTGCATGCCGTGCGCACGGCAGGCTACGTCGCGCACCAGGAGGTCATCTTCGGCAGCATGGGGCAGACGCTTACCATACGCCACGACTCGATCGACCGTGCCTCCTACATGCCCGGCATACTCATGGCGACGCGCGCCGTCGTCGATATGCAGGGCGTGACCGTAGGTCTCGAAAAGCTCATGGATTAACGGGCGCACTTGCCTGTATAATCTCGCGTAACGCTTTGTTCAAACGTACTGCAAAGATGAGGAGCCGAGCATGACAGAGCCGTTTTTCGGACGTACCATCGTCGCGAGCGTAACCCCGTTCGACGAGAACCTCGACCTTGACCTCAAGCGCGCCCAGGAGCTTGCCGAGCGCTTCATCGAGGCCGGCATTGACACGATTGCCGTTTGCCCCACGACGGGCGAGTGCCCGACCGTCTTCTATGACGACAAGATCCGCCTGTTCGAGGCCGTGCTCGAGGCCGTCGACGGCCGCTGCAAGACGATTGCCTACGTGGGCGATAACTGCACGCAGGACACGGTCGACTTCGCCCGCAAGGTCGAGCCGATGGGCTTCGATGGCTACCTCTGCGTCGTGCCCTATTACAACAAGCCCCCGCAAGAGGGCATCTACCAGCATTACAGCGCCATCGCCAACGCGGTGGGGCTCCCCATCATGCTCTATAACATCCCCGGTCGCTCGGTCATCAACATGACGGCCGAGACGACCTTGAGGCTCGCGCATGATCACGAGAACATCATCGCGATCAAGGAAGCGAGCGGAAAGATGGACCAGATTGCCGCCATAGCCAAGGGTGCCCCGGCTGGCTTCTCCGTGTATTCCGGAGATGACGCCGACACGCTTGAGATCATGGGCTTGGGCGGCGTGGGCGTGGTTTCGACCATCGCCAATGTTGCACCGAAACGCATGAAGGAGATTGTCGAGCTCGAGGCAGCCGGCAAGCATGACGAGGCGCTTGCCGCCCATGCCGCGTTGCTGCCGCTCATGAACGAGCTCTTCATCACCTCGAACCCCATCATGGTGAAGGAAGCCCTCAAGCTCGTGGGCTTTCCCGTGGGAGGCCTGCGCCTTCCGCTCATCGAGGCGACGCCCGAGCAAAGCGCCGAGCTCGCCGAGGTCATGCGCGCCTGTGCACCCGTAGAATAACGAAATAGAAAACGAAGAACACCTGTACATGATCACAGGCTGAGGAACTTTTCTCATGCCAGAAAAAAAGAATACGAACGACAAGAGCCTCGCGAAGGCTCCTGCCAAGACGCTTGCGAAAACTGCCTCGAAGGGCAAGCACCCGCGCAGACGCGGTAACGGTCGGGGAGCAAGGCCACGCAAGAAGAACAGCGCAACGCTGCGCATCCTGCCTCTCGGCGGCCTGGACGCCATCGGCAAGAACATGACCGCCTTCGAATGCAACGGTGACATCATCCTCATCGATGCCGGTCTCATGTTTCCCGATGACGAGCACACGGGCGTCGACCTGATCCTACCGGACTACACCTATATATTGGAGAATGCAGACCGCTTGCGCGGCATCGTCATCACCCACGGCCATGAAGACCATACGGGTGCATTGCCGTATCTGCTCAAGGACCTCGACCGCTCGATTCCCATACTCGGCACCAAGCTCACCTTGGGTCTCATCGAGGGCAAGCTCGAGGAGCATCGCCTCTCCAAGCAGCCCAAGCTCGTCGAGGTGCATCGTGGCGGTAGCACGAAGCTCGGTTGCTTCGAGCTCGAGTTCTTTACGGTCAACCACTCGATTCCGGGTGCCATGGGCGTCTTCATGCACACGCCCGCCGGCAACGTCTTGCACACCGGCGACTTCAAGCTCGACGAGACGCCCATCGACGGCGAGCTCACAGATTTCGCCGCCCTCGCGCGCTTTGCCGCACAGGGCGTCGACTTGCTCATGAGCGATTCGACCAATTCCACGAGTAGGCAGTTCACCAAGTCCGAGGCCGAAGTCGGCGTCACCTTGCGCAGCATCATCGGCGCTGCCAAGCAGCGTGTCGTGGTCGCCGCGTTCTCGTCGCACATACATCGCGTGCAGCAAGTCTGCGATGCCGCCCAGCTCGCGGGCCGCAAGGTCGCGGTGACGGGCCGCTCCATGCTCACCAACACGCGCATCGCGCGCGAGCTCGGCTACCTCAACGTGCCCGATGACCTCATCATCGATGCATATGACGTGGGTAACTACCCGCCCGAGAAGACTGTCGTGCTATGCACCGGCAGCCAGGGCGAGCCGCTCTCGGCGCTTGCGCGCATGTCGGTGGGGGAGCACAAGACCATCGAGATCGAACGCGGTGACACGGTCATCATCTCGGCCACGCCCGTGCCGGGCAACGAGAAGTCCGTGACGCGCATCGTCAACCAGCTCTCCAAGGTGGGTGCGGACGTCTGGGACAAGAACCGTGCGCTCGTGCACGTGTCGGGCCATGCGGGCGCCGAGGAGCTCAAGCTCGTGCTCTCGCTCGTCAAGCCCAAGCACTTTCTTCCCGTGCACGGCGAGGCAACCCATCTGCGTGCGCATGCGCGTCTGGCCGAGGCCGTCGGCGTCGACACGAACAACATCTTCATCCTCGATAATGGCGATTCGCTCGTCATGAGCGAGGGCACGGTCACGCGCGGTGAGCCGGTCGAGAGTGGCATCGTCTACGTGGATGGCTCGTCGGTGGGCGACATCGGGGCCAACGTCCTGCGCGATCGCCAGTCGATGAGCAGCGAGGGTGCGGCGAGCGTCGCCGTCGTCATCGACCCCAAGC
>CABSKV010000007.1 GCA_902478425.1 uncultured Coriobacteriia bacterium | reverse complement strand
CGCCGATGAGCCTCTTGGCGACGGGGATGAAGATGCTCTCGTCATCGACGTTGGCGCCAAGGCCCTGCTGGGCAGTGCGAATCGATAGGTCGTCGTAGCGCAGCTTGAGCGTGACGGTGTGTCCCGAGAGCTGCTTGCGACGCAGGCGGCGGCCCACCATCGAACCGAGGAAGTCGATGGCGTCCTCGATTTCGGCACGCGTGGTGAGGTCGCTTGCGAAGGTGCGCTCATGGCTCACGGATTTGAGGGCGCGTTCGGTCACGATGGGGCGCTCGTCAATCCCCAAGGCCCGGTCATGCATCACCTGGGCGTTCACGCCAAAGACGGGGCGCAGGCTCTCGACGTCTGCGGCGGCCAAGTCTCCGAGCGTGCGAATGCCCATGCTCTCGAGACGCTTGGCGCTCTGCTTGCCGATGCCGGACATGACGCGAATCTTCAGCGGAGCGAGAAATGCTGCCTCGCTGCCCGGATAGACCACGGTGAGCCCCTGCGGCTTGTCGAGGTCGGAGGCGATTTTCGCGACCGTCTTGCTGCTCGCGACGCCGATGGAGCAGGTGACGCCAAGCTCGGCGACGTGCTCTTGGATACGCGATGCGATGACGACGGGATCGTCGCCGGTGAAGCGCCCCGGCGTCACGTCGAGGAACGCCTCGTCGATCGAGACCTGCTGGAGTAGGGGAGACTCTGCGTAGAGTATGTCCATGACGGCCTTCGAGAGCTCGTGATAACGCTCGAAGTGCGGTGTCGTCCATATCGCATCGGGACAGAGACGCTCGGCCGTTGCCGATGCCATGGCACTGCGCACGCCGTACGCGCGTGCCTCGTACGAGCAGGTCGAGACGACGCCGCGCCGGTCTGCCCTGCCGCCGACGATAAGCGGCTTGCCGCGCCATTCGGGGTGGTCGAGCTGCTCGACGGAGGCGAAGAACGCATCGAGGTCGACGAGCAAGATGGCCCTGCCCGACCACGGACGCTGCGCTATGTCGATATGCTCGAAAGCCATGCCAGCATTGTACTCGGTAGCTGCGACGCAGTGCGCGCAACGTTAGGACCGTCCCTTTGTTGCGCGCCGTTGTCTCATCATCAGGTACAATAGAGCGCCGGCAACCCGAGAAAGGTGGAACGATGGCGCGCAAGCAGAAGTTCGATTATTTCGATGCGTTCGTGGAGATCAGCAACTACGCTGTCGAGTATGCCGACGAGCTCGTCGAATACCTCACCAGCCACTATGACGAGGAAAAGCACCTGGGTTCCATCAGCTCGGAGGAAGTGCTCGAGCGCTACAACGCCCTGCACGAAATCGAGGAGAAGTCCGACAAGGTCGTACAGGACATCACCGAGAACCTCATCCTCGAGTTCATCGCCCCCATCGAACGCGAGGACATCCTCGAGCTCGCCGACGAGCTCGATACGGTGGTAGACGAGCTCGACGACGTCTTGCAGCGCATCTACATGCACAACGTCACCGTCATCACGCCGGGAATCATCGAGATGATTCAGGTCGTGCAAAAGGCGACGCATGCCGTCCAGGCCGCATGCGACAAGTTCACGCACTTCAAGAAGTCCAAGTCGATCAAGGACTACATCCAGGCGATCCACAAGTACGAGGACGAGGGCGACCGCGTCTACATCGAGTCGGTGCACCGGGTCTACAAGGATGCCGAGGAGGGCAAGTTCGATCATCCGCTCTTCGCGGTTGGCCTCTACGGCGTGCTCTCGGCGCTCGAGAAGTGCTGCGATGCATGCGAGTGCGCGGGCGACATCATGGTCACCGTGCGCCTCAAGAACTCCTAGAAACAACGCACATATCAATTGATGACAAATGCGCTACGGAACGGCGCGCACCTGTGAACTGGGGTACAATGCTCCATTGTCGTGCGTTTTGGCGCATGACGTGCGCGGGCGTGGCGGAACTGGCAGACGCGCTGGATTTAGGTTCCAGTGGGGAGACCCGTGAAGGTTCGAGTCCTTTCGCCCGCACCATAGACCGAAGCGCCGAGGCGCATTTTCGAGCGCCTTTTTGCAGGCGAGAGTTTTGGAGGAACGTTGGAAGTCAGCACGAGCATCCGCGAGGACGGCAAGACGCAGGTCACCGTTCACATGACCGCAGACGAGGTCAAGAAGCACATCGACAAGGCATTCAAGGACTTTTCGAAGACCCGCATCCCGGGCTTTCGCGCGGGCAAGGCGCCGCGCAAGGTCATCGAGCAGAACTTCGGTGGCCATAATGCCGTCTATGCGCAGATCACTTCCGACATGATCAACGACGTCGCGCCGCTCGCCATCGACGAGCAGGACATCATCTTCATCGGCGAGCCCGAGTTCGACGAGAACGACCTCGTTGCCGATGGCGAGGACTACAAGTTCACGATGTACGGCGACATCAAGCCGAGCGTCGAGCTCGACTCCTACGATCCCGTCGAGATCAAGATGCCCTCCGAGGAGGCCACCCAGGAAGACGTCGACATCCAGCTCCACGCGCTGCAGGACTACTACAACGACTTCGAGACGGTTAACCGCGCCGCCAAGGCCGGCGATTTCGTGATGGTCAAGCTCGAGTCCACCGCCGATGGCGCACCCGTCGACAGCCTCACGAACGAGAGCCGCCTCGTCGAGATCGGCGGCCCGATGATGCCGCAGGAGCTCACCGAGCAGTTCGTCGGCATGAAGGCAGGCGACGAGAAGGAGTTCGACTTCACGACGGATTCTGACCCCGACCTTGCCGGCAAGACCATCCACACGCATGTCACCCTCAAGGAAGTCCGCGAGAAAGAGACGCCCGCGCTCGACGACGAGTTCGCCAAGAAGGTCGGCTTCGACAGCTACGATGAGCTCGTCGAGCAGCTCAAGACCGAGATCACCAACACCAAGGCCGAGCAGCTGCCGCGCCTCAAGGAGAGCCGCTGCGTGACCGAGCTCTCGCATCGCATCACGAGCGAGATTCCCGAGGCCTACCTCGACTTCACGCGCGAGAACATCCTGCGCGACTTCTTCAACAGCCTGCAGGAGCAGGGCACGACGTTTGACCAGTTCCTGGCAAGCCGTGGCATCACGAGCGAGCAGTTCAAGGAAGACCTCGACACGCAGGCGCGCGAGGAGGCCGAAGAGTGCCTCGCGCTCGACGCGCTGTTCAAGCACCTCGGCATGGAAATCACCGAAGAGGACATCGACAAGGAATTCAGCGTTGCCAACAATCCCGCAGCCACGCGCAAGGCGTGGGAGGATGCTGGCCGCATGTCTATCATCCGCGAGGCCATCAGGCGCCAGCGCGCCACCAAATGGCTGGTGGACAACGCCGTCGTCACCATCGACAACGGCACGGATGACAAGGCAGAGGACTAGACGAAGGTCGCGATGCTGCCATTGGGCATTCGCACGAAGCAGTTAGGAAGAGATATGAACATCATCCAGCCCGCAACTAACACGCTCATCCCCTACGTCGTGGAGCAGTCGCCGCGTGGCGAGCGCAGCTACGACATCTACTCGCGTCTGCTCAACGATCGTGTCATCTTCCTCGGCGAGGAAGTCACCGACGCGTCGGCAAACACCGTCATCGCGCAGCTCCTGCACCTCGAGAGCGCCGATCCGGATAAGGACATCTCGCTCTACATCAACTCGCCGGGCGGCTCGGTGAGCGCCGGCCTGGCCATCTATGACACGATGCAGTACATCAAGCCCGACGTGAGCACCATCTGCATCGGCATGGCGGCTTCCATGGGCGCCGTGCTGCTGGCGGCAGGTGCCCCCGGCAAGCGCTTCGCGCTGCCCAACTCCACCATCATGATTCACCAGCCGTCCGGTGGCGCCCAGGGCAAGGAAACCGACATCCAGATCATGGCCGAGTTCATGCGCAAGACGCGCGAGCAACTCAACGAGATCCTTTCCGCGCACACGGGCCAGCCCATCGAGACCATCCGCGAGGATACCGAGAAGGACAACTTCATGTCGGCTGCGGAGGCCAAGACATACGGCCTGGTCGACGATGTCGTCAAGTCCCGCGCTGCCGCCAAGTTGGATGAAGAGCTGAAGAAGGACTAGGCACATGGCTGATGGACCACATGGGTTTGACGGCAAGCTGCGTTGCTCGTTTTGCGGCAAGACCCAAAACGAGGTAGACAAGCTCATCGCCGGTGAGGGCGTCTACATCTGCAACGAGTGCGTCAACCTCTGCACCGATATCATCGAAGAGGAAGATGTCGCCACGCAAGGCGAGAGCCTTCCCGCTGCGACTGGTCGCACCGAGGACCTCATCACGCTCGAGACTCTGCCCACGCCCATCGAGATCCACGCCGAGCTTTCGCAATACGTCATCGGCCAGGAAGATGCCAAGAAGGCCCTGGCCGTTGCCGTCTACAACCATTACAAGCGCGTCGCCCTGGGTTTGGGTACCGAAGACGACGAGGTCGAGCTCGCCAAGAGCAACATCTTGCTGCTCGGCCCCACGGGCTGCGGCAAGACGCTGCTTGCCCAGACGCTCGCGCGCATCCTCGACGTGCCCTTCGCCATTGCCGACGCCACGGCGCTGACCGAGGCCGGCTACGTGGGCGAGGACGTCGAGAACATCCTGCTCAAGCTCATCACCGCCTCTGATAACGATGTCGACCGCGCCCAGGTGGGCATCGTCTACATCGACGAGATCGACAAGATCGCCCGCAAGGCGGAAAACCTCTCCATCACGCGCGATGTCTCCGGCGAGGGCGTGCAGCAGGCGCTCCTCAAGATCATCGAGGGCACCGATGCCGCCGTCCCGCCCACGGGCGGGCGCAAGCATCCCCAGCAGGAGCTCATCCACATCGACACCACCAACATCCTGTTCATCCTGGGCGGCGCCTTTGTCGGCCTCGACAAGATCATCGGCGAGCGTATCGGCAAGCGCGGCGTGGGCTTCAATTCCGAGGTCGGCAAATCGGAGGCGGAGGAGTCCACCGAGCTGCTCAAGCAGGTGCTCCCCGAAGACCTCAACAGCTTCGGCCTCATCCCCGAGTTCGTGGGCCGCATCCCCGTCATCTCCTCGGTGCAGGAGCTCGACGAGGACGACCTCGTGCGCATCCTGACCGAACCCAAGAACGCGCTCGTCAAGCAGTACCAGCGCATGTTCGGCTTCGACAACGTCGAGCTCGTCTTCGAAGAGGGCGCGCTGCGTGCCATCGCGCAGCTCGCGATCGAGCGCGGCACCGGAGCCCGTGGCCTGCGCTCCATCTGCGAGAGCGTGCTCCAGGAGACGATGTACGTGCTCCCCAGCTCCGATGACATCACCAAGGTCATCGTCACGGAAGAGTGCGTGAAAGGCGATGTCGAGCCGGTCGTGATTGGCCGCGAACGCGACCAATTCGTCGCATAGAGATTCCAAGCTTCGAGAAAAAAGGATACGAACATGCCCGAGATGCCCAAGACCTATGACGTGGCGAGCGTCGAGGAGCGCATGCTCCAGAAATGGCTGGATGGCAAGTACTATGCGCGCTCGAAGGGGGAGGGCGACCGCACGGTCGTCATTCCGCCGCCCAACGTGACGGGCATGCTGCACATGGGCCACGCGCTCGATGACACGATTCAGGACACCTATATCCGCTACAGCCGCATGAACGGCTATTCCACGCGCTGGATCCTGGGCACCGACCATGCGGGCATCGCGACGCAGACCAAGGTCGACAAGAAGCTCAAGAGCGAGGGCGTGTCACGTCTCGAGATTGGCCGCGAGGCGTTTCTCGAGGAGTGCCAGAAGTGGCGCGACGAGTACGGCGGCATCATCGTCGAGCAGATCAAGCGCATGGGCTGCTCCATCGACTTCGACGACGAGAAGTTCACGATGTCGCCGGAGTACGCGAAGGCCGTGCGCAAGGTCTTCTGCGACTGGTATCACGACGACCTCATCTACCGCGGCAAGCGCATCGTCAACTGGTGCCCGAGCTGCACGACCGCCATCTCGGACGACGAGGCCGAGTACCAGGACGAGAAGGGCCATCTGTGGCACCTGCGCTACCCGCTCGTCGAGCCGGTCGATGGCATCGAGTACATCACCGTGGCAACGACGCGTCCCGAGACGATGCTCGGCGATACGGGCATTGCCGTGTCGCCCGACGACCCCGACAAGCAGAAGTTCGTCGGCAAGATGGTCAAGCTCCCCATCGTCGACCGCGAGATTCCGATCTTCTCCGACTGGCACGTGGACGCGGGCTTTGGCACGGGCTTCGTCAAGGTCACGCCTGCGCATGACCCCAACGACTACGCGATGGGCCAGGCGCACGACTTGCCGCAGGTCAACATCTTCGACGAGCATGCCATCGTCGTCGATGGCTACGGCGAGTTCACGGGCATGGACCGCGACCAGTGCCGCGAGGCCGTCGTCGCGTGGTTCGAGGAGCACGACCTGCTCGATCACGTGGATGACCACGAGCACTCCGTCATGCATTGCTATCGTTGCGACTCGACGCTCGAGCCGTGGCTGTCCGAGCAGTGGTTCGTCGCCGTCGACAAGCTCAAGGGCCCGGCGACCGACGTCGTCGCCGACGGGCAGGTCACCTTCCACCCGAGCCGCTGGACGCAGACCTACATGACCTGGATGGAGAACCTCAAGGACTGGTGCATCTCGCGCCAGCTCTGGTGGGGCCATCGCATCCCCGTCTTCCACTGCGCCGACTGCGGCTGGGAAGACGCGCTCATGGAGGACACCGACGTGTGCCCCGTGTGCGGCAGCCATGCCGTGCACCAGGAGGAGGACGTGCTCGACACGTGGTTCTCGAGCCAGCTGTGGACCTTTGCCACACAGGGCTGGCCCGACCATCCCGAGGAGCTCGTCGGCCACCATCCCACCAAGGTGCTCGTGACGGCGCGTGACATCATCGCGCTGTGGGTCGCTCGCATGATCATGAGCTCGCTGTACTTCGTCGGCGAGATTCCCTTCGAGGACGTCTTCATCTACGCCACCATCTTGGCCAAGGACGGCAGCCGCATGTCCAAGTCCAAGGGCAACGGCGTCGATCCCATGGACCTCATCTCCATGTACGGTGCCGATGCGATGCGCTTCAACTTGCTCACGCTCGTCACCAACAACCAGGACGTCAAGTTCGACGCCAACATCGACAAGAAGACGCACGAGCTCATCGATTCGCCGCGCACCGAGGCGGCCCGTTCCTTCGTCACCAAGATCTGGAATGCCGCGCGCTTCGTGATGCTCAACATGGACGGCTACGAGCCGGGCGAGCCGCAGGCTTCGACCGCGGCCGATGCGTGGATTCTCTCGCGTCTGGCCAAGCTCACGGCGTCCGTCACGTCCGGCATCGAGGAGTATCGCTTTGGCGATGTGGCCCGCGAGCTCTACGCGTTTTTCTGGAACGAGTTCTGCGACTGGTACATCGAGCTGTGCAAGGCGCGCCTGGCGCAGGAGGGCGAAGGCCGCCTGATCGCCCAGCGCAACCTCGTCTTCGTGCTCGACAGCGCCCTGCGCCTGCTGCATCCCGTCATGCCGTTTGTCACCGAGGCCATCTGGGAGTACTTGCCCGTCGAGGATGACGCCCCCGCGCTCATGGTCGCGTCCTGGCCCGATGCCGGCGACCTCTCGCGTTGGATTGACGAAGACGCCGAGCAGGCCATCCAGCTCGTCGTGCAGCTCGTCACGTCCGTGCGCTCCACGCGTGCTGCCTATGGCATCAGTCCGCGTCAGGAGCTTGCCGTCTCGCTGCGCTTCGCGGCTGACGATGAGGATGCCCAGGCCAAGCGTGCGCTCATCGAGCAGCAAAGGGACCTCATCATCGCGCTCGCCAAGCTCTCGAGCCTCGACATCCTCGAGCACGACGCCTCGCGTCCCGCCGAAAGCGGCATCGACTTCGTGGGCGATATCGAGGTGTTCACCGCGTTGTCGGGACTCGTCGACTTTGCCGAGGAGAAGAAGCGCCTCGAGACGCGTCGCGCCAAGGCCACCAAGGAGCTCGAGAAGCTCGACAAGAAGCTCGGCAACCAGAACTTCCTCGACAAGGCCGCACCCGAGGCCGTCGAGAAGGTCAAGACCGAGCACGCTGCCTTGGTTCAGGAACTCAAGCTCATCGATGCCCAGCTCGCCAACTAGCACACGCCAGAGAGGACGTGCCCCATGAAGAAGATCCTGTACGTGGATTCCTGCGTCAACCGCGAGACCTCGCGTACCGAGCGTCTTGCCCAGGCGCTGCTCGAACGGCTCGATGGGCCGGACGTCGAGATCGAGACGCTCGTGCTGGAGGACGAGAAGAACCTGCAGCCTCTTACGGGCGAGCTTTCCAACAAGCGCATGGCCTGGGGAAAGGCCGGCGATTTCGATCACCCCGTCTTCGATTACGCGAAGCAGTTTGCCGCGGCCGACGAGGTTGTGTTCGCGGCCCCGTACTGGGACTTCTCGTTTCCCGCGCTGCTCAAGATCTACTTCGAGCTGCTCTGTGCCCAGGGCGTGACCTTCGTCTATAGCCCCGAGGGCATTCCCACCGGCATGTGCAACGGCAAGCGTGCCTACTACGTCACGACCATCGGCGGCTATAGCGGCGATTGGGATTACGGTTACGACCAAGTCAAGGCACTGTGCCAGCTCTACTTCGGCATCGGGGACGTGCGCTGCTTTCGCGCCGAGGGTCTCGACATCATCACGAACGACCCCGAGGCCATCATGGACGAGGCGCTCGAGGAGCTTGCCCGCGCCGAGCTCTAGGAGGCGGCATGAGCGATTACGCCAACCTCGACTATGACCGCGCCGAGCGCTGCGGTTTTCCCGAGGTCATCTACGGGGCGAGCAAGACCCCCGAGCAGATTTGCAGTATCGCCGAGCAGCTGCTCGAGCGCCATGGCATCGCCGTTGCCACGCGCGTGAGCGATCAGGCCGCCCAGGCCGTGCTCACGTCCATTCCCGATGCCCGCCACTTCGAGCGTTCGGGCTTTTTGCTTGCCGATCGTCGTGAGCATCCTGTCGAGGGAGATACGCTCGAAGAGGTGCTGGCCTGCCCCAATAGGGCCGAGGGCCAGGTGCTCGTCGCCTGTGCGGGCACGAGCGACATCGCCATCGCCGAGGAAGCGGCGCTCACGGCGCGTGTCATGGGCTCGCGCGTGCAGCTACTTGCCGACATCGGCGTTGCGGGCGTGCATCGCACGCTTGCCCATACGGAGGACTTGCGTCGTGCACGGGTCATCGTGGTCGTCGCCGGCATGGAAGGGGCACTCGCCTCGCTCGTCGCCGGCCTCGTAGACGTGCCGGTCATCGGCGTTCCCACGAGCGTGGGCTACGGGGCGAGCTTCGGTGGCATCTCCGCGCTGCTCTCGATGCTCAACTCATGTGCCGGGGGCGTATCGGTGGTCAACATCGACAACGGCTTTGGTGCAGGGCAGATCGCGCATCGCGTCAACTGCCCGCCTGCGCGCTTCTCTAATTGCTCTTGAGGAAACCCACGACATCGTCGTTCGTGAGGCCGTGCTCGGTAAGGTAGGCGTTGTAGGCTCGATTCGCCTTGGAGAACTTGTTGCCGAACCAACCCAAAAAGATTGCCGCGATGGCAGCCAGGATCCAGGTGACACCCGGTGCGTTCTCGATGACGTAGTTGATGACCATGAGGTAGTACACGCCGATGGCGATGAGGCATATCGCGAGTCCCACGATGAGGCGGATGAGCCATTTGCGGTATTCGGCGCGTTTGTTCGCGGCCTCTCGCATGACGCTGGTCTTATGGTTCTTGTACTTTGCCACCTATGGCTCCTTTTCGCGGCTGCGATGAATCGTAGGGGAGAGTGTACACCAAACGGCTGTCTAATACTTTGGTATGAGCCCGCGTGCCGTTTGCGCAAAAAGGGCTTCTCGAAAGCAATTCTCGATGCAGTGTGCTATCCTATATGGCGATTTTGTGGAGGATATCGAAAACAACAACGCACGTGAGCCATCACGGCGTTCTTTTTTCCCTATAATCCGCAGGTCGCCGTCCTTACGTCTCTCCTGGCGTAGGGCGGGTCTCCCATCGCGTTGATGGGATAAATGCCGTCTCGTCAGGCAGCATGCCTGCCCAACCGGGCAGGTATCGGTCTAGAAGGCTGACTGACGAATTGTAGGACGTCCCGTATGGGACAGAGGAAAAGGAGTTGACTATGTGTTTTAGGCCCGCAGGTGTAGAGATTGATCTCAACTGCCCGTCGTGCGGTAAGAAGCTGCCGGTTATCGGCAATACCGTGCTCAAGAAGTGCCCGTTCTGCAAGTATGAGTTCACCGAGCAGGACATGGTTGATTTCCAGAATCAGCTTGGTGGCCCCGCTGGCGCTGCTGCTCCTGGTGCCCCCGCGGCTCCTGGCGCTCCTGGCGCTCCCGCAGCTCCTGGCGCTCCCGGTGCTCCCAAGGCTCCTGGTGCGTAAGGATTTTTAGCTCTTAGCTCGCTTTTACGCAGTTTTGCCCGTGAGAATTGAGGGTGGTCGTGTCTGTCGTTAAACCAATGAACCTCGAGCTTACTGAAGAGGATCTGGGGGGCTTACCGCTCAATGAAATCACTTGCCGTGCGTGCAGTGGCTATGGCAATTGCGGATACCGCATGTATCGCATTAGCGATGGAAAGCCAGTCGTCATCTGCCAGATGCGCAGGGCAAAACTGCTAGAAGAGCAGCAGGTAGACGAGTGACGATCATTTGGAATCGGGTTTTCTGGGGTCCTGATTCTAGGTGATTGGACATTTGCCTTCTTGTTGCTGGGAAAGCTGGGGGGGGCTTTCCCGTATATCCATTTCTCTTGATGGAGAAGATTGATTTAAGGAGGGACTGATGGACGGTAAAGAGTTTACTGTTTCCGAAGTCATTGACCGTGCGGGTATTTCCGCCCACACATGGGTCGTGTTCGTCCTCTTGGCTTTCGCCATGATCTTCGACGGCTACGACTTCATGATCGTCAATTCCACCAACACCTATGTTGCACCTACGTTCTTCGCGGCTCAGATCGCTGCTGGCCAGCCCATCGCGGCTCTGACCGGCTCCCTGACCACGTGGGGCCTGCTCGGCATGGTTCTTGGTGGCGCTGTTGGAGGTATCCTCTCCGACATGATCGGCCGTAAGAAGATGCTCACGATCGCAGTTATCTTCTATGGTCTGTTCACCCTACCCCAGGCTTTCGCGCCGGATTATGCGTTCTTCTGCGCGTTCCGCCTCATCGCTGGTTTTGGTGTCGGCTCTTGTATCCCGGTTGTTACGACCGTGTTCTCCGAGTCCATGCCTTCCAAGCAGCGCGGTATTTTCGTTACCTTCGGCATGGCCTTCATGGTTATGGGTTGGGTCGTCGCTGGTCTCGTTGCAGCCCCCATCTGCTCGAACCCGAACCCGATCATCCCCGGTCTCTGCGACGGTCAGATCACGCTCGCAACTGGCGCGACTGCTGTTCAGAACTGGCGTATCTGCTACCTGATCGGTGCTCTGCCGGTCATCTACGGCATCATCCTGCTCTTCGCGATGCATGAGACGCCGCACTGGTATGCAAACCATGACCAGAAGGATAAGGCTGTTATGCGCCTTGAGCAGATCGTTAAGGCTACGCGTCACGTCGACGTGCACTTTGACGCCAATCTGCTGATCGTTCCGCCCAAGCCCGCCAAGTCTGGCCCGGCGGTTCTGTTCTCCAGCAAGTTCATCGTCGCCACCTGCGCCATCTGGTCCGCCTACTTCGTCGGCCAGTTCTGCGTCTACGGCATGAACGCCTGGATCCCCACCTGGTTCCAGGGCAACGGCTTTACCGCTGCCGAGTCTGTTACCCTGCAGACCTGGAACAACGTTGCCGCTATCGCATCGAACATCGTCGTTGGCTTTGTGTCTGACGCCATCGGCCGTAAGCGTGCACTGTGGATTGGCTGGGTCGCGTGTATCGTCGCGATTATCGCCTGCTCGGTGTTCGTCCCAATGTTCCCGGGCGAGGCTCCCGTTAACGGTGCTCCGCTCGCCGGTGCTGCCGCTGGCAACTTCGTTCCCTGCATCTTCCTGATGCTGCTCTTCGGCTTCTGCCTGAACTACGCCATTACGGCAGTCCAGCCCCTGATGCCCGAGTCCTATCCCACCACGCTGCGCAACACCGGTACCTCTTGGTGCCAGGCGTTCGCCCGCTTCGGTGGTTCCGGCTCCTCCATCGTTCTCGGTGCTGCTGCTGGTCTGGCCATGTTCCAGCATGACGTCAATGGCGTTATGTCCAACAACTGGTCGATGGTTGTTCTCGTTCTGCTCATCCCGTTCGTTCTCGGCCTCATCTGCACCCTGCTCTTTGTTAAGAACACGGGCGGAAAGACGATGGACGAGCTGCAGAAACTCAGCGAGGACAATCCTCTGTCCGAGACCGACGGCAATGCTCGCTTCATGATCATGATCGCTGTGGTTATCATCAACTTCATCGGTTGCATCGTGTGCCCGCTTGCCATCCCCGGTTTCTCCAAGACCGCTATGGCTCTGCCGATCATGCTCATCGCCATGCTCCTTCCGTTCATTTACTTCTTCGTATTTGGCGGTCTGGGCCTTGGCAAGGAGAAGCAGGCAAAGGCCGAGGGTGCCAACATCCTCTAAGCTGCAAGTCTGCAACTGCTGTTAGCCTAGCTAGCGCAAAAGACCCCCGGTGTTATGCCGGGGGTCTTCTCTTTTTGCGGACACGTGTAAAGGGGCCTGACCCTTTTACACATTAAGAGCCCAACGTGTAAAAGGGTCAGGCCCCTTTACACGTGCTGCAGATTCGGGTTACTTCTTTATGGAATCGCTCTTGCGCTTCTCGAGGACGTGGCCGCGCTTGTCCTTCTTGAGCTTCGAGTCCTTGTGGTCGATGGGACGGCCCTCGGGCCTGATGATGCGCACGTAGGGGGAGTCGGCCTCGATGAGCTCCTGGACCTCCTCGTAGGTGAAGCCCTTGTTCTCGAAGATGCGGCTCTTGAGGTTGTTGAGGAAGCCGGGAGGCGCGTAATCGTTGCCCTCGCTCAGACCCTTCCACTCCTCCTTGATGAGGATAGCGACGAATGCCGCCACGGCGATGCGCAGCTTCTCGAGCTCGTGGGCATGAATCTCGTAGCACATGCCCTTGTCCTTGAAGTTGACGAGCTTGATGTGCACGGCCTTGCGCTCGAAGCTCGTGAGCGTCTCTTCCACGAAGGTGCAGGGCGGCTCGTGAGCACATCCGTACAGATCCCACACCATGCCCTCGATATAGTAGTGATGCTCGATGACGAAGGTATGCAGGATGTATTCCCAGCGCTCGTAGCGGATGTAGTAGTTGAGCACGTTGTTGTCGGGCTTGATGAGGCCGACCTGGCCACCCATGCGGCCCATGATCTGCACCTTGTCCTTCTCGCGCTTCCAGCCCTCCTTGCTCTTGAACTGGAGGAAGACGTCGCCGTCTTCGTACCAGGCATCGAAGTCCTCGTGCTTGGCGACGGCATCTTGCTGGATGTAGATCTTGTTAAACTTCTGAGCCACGAAATCCCCTTTGATTTGCGGTTACGCTTTGGCAATTATAGCCCAGATACCCTTGCAGATTTCGGTGCATGCGGTACTGTCATGGGGACGCATTTTCTGCGTGAGAAATGGCGCGCCCGTGCGCGCACCTGGATGAGAGGATTACCAGCATGCTCGATGGAACAACTGTTACCCTGATCTTCGAAGGTCGCCTGCCGGACGGCTCCATCTACGACAAGATGACCGCCGAGAACCCTCTCGTGTTCCAGGTCGGTCACGACATGGTGCTCGATGGCTTCGAGCGCGAGGTGCGCGAGATGGCCGAGGGCGAGAAGAAGACCTTCACCATCAAGGACTGGGAGGCTTTCGGCGAGTATCTCGACGAGCATACCGAGGAAGTCCCGATGGAGGTCATGCCCAACATGAAGGGTCTCGAGGTCGGCCAGGTCATCTGGATGATCGTCGAGGACGAGTCCAAGGTGCCGGTCACGATCAAGGACATCACGCCCGAGGCCGTGACGCTCGACTTCAATCACCCGCTGGCGGGCAAGGATCTCACCTTCGACGTCGAGGTCATCAAGGTCGATGAGTCCACGGCCGACGATCCTAACGCCCCCAAGAGGGAGATTCCCAAGGATCCGCTCGACCTCATCATGTAAGGGCGTGCGCCATGTACAAGAACATCCTCATCGCGGCTGACGGCTCGGACAATTCGCTGCGTGCCACGCAGCAGGCAGCGGACATCGCCTCGCTGCTCGATGGTGTCAAGGTCGAGATCGTTTCGGTCATCGCCATCGACGTGTACTCGGACATGGTCTACGACCCCATCGAGGCGCATGGCGAGGCCCAACGAGAGATCATCAAGGATGCCTCGCAGATTCTGACGGATGCCGGCGTCGATCACGAGATCGTGCTGCTGCACGGTCGCCCTGCCGACGAGATCATCCGCTATGCCGAGGAGTCGGGCGCAGACCTGCTCGTGATTGGCAGCCGCGGTTTGGGTGCGCTGCGCGAGTTCGCGCTCGGCAGCGTGAGCCACAAGGTGCTCACGCACGCCAAATGCCCCGTGCTCGTCGTCAAGTAGGAACATACGCGCAAAGGCCCATGGGGCCCGTGCAAACGAGCCCCATGCAGCCCTATAGCATCGTTGCGGGACGAAACGCGCTTGACGCGTTTCGTCTTTTTACAGATGCAGCTCCGCACCGGGGATGAGGATGATGCGGCCAGGAGCCTGAAATGCCTCGAGCTTGACCTTGTCGTACTCGGCGACCGTGGCGTCGGCGGAGTCGATGGGCACCTCGTGCACGGGAATGCTGTGCTTTGCCCCGACGAGCTTGGCGCACTCGGAGGCACCGGCGGCATCCATGTTGTAGACCCCGTCGCAGGGGAACGTGGCGTAATCGAGGTGCATGGCGGCGAGCTTGCCGCTCTTCATGTCCTCGGTCATGTCCGTGTCACCCGATGCGTAGAAGCTCTTGCCGTCGAGCTCGAGCACGTAGCCCACGCATTCATCCGACGGATGGTTCTTGTTGTACGCCTGCACGGCCGTGACCTTCACGCCATGCGTGGTCTTTGACAGGTACTCGTCGCTCGTGGGGTGCAGGTCCTCGGGCCAGATCACCTCGCAGCCAGGCGCATGGGGCATCTTGTCCACGGCATCGTGGTCGAAATGCCTGTGCGTGACCAGCACGAGGTCTGCCTCGAGCTCGTACTCATCTCCGAAAAACGGGTCGACGTAGATGACCGTGCTGTCATCGAGCGTGAATCTATAGGAGCCGTGTCCCTGGAATAACATCGTAGCCATGACGAACCTCCTCGCCTTGTTTTGTATCCATATAAAATTATAGGCAGTGCACTATAAAATGCACTGCCTATAACCGAAATTATCGCGAGAAAAGTTTATTTCATCAGCGCGCAGATAGCCTCGTTGAACGCGGCGGAGTCGGCAATCTCGAGACCCTCGGCCAGACGCGCCTGGTTGTAGAGCAGGTTCGCGTACTGGGCGATCTTGTCTGTCTCGCCGGCCTCCTGGGCTGCCTGAAGCGTCGCGAAGACGGGGTGATCGGGATTGAGCTCGAGCACGTGCTTGGCCTCGGGACGCTCGCCGGCAGCTGCCGGAATGGTCGCGAAGTACTTCTCCATGCCGAGGCTCACGGGGCCGTCGGCCACGATGCAGCAGGCGGCATCCTTCAGGCGCGTGGTCGCGGTGACGTTGGTGATGTCATCGGGCAGCGCCTCGGTCATCGCCTCGAACAGCGAGCTGTTCTCCTCGCGCTTCTTGGCGACTTCCTCCTTCTCCTCCTCGGTCTCGAGGCCCAGGTCCTCGCCGCTTGCGACGTTGCGCATCTCCTTCTCGTCGTAGCTGCCGATGGAGAGCAGGCAGAACTCATCGACGTTGTCGCCGCAGAGCAGAACGTCGTAGCCGCGCGAGACGACCGACGTGACGCTCGGGCTCTGGGCCAGACGCGCGACGGTGTCACCGGAGGCGAAGAAGATGCTCTCCTGGCCCTCCTGCATGCCGGAGACGTACTCGGCGAGCGTGATGGGCTTGTCCTCCTTGGCGGAGTGGAAGAGTAGCAGGTCCTGCAGCAGGTCCTTGCGTGCACCGTAGGTGGAGTAGATGTCGTACTTGAGCACATGGCCGAACTTGCCGAAGAAGTCGACGTAGGCCTCGCGGTCGTCCTTGCAGAGCTTCTCGAGCTCCTGCTTGACCTTCTTCTCGATGCGGCGCTCGATGGCGATGAGCTGGCGGTCTTGCTGAAGCGTCTCGCGCGAGATGTTGAGGTTGAGGTCGGGGCTGTCGACGACGCCGCGCACGAAGCCGAAGCAGTCGGGCAGCAGGTCCTCGCAGTGCTCCATGATCATGACGTTGTTGCTGTAGAGCGCCAGACCGCGCTGGTAATCCTTGGCGTAGAGGTTCACGGGTGCGTCGGTGGGGATGAACAGCAGCGCGTCGTAGCTCAGCGAACCCTCGGCATGCATCGAGATGGTGCGCAGCGGGGTGTCGGCCGTGTGGAACTGGGCCTGGTAGAAATCGACGTACTCCTCGTCGGAGACCTCGGACTTCTTCTTCGTCCAGATGGGGATCATCGAGTTGAGGATTTCCTCCTCGACGTAGGTCTCGGTCGCGGGCACGTAGTCATCGCCGGCGTCCTCGGGCTTGGGAAGCGTGCGGGTCTTCTCCATGTCCATGACGATGGGGTAGCGGATGTAGTCGCTGTAGCGTTTGATGAGGTGCTTGATGAGCGCCTGCGAGAGGTACTCGTCGTAGTTGACCTCGTCGGTGTTTTCGCGCAGATGCAGGATGATGTCGGTGCCGCGCTTCTCGCGCGTGGCCTCGCTGATGTTGTAGCCTTCGACGCCGTCGCTCTCCCACTTGAACGCCTCGTCGCTGCCATAGGCCTTCGAGATGACCGTGACCTTGTCGGCGACCATGAACGAGGAGTAGAAGCCGACGCCGAACTGGCCGATGATGTCGACTTCCTCGAGGTTTTCGGCATCCGAGTTCTTGAACTCGAGCGAGCCGGAATGGGCGATGGTGCCGAGGTTCTTGTCGAGCTCGTCCTTGGTCATGCCGATGCCGTCGTCGCTGATGGTGAGCGTGCGGGCATCCTTGTCGATGGCGACCTGGATGCGCAGGTCGCTACGCATGACGGAGCTGTCCTTGTTCTCGAGCGAGCTCAGGTAGAGCTTGTCGAGCGAATCGGATGCGTTGGAGATGAGCTCGCGCAGGAAGATCTCGCGGTTGGTGTAGATGGAGTTAATCATCAAGTCGAGCAGCTTTTTGCTCTCTGTCTTGAATTTGCGCATGAGTGCTTGTCCTTTCGCGTGCATTGCATATGTACAGCCAACGATTGTACGAGAGCCAATACAGTGCGTGCACGCGCTGTCACGGACATGTTACCTAATTGCATTCGTTTAGAATATCTAAGTCGATAGGTAGCAGATATTGAAGAGGGATCCGAGGGACGATGTGAGTGTAGAATAGCGGTCATGATGCAATCCATGACATACGATGAGGCCGTCGCCACGCTCGAGGGTGCGCTCAAGTTCGGGATGAATCCTTCGCTCGAGCCGATTGCCGCGATGTGCGCCGCAATGGGCGAGCCCCAGAAGCGCTACCGCTGCATACAGGTCGCCGGCACCAACGGAAAGTCGTCGACGACGCGCATGATCGCGGCGCTGTTGCGCGCACAGGGCCTGCGTGTGGGGCTCTACGTCTCGCCGCATCTGGTCAAGTATCCCGAGCGCATCGAGATTGACGGGCGTATCGTGAGCGATGAGGCCTTCGCGCATGGCATCGAGGCAGCTCTTGATGCAGCTGCGCGTGCGGGTGTGCAGGCAACGGAGTTCGAGTTGCTCACGGCGGCGGCGCTGTGGCTGTTCGCGCAGGAGGGTGTCGACTGGGCCGTTCTCGAATGTGGGCTGGGCGGGCGCTGGGACGCGACGAGCGTCGTGAATCCGCAGGTTGCCGTCATCACGGGCGTGGCCTTGGAGCATATCGCGATACTCGGTGATACGATCGAGAAGATCGCGGGCGAGAAGGCGGCCATCATCAAGCCGGGAAGCCGTGCGGTGTTCGCACATGACCTTGCGGCGCGCGAGGTGTTCGAGCAACAGGCGCAAGACGTCGAGGCGCCCTATTCGTATGCAGATCCCGACGCGACAGGCCCATTCGATAACGAGCTTGCGCTCATGCCCGTCTACCAGCGCTCGAATCTCGCGACAGCCCTTGCGGTGGTAGAGGCGGCGCTCGGGCACGCGCCATCGGGAGCGAGCGTGCGTGCAGCGCTCGACGAGCTCGTCATTCCCGGGCGTTTCGAGGTCTTGCGGCGCGACCCGCTCGTCATCATCGATGCGGCGCACAACCCGCAATCCGCCCATGCGCTGGCCGGCGAGTTACGCCGACGCATCGGGGACGCATGGCCCATCTCAACCCTGCTCATCGGTGTGCTGGATGACAAGGACGCGCGTGGGATCGTCCGGGAGCTGTGTCCGCTGTTCTCGCGCATCGTCGTCACGGCGTCATCCTCCCCGCGTGCCATCCCGGCAGACGAGCTCGCGACAATCGTCGAGGACGAATGCGGCGTGCGCCCTGAGCTTGCGCGAAGCATAGGCGAGGCCCACGAGCTGCTTATCAACGAGCCCGTCCTCGCCACGGGCTCCATTACCGTTGCTGGCGAGGTAAAGGGCATTTGGTGATAGAATCTGCACCAGTAGTTCATCAGCACAGGTAGCAAGAAGAAAGAAGCATATCCGAGATGCTCTCGTCGGTACTCACACCTCCCGTACTCGTCATCCTCATCATTACCGCAATCATCATGATCGGTCTGTGGATCGTCTGCATCGTCTGGGTCAACCGGGACGCCAAGACGCGTGAGGCTTCCGTGGGCTTGTGGACTGCCGTCGCCATCGTTCCCGTCGCCGGGCTTGTCGCCTATTGCCTGATGCGCCCGCCACTCAATACCGCCGATTCCACCGAGCAGGTCATGAACCTCGAGCTCATGGGACGCCAGCTTGCCGATTACGGCAACTGCCCGCGCTGCGGCGAGCCGGTGAAGAGCGACTACATCGCCTGCCCCAAGTGCCGTGCACAGCTGCGCAACGTCTGCAGCAATTGCAGAAGGCCACTCGAGCCCGGTTGGCAGATCTGCCCCTATTGCGGCCGTCCGTTCGCGCGCCAAAGGCGCCAGCGCTCGGCTTAGTCCAAGTTTCCCTTGCATCGCGCCTTGCTGCGGTGTAGTGTCTCGCCAAGTGCTTCTCTCGACGAAGTCCCACTCGGTTTGTGGCCGAGCACGGGCAGAAAGGACCAATCATGAGCACGATTTCCGTTTACCTCCCCGATGGATCAGCCAAAGAGCTCGAGGATGGCGCGACAGTCGCCGACTGCGCGGCTGCCATCGGCGCCGGTCTTGCCAAGGCGGCGATTGCCGGCAAGATCGATGGCGAGCTCGTCGACCTCAATACGCCGCTTCATGACGGCGCGCAGGTCGAGATCATCACCACGCGCTCTCCCGAGGCGCTCGACATCCTGCGCCACTCCACCGCGCACATCATGGCCGAGGCCGTACAGACGCTCTTCCCGGGCGCGCAGATCGCCTTTGGCCCGCAGACCGAGGACGGCTTCTTCTACGACTTCGGCCTGACCGAGAACATCTCCTCGGATGACTTCGAGGCCATCGAGGCCAAGATGAAGGAGATCGTCAAGAAGGACGAGCCCTTCATTCGCGAAGTCGTCACGCGCGACGAGGCCAAGGAGATCTTCAAGGACCAGAAGTTCAAGATCGAGCACATCGACGACCTTCCCGAGGACGCCGAGATCTCGATTTACCGTCACGGCGACTTCGTCGACCTGTGCACGGGCCCGCACATCCCACGTGCTGGCAAGGTCGGTGCCTTCAAGCTCATGAAGCTCGCGGGTGCGTACTGGAAGGGCGATGCGCAAAACGAGCAGCTCCAGCGTCTGTACGGCACCGCGTTCTTCGACAAGAAGGACCTCAAGGAATACCTCGTCTTGCTCGAGGAGGCCGAGAAGCGCGATCATCGCAGGATCGGCCGCGAGCTCGGCATCTACATGATGGACGAGGAGGCCGGCGTTGGCCTGCCGCTGTATCTGCCGGCAGGTGCGCGCATCATCCGCATCATGCAGGAGTGGCTGCGCAAGGAGCTGTACCGCAGGGGCTACGAGGAGGTCATCACGCCGCACATCTACAAGGCGGATGTCTGGAAGACGAGTGGCCATTACGGATACTACAAGGACAACATGTACTTCTTCGAGATCAACGAGGGAAGTGACGAGGAGCCGCGCCTGAGCGAGTATGGCGTCAAGCCGATGAATTGCCCGGGCCACGTCATCCTCTACAAGAACGACATCCACTCGTATCGCGAGCTGCCCATCAGGTACTTCGAGTTCGGCACCGTGTACCGCCATGAGATGAGCGGCGCCGTGCATGGTCTCATGCGTGCGCGTGGCTTCACGCAGGACGATGCGCATGTCTTTTGCCGCGAGGACCAGGTCGTCGACGAGGTCTGCGCGATTCTCGATTTGGCCGATTCCATCATGAAGGAGTTCGGCTTCGAGTACATGGCCGAGATCTCGACCCGTCCCGAGAAGTCCATCGGCACCGACGAGATGTGGGAGAAGGCCGAGAGCTTCCTGCGCGAGGCCATCGAGCGTCGTGGCATTCCATACGAGATCAACCCGGGCGATGGCGCCTTCTACGGCCCCAAGATCGACATCAAGGTCAAGGATGCCCTCGGTCGCTGGTGGCAGTGCTCGACGGTGCAGGTCGACTTCAATTTGCCCGAGCGCTTCGACGTCACCTATCGCACGGCCGATAACACGAGCGAGCGTCCGTGGATGCTCCATCGTGCGCTTTTCGGCTCCATCGAGCGCTTCCTCGGCATACTCATCGAGCATACGAGCGGCAACCTGCCGCTGTGGCTCGCACCGACGCAGGCTGTCATCATCCCCATTGCCGATCGCCACGTCGAGGCTGCCGAGCAGGTCGCGGCCGAGTTGCGCGCACATGGTGGGCGCGTCGAGGTTTACGAGCAAAACGAGCCCATGCGCGTGAAGATCGCCAAGGCACAGGGGCAACGCGTTCCCTACATGCTCGTCATCGGCGATAAGGAAGTCGAGAACGGCGAAGTCGCGGTGCGCGAGCGCCATGAGGGCGACCTGGGCTCGATGAAGCTCGAGTACTTCACGAAGATCATCGAGGAAGCTCAGGTCTAATGGCGCGGCCCATGACCATCGCCGAGAAGATCCTTGCGGCGCACGCGGGGCTCGACGAGGTCGTTCCAGGTCAGCTCATCGAGTGCAGGGTGGACGTCGTGCATGCCAATGACATCACGGCGCCCATCGCCATCGACGTATGCCGTCAGGTGGGCGAGGGGGTCTTTGATCCCGCGCGCGTGGTTCTCGTTCCGGACCATTACACGCCGAACAAGGACATCAAGAGCGCCGAGCAGGCCAAGCTCATGCGCGAGTTCGCGCACGAGCACGGCATCGAGCATTACTACGAGGTCGGGTGCGCGGGAATCGAGCACGCGCTGCTGCCCGAGAAGGGCGTGGTGGTGCCGGGCGACCTCACCATCGGTGCCGACTCGCATACCTGCACCTACGGTGCGCTCGGGGCGTTTTCGACCGGCATGGGGTCGACCGACGTGGGCGTCGCCTTTGCGACGGGCAGTGCCTGGTTCAAGGTACCCGAGAGCATCAAGGTCGTGCTCGAGGGCAAGTTCGCTCCCGGCGTGAGCGCGAAGGACCTCATATTGCATATCATCGGCATGATCGGCGTCGATGGTGCGCTATACCAGGTGATGGAGTTCACCGGCCCGGCCGTCGCGCAAATCTCGATAGACGGGCGCTTCACGATGTGCAACATGGCCATCGAGGCCGGTGCCAAGACGGGCATCTTCGCCGTCGATGACGTGACGCGCGCCTACGTGGAGTCACGTGCCGAGCGGCCGTGGGTCGAGTACGCTTCTGATGAAAACGCCCGCTACGCGCGCGTGATTCATGTCGATGTCTCGCAGGTCGAACCCACGGTTTCGCTGCCGCATCTGCCGAGCAACACGAAGCCTGCAGCTGACTGCAACGACATGCGTATCGACCAGGCTGTCATCGGCAGCTGCACGAACGGGCGCATCGAGGACATGCGCGTGGCGGCTGAGGTGCTGCGCGGGCGCACGGTTGCGTCAGGCGTACGCTGCATCATCATTCCCGCGACCCAGGACGTGTATCGCCAATGCGTGCACGAAGGGCTCGTTGATGTGTTTCTCGATGCGCACTGCGCCATATCGACGCCAACTTGCGGCCCGTGCCTGGGTGGGTACATGGGTGTGCTCGCTTCGGGCGAGCGGGCCATCGCCACGACGAACCGCAACTTCGTCGGACGCATGGGCGCCAAGGATAGCGAGGTCGTGCTCGCAAGCCCCGCCGTCGCCGCGGCGAGCGCTGTCGCGGGCTACGTCTGCACGCCAGAGCAATTATTGTAGGAAGCTACCGTACGTGCTTTGCGACGCCCGATGAGCAGAAGCGGTAAAATCGTGAGGCGGTTTTGCGAGGACTGTTTGAGCGCGCTGGTCTTGCGCGCGAGTTCCGCAGCAGCCGAACGATTTTACCGCTTCGGGTGCGAATCATTGTGCGAGCAAAGCACGTGCAGGAGCTTCCTTGCTTCAGATTGGCTAGGGTTTAAGCATGCAATTTACGGGCACGGCAATCACATACGGACGCGACGTCGATACCGACGCGATCATCGCCGCGCGCTATCTCAACTCGTCGGACATGGACGAGCTTGCGGCTCATTGCATGGAGGACTTGGATCCGACCTTTTCCGAGCGCGTCAAGCCGGGTGACATTATCGTCGCCGATGAGAACTTCGGCTGCGGCTCCTCGCGCGAGCATGCGCCGAGCTGCATCAAGGCAGCCGGCATCTCCTGCGTCATCGCCACGAGCTTCGCGCGCATCTTCTATCGCAACGCCATCAACGTCGGGCTGCCCATTATCGAGTGCCCCGAGGCCGTCGCTGGCATTGGCGAGGGCGATTCGCTCTTTGTCGACACGGGCATGGGCATCATCGAAGACCTGACTACGGGCGAGAGCTGGGATGTCCGGCCCTTTGCCCCGTTCATCCAGGAAATTATCGAGGCAGGTGGCCTTGTGGCGCGGACGAAGAAGCGCAGGTGATTGCCATGGGCAGGCAGCATTACGAGATTTGCGTCTTGCCGGGCGATGGCATTGGCCCGGAAATCATGCAGGTGGCCCTCGAGGCGCTGCATGCCGTCGGGCGCAAGCGTGACATCGAGTTCGCGTGCACTGAGGCACTCATCGGCGGCTGCGCCATCGATGAATGCGGGGTTGCCCTGCCCGCCGCCACGCTCGAGCTTGCCCGGCGCGCTGACGCGGTGCTGCTCGGCGCCGTCGGAGGTCCACGCTGGGATACCGTCGACCCAGACAAGCCGCGCCCCGAGGATGGCTTGCTCGGCATACGCAAGGGGCTCGGGCTGTATGCGAACTTGCGGCCCGTGCACGTCTACGATGAGCTCGTCGATGCCTCGCCGCTCAAGCCCGAAGCGGTGCTCGGCTGCGACATCCTCATCGTGCGCGAGCTCACGGGCGGTCTGTACTTTGGCGAGCACATGACCGTGGAGAATGCCACGGGGACGCATGCACATGATGTCATGCAGTATGACGAGTATGAAATCGAGCGCATCGCGCGACAGGCTTTTGATGCGGCTGCGAAGCGTCGTGGCAAGGTCACGAGCGTCGACAAGGCCAACGTGCTCGACACGGGGCGCCTCTGGCGCAAGGTCGTGCATCGGGTTGCCGCCGATTATCCGGGCATCGAGCTCGTCGACATGCTCGTCGACAACTGCGCGATGCAGCTCGTCATGAATCCGGGACAGTTCGACGTCATCCTCACCGAGAACACTTTCGGCGACATACTCTCCGATGAGGCATCCGTGCTTGCCGGCTCGCTCGGTCTGCTCGCGAGCGCATCGCTCGGTGATGGGAGCTCGCTATTCGAGCCCTGCCACGGGTCGGCTCCCGATATCGCGGGCAAAAACATCGCCAATCCCCTGGCTCAAGTGCTCTCAACTGCTATGATGCTTGCGCATGGCTTCGGTTTGGATGAAGCTGCGTCCGATGTGACGCGTGCGGTCGATTGCGTGCTTGCCCAAGGTTGGCGCACGGCCGATATCGCACGGAAGACGACGGAACCCGAGCGTGTTCTGGGAACGAGGGAGATGGGCGAAAAGATCGCCGCCTGCATCGAGGAGGAAAGATGAAAGCCGTAATACCTGCTGCTGGCCTGGGAAGCCGCTTCTTGCCTGCGACGAAGGCGCAGCCCAAGGAAATGCTGCCGGTAGTCGACAAGCCGGCGATTCAGTACATCGTCGAGGAAGCCCTCGAGGCGGGCGTTGACGAGGTCATCATCGTCAACAGCCGTGACAAGAAGTCCATCGAAGATCAGTTCTCCCCGCATGACGCGCTCGTCAAGCACCTGCGCGGCGTGGGCAAGGATTCCTACGCTGATGCCGTCGAGTATGCGGGCACGCTTCCCGTGAAGTTCGTGTACCAAGACAAGCCGCTTGGGCTGGGACATGCCGTGCATGTTGCCGCGCCCGAAACCGGCGATGACATGTTCTTCGTCATGCTCGGTGATGTGCTCGTACCCGATAACACGATGTGCCAGAGGATGAGCGAGGTCTCAGAGGCGCATGGCGGCGCGAGCGTCATCGCGGTGCTGCCCGTGTCCGACGACGAGGTGAGCCGCTTTGGCATCATCGGCGGCGAGGACCTGGGCGACGGCGTGTGGAAGGTCACCGAGATGGTGGAAAAGCCCGCACTCGAGGATGCGCCGAGCAACCTCGCGAGCTTTGGCCGCTACCTGCTGAGCCCGACCGTCATGGAGCTGCTCGCCACGACCGAGCCCGGCGCCGGCGGCGAGATCCAGCTCACCGACGCACTCGTCTCGCTGCTCGATCGCGAGGACATGTACGCAATCGTCATCGACCCGAGCGATGGTTACGATACCGGTACGGTACCCTCGTGGATTGCCGCCAACGTCGCGCAGGCGATGAAGGACCCCAATATCGCCGCGTACCTCAAGGAGACGGTGGGCCCGCTCTTCGTGTAGAGATGGACAGATACGCTGGGTATTTGTCTGGTGTAGAATACTGCGATGCGCGCCACATGCGGAGGGATGGCAGAGTGGTTGAATGCAACGGTCTTGAAAACCGTCAGGCGGTGTTGAGCCGCCTCCAGGGTTCGAATCCCTGTCCCTCCGCCAGCTTGCAGGCGTAGGGGCCGTGCAACGGTGAAAGGGGAGTCATGGCCGGCGATGCGCGAGTACTCGTCCTCATGGCCACCTACAACGGCCAGGAGCATCTCGCACAGCAACTCGACAGCATACTCGACCAAGAAGGCGTCGAGGTCTTCCTGCGCATTTCCGATGATTGCTCGACCGACAACACGTTCAGGATTCTCGAGACATACGCCTCCGAGCACGACAACATCGAGATCATCTACAACACCACGCACCGGGGCAAGACGCGCACGCTCATGAAGCTTCTCTACGAGGCACCGGTGGAGGAGTACGATTTCATCGCGCTCGCCAACCAGGACGATATCTGGCTCGAGGGCAAGCTCGCCGCCGGTACCGACCACATCTCCGCGAACACGAGCCGTCCCGAGCTCTATTACGCCGGCACCGAGTGCATCGATGCACGTGGCAGAGTCGTGGGCGACGAGTTCGATGGCTACGAGGTGTGCGCCTCGCACCCGGGTAGCCTGCTGCTCGTGCGTAACTGGGCGCTGGGCTGCACGATGCTCATGAACGGTGCGCTCGTCAAGCTCCTGCGTCGCCGTCGCGTCTTCGACTTCGGGCGTGGCTGCGATGCGTGGATTCACGCCGTGGCGCTGTACTGTGATGGCTACGTGTTCTGCGACCTACCGCATCGCTATGTCGAAAGGCGTCTTGCAATCGATCAGACCGCGTTGCCGCCCTGCGATGACCTCGATTCCGAGCTCGCGCATCAATGCACGACGATGGCGCAGGTGCTGCTGCGCGAGTACGAGCGCGTGATGAGCCCAGATGCCGCCAAGCTCGTCGAGGCGGTCGCGGTCAGACACGTCTCTGCCAAGGCACGACGCTTTCTTGCCGGGCGCACGGACATCATGCTGCCGACGGCTCCGCGCACGAGTCGCCTGCGCTGGGGCATCTTGCGAAACAAGTTCTAACGGACTACTACTCCGCTGCGGGAGCACCGATGAGGGTGAGGAGCTCGCGGACGCCTTCGACGCTCACCGTGTCGCCGTAGACATGCGAGCTGATGATGACGGACGGGCTGCCAAACTTGTTGGCCATGAGGATGTCGGTGTCATAGGTGTCACCCACGACGAGAATCTCGGCGGGAGCCAGGCCGAGCTGCTCGCTGACCTCCTTGAGCATGAAGGTGTTGGGTTTGCCGATCGTGAGATCGACCATACGCCCCGAGCACCACTCGACGGATGCGACCATGCCACCGCAACCGGGCATGAGGGAGTCTTCCTCGCCCGGATACGAGCGCTCCTTGTTGCAGGCGATGACCTTGTCGACCTTGAGGGCGACGTTGGCGGCAATGGCGAGCTTGTCGTAATCGAACTCCGGATCCAGGCCGATGAGCATGTTCTCGGCTTCGTCGGCGTCGACGGCATGCACGCTCAGCTTCTCGCATTCGCTGATGAGGTTCTTCGATCCGTAGACGTAGATGTTGGCGAGGCGCTCGCGATGCGCGTAGAGAGCGGCGGCGTAACCGCTTGTCAGCACCTCCCTGAAGGTGCAGTCAATGCCCATGTTACGCAGCTTGTGGAAGATCTGGGAGCGTGTTTCGGAGGAGTTGTTCGTGAGGAAGAAGATGGACTTTCCCAACTTGCGGCAATGACGTATGACTTCATCGATGCCGTCGATGAGCTGCGAGCCCCGATATACGGTACCGTCAAGCGCAAACGCGACGGCCTTTGTGTCTTCAAACATGCTTTCCTCCCGGGCGAGATAATATCACAGCGTCATCTATCTCGTGTTTTTCGCTGTCGCAGGTAAGCTACGAGGACTGCGTGGCGGGCTCGGGTTTGTCATCGCCACCGGGCTCGGGCTTTGGATCGGGCTTGGGCGTCTCGCCACCGTCTGGCTTGGCAGAACTGGAAGCCGAACCCGAAGCGGCGCTTGAGCTCGAGGCACTCGAAGAGCTGCTCGAGCTTGACGACTCGCTTGGCTTCGGATCTTCCTCGTCGCCGCCGATGATCGTGATGTCCTTGGTGAAGTCCCAGGTCTTTGCGGGCTTGTACGTAATCTTCTCGCTTGTCGTCGGGAACTGCTCGATGGGCTTGCCCGCAAGCGCCGCGTTCATGAAGCTGCGCCAGATGGGCGCGCATATGCTGCCGCCGTAGAGGCCCGTCTCGCGCTCCGTGCGATACCCTGCCCACACGGCCGTCGAGTACTGCGGCGTGAACCCGCAGAACCACAGATCGCGGCCGTGCTCCGAAGTGCCCGTCTTGCCCGCGCAGGGCTGTCCGTTGCTCAGGCTCGCACCCGTGCCCGTGCCCGAGCTGATGACGGTTTCGAGGATGTCGGTCGCCTTTTGTGCGACGGCTGCCGAGAGAGCGCGCTTAGCCGGCACCTCCTCGTGCGTGTAGACCGCCTTGCCGCTCGCGTCGACTATCTCGACGACGGCGTAGGTTTCGTGATAGTAGCCACCGTTGGCGATCGTGGCGTAGGCGTTTGCCATCTCGAGGGGGTTGACGCCGCTCGTACCGAGGGTGACGGTCTCGTCTTGCACGAGGGGGGACTCGATGCCGCAGGCCTTGGCGGCGTCAATCGTCTTCTGCGCGCCAACCACGTGGACGATTTGCGCGAAGACGGTGTTGACCGAAGAACGCGTTGCGTCAGCGACGCTCATGGGGCCGTAGCCGTGGCCCTCGGAATTGCTCACGGTCCAGTCCTTGCCGATCTCCACCGGGCTTGCGGATTCGATGTAGGTGTTGTCGGGGTCCATTCCCTCGTTGAGGGCGGAGAGCAGCGTGAACGTCTTGAACGCCGAGCCGGCCTGGCGGCTCATCTGCGTGGCGAGGTTGAACTTGTTGGTCTCGTAATCCCTGCCACCGACCATTGCGACGATCTGGCCGTTATCGGGGTCGACCGAGACGAGCGCCGCATCGAAGTTCTCGTCGTTGTAGCGCACCGCCTGCTGAATGGCGTCGTTGGCATCCTTTTGCAGCGCGGGGTCGAGCGTTGTGTACACCGACAGACCGCCATGTGCGATGATCGTGGCGGGGAAGCGCTCGTCTTCGTCGAGCTGCTTGCGCACGTAGTCGATGAAGTAGGGGGCGATGTCGGAGATGGTCTCGTCCTCCATTGTCTCGTTCGAGAGCACGGGAGTGTCGTTGAGCGCCTCGTCATACTCGTCTTGCGTGATGTAGCCGTTCGAGAGCATGCGCTGCAGCACGACAGCGCGGCGTGCCATTGCCTTGTCCATGTGCTCGCGCGGATTGTAGGCGGTGGGGGACTGGGGAATGCCGATGAGCAGGGCCGCCTCGGAAAGCGTGAGCTCGTCGGCGTGCTTGCCGAAGTGGTCGCGGCTCGCCGCCTCGATGCCATAGCACCCATCGCCGTAATTGACGACGTTGATGTACATCATGAGGATCTCGTCCTTGGTGTACTGGCGCTCGACCTGCGAGGCGATGTACATCTCGCGCACCTTGCGCCTGATGCTGCGGTCGGTCATCTCGTCGAGCAATACGGTGTTGCGCACGAGCTGCTGGGTGATGGTGGATGCACCCTCGGACGTGCCGCCGGAAGCCGCGTTCACGAGCACCGCACGCGCGATGCCGATGGGGTCGATGCCACCATGCTCGTAGAAGCGCTCGTCCTCTGTTGCGATCGTGCCCTCGAGCACGTATTCGGCAACCTCGTCCTTCGTCACCTCGATGCGGTTCTCGAGGTAGATCTTCGCGAGGACGGTCTGGCGGTCGTTCGCGTAGATGGTGGTGATGCCCGTGTTTGCGTATGTGTTGATGGCGCTGTAGTCGGGCAGGCCCATGAGCCAGGTTGCGCCCACGGCGCACCCAATGACGACTACCAGGCAAAATGCTCCGGCGATGCACCCGAGGATGGTGAGGAGGTTGACTGAGCGGCGCTGCGATTTTTCACGGCGTTTGCGGTTACGGCTTGACGAAGGCAACTCGGTCTCCTTTCGATGTGAGCACATTATGCCCTAAAAGCGCGCGCATAGTATTGCGTCATGTTCAAAATCTACCGAAGGGGTAAGAAATACCAATCGCGCAGCGACAGCACGGCTCGTTTTGGATACAATCAGCGGCGTGTTTATTTTTGACAGCCCACGCGGGCTGTAGAGAAGGAGGATTCTCATGGCTGTAACTGTGAACGAGGATACCTGCATCGCCTGTGGCGCTTGCGCAGATGCCTGCCCCGTCGACGCGATCACCATCGCCGACCATGCCGTGGTCAACGCTGACGAGTGCATCGACTGCGGTTCCTGCATCTCCGTGTGCCCGACCGATTCGCTGAGCCTCTAAGCATCAGGTACATGAGCAAGGGCTGTCGAGAGAGGTGAATTCCTCTTTTGGCAGCCCTTCGTCATGTCTGGGAAGCAGCTATGAACACCGAGACAATTCCC
>CABSKV010000006.1 GCA_902478425.1 uncultured Coriobacteriia bacterium | reverse complement strand
GCGCGAGCGGCGGGCCCGAGGTCATGACCAAGGAGACGATCGAGGACGTCTACGACGTGCCCGTCGAGCTAGTCGCCCACGGCGACGGCTTCCTCGTCGTGCCACTGGATAAGGGGATGATGCAATGAGCATCGGCAAGATCGGCGCCTACTTCGACGAGCGCGCTGCGAACTGGAACGAGCAGGCCGAGCCAGCCGGAACCAAGCACCTCATGGTCGCGCAGCTCGCCGGCGTGCACGAAGGCTCGCGCGTGCTCGACGTCGGCTGCGGCACGGGCATCATGGAGCGCGCCTACCTCGAGTTGGGAACCGCATCCATCGTCGCTCTCGACCTCTCGGAAAGGATGCTCGACTGCGCTCGCACGAGCTTTTCCGACGTGCCGGCCGAACGCCTGCGCTTCGAGTGTCGCGACATCCTCGACTTCACAAGTGACGAGCCATTCGACGTCATGGTCATCTACAACGCCTACCCGCACATACTCGACAAGGCCGCCCTCGTCGAAGCGAGTGCATCGCTGCTCGTGCCGCAGGGCCGTTTCCTCGTCGCACACGGCATGGGCCGCGCCACGCTCAATGAGCATCACGCCAACGTGCCGCATGACGTCACGAGCAACCTGCCACCCGCACGCGAGGCGCTGCGCGTCTGGCAAAACGTGTTCGAGATTGACATGGTGGCGGACACGCCGTTCACGTACTTCTTCGGCGGAACGAAGCGCTAGCGTTTGAAGCGCAAGACGAGCACCGTCGCGATCGCGGCCAGCGCGAACGAGAGCAGCATGGGGAATATCCACGAGTCCGCCAGCGGCAGCAGATTGGTGTTCATGCCGTAGAAGCTGAAGACGGCCGTGGGGATGGACAACACGAGCGTGATGGTGGTGAGAACGCTCATGGCGGCGTTCATGTTGTTGTTGATCACGCTCGAAAACGCGTCCATGGCCTTGGTGATGACGTCGGTGTAGATGGCACACATCTCGGCGGCCTGCTTGTACTCGATGATGACGAGCGAGAACAGCTCCTTGTCACCATCGAAGAGATCGACGAAGTCGCCGCGCTGGATTGCCTCGAGCGTGGGCTCGCAACTCTTGAGCGACGTCGACATGTAGAGCAGCGACTTCTCGATGCTGAGCATGTTCATGAGACCGGTGTTCTTCTGCCTCTTGCGCAACTTGCGCTCGAGGTTCACGGTATGCTTCTCGAGCGTGCGCAGCGCCTCGATATAGCTCTTCGAAACCTCGTAGAGCACGTCGAGCAAGAAGCGCGTGCGCTTTGACGTGACGATACGCACGTCGGCATCGCCCCTCAGCTTGGTGATGATGCCGCACGCGGCAGTCGACGCCGTCACGATGACACCTGGGTCCTCGATGAGCAGAATCGAGAGGGGCTCGGTGACGAACTGCGCGACCTCCGGGTCAATGAGCTCCTCTTTCTCATCGTCGGCCGGGTAGTCGACGATGACGAGCGCCTGCTTGCGCTTGACGTCCTTGTCGGCGCGCGAGACCTCGTCACGGTCGCTCATCGCCGAGAGGAAGTCGTCCGAGACGTCGAGGTTGGCCGAGAGCCACGCCGCATCCTCTGCGGTGATGGCGCAGACGTTGACCCAGCAGCCCGGCTCGACCGCGTCAAGCTGCCTGAGCGTGCCGTTTTCGGTCTTGAATATCTCGATCATAACACGCTCCCCTCTCCCAACCGCACGCTACAGATTCTGCTTCTCGAGACCGAGGTCGTCAATCCACTGCAAGGTCTCGTCCTCGTTGACATCTGCCGGAAAGCGCATACCGCCCAGCCAGACGCCGCTCTTCGTGAGCTCGGAAAGCTGCTCGGCGCTGTTGCCGATGTCAGAGGACGCCGACGTGCAAAACGGTATGACCGACTTGTCCGTGAAATCGTTGGCCCTGACGAAACTCGCGACGGGATACGCGGCCTCGCCCCACCAGATCGGGTATCCGATGAGCACGGTCTCGTAACTCGCCCAGTCATCGGGCGTCTCCTGTACGAGCGCGACATCGCGCAAGGCAACGTCGGCGTGCTCCTTGGAAACGCGGCTCTCCGGGTTATCGTAGTCGAGGTCCTCGCTCGTATAGGGCTGAGCGGGCTGGATGTCGAAGATGTCCGCGCCGGTCTCGTCGGCAATCGAATGGGCGATGGAGGCGGTATTGCCCGTTGCCGAGTAGTAGACCACGAGCGTCTTGCCCTGTGCCTCCGCATCAGCACTCGATGCAGAGGACGATGCCGACGTAGAGGATGCCTGCTGGCCACCACAGCCCGCGATGCACAACGCGGCGCAAACCACGAGAGCGGTGCTCAGCAGCAGGGGTGAGTGTCCTTTTCATCG
The DNA here is from genome assembly GCA_902478425.1 of uncultured Coriobacteriia bacterium. Taxonomy (GTDB): domain Bacteria; phylum Actinomycetota; class Coriobacteriia; order Coriobacteriales; family QAMH01; genus QAMH01. The sequence continues at coordinate 27,619 of CABSKV010000006.1, read as the reverse complement.
GTTTCATTGGTCCTCTCCCGTCTCGTCCTCGGCGATGACTTCCTCCACCTCGATGGCACCGGGTTCGTCTGTCACCTCGCGCACCTCGACCGTCTTCTTCACCTCGACGCCCGCTTGCGCACCGTCTACCTTGGCAGCGGCCGGCTTGCCAATCTTGCCGATGAACCACATCGCGACAAGGAAGACCGCCAACGCGATGCCCAGCGGCAGCAACATGCTCGCCCACTCGAAGAAGTTGGGGACATAGCCCTGCGCGATCTCGAAGGCATTGCCCGTCTGGTCGTACAGGCCCGTCGAGGCAGGCAGCGGCCAGCTCGGGGATGGCTCGTTGGACAGCGGCACGTAGAGCACGGGGCTGGCAAAGGCCGGATAGAGCAGCATGAGCCTATGGCAGAACATGCCGATGACGACCAGCACGCCACCCGTGAGCATGCTCTTGGCGGGATCCTTCTTGCCGAGCAGCAGCACGAACACGGCAGCCAGCGGCAGACCGAGCTCGAGCACGTAGAGCAGCCAGGTGCTTCCGATTGCCGCCAGCGCCCCGCCATCGGCCGCGCTGCCGCCGAAGCACACGAGGGCGAGCTCGATGACGGCAAGCACCAGGTGGACGATGATGGCCACCGCGAGCAGGAAGCTCAGATCGTGCAGCGCCTCGGGCTTGAACTCGTCCTTCTTGAGCGCGCAGACGATGACCGCGATGGCAAGGCCGCATACCACGGCGACGACGATGAAGTCGACGGGCATGATGAAGCTATGCCACCAGATGCGCGCCTCCATGAGCGCGAAGAGCAGGCCCTCGACGAGCTGCAGCGCAAACGCGCTGATGAGGCCCAGCACCATCCAGAACTTGAGCGCCTTGCTGTTTCGCGTCACGGCGATCACGTTGATGATCGCGATGACGATGAACACCGACAACGCGATCATGTCCCAGGTAAGCGCAGATGTGGGGTTGGGCCCCGTGAGCATCGACATGATGTGCGCCGGGTGCCCCAAATCGATGAGAATCGCCACGCCCGCGCCGATAGCACCGGCAAGCGCGATGGCCTGCGCGATCTTGACGTAGGGCATGAGGTCCTTGCGATTGGCGAGCACGATGTAGGACGCGACGAACTGGCTACCGGCTCCGAAGCCGACCAGGAAGGCGAAGACCGCGATCATGAGGCCCCACGCGAAGGTGTTGCTCATGCCCGACCCGACGAGTAGCCCCATTGTGAGCTGGCATATCCACGCCGCGCATCCCACCGCGATGAAGACCACGGTCAGGATGATGGGCCATTTCCTTGTTTTCTGAGTTTGCTCCGTCATGGTTACTCCCCCTCTCCGCGCTTGGAAGGCAGGTAGTACACCTTGGGCTCGGTGCCATGCGACTCGCCGAGGACGAGCCACTCACGCCCAGAGAGGTACTGCGAGATCTCCGACTCCGGATCCTCGATATCGCCGAAGATACGGGCGTTTGCCGGGCAGCCCGTGCAGCAGGCGGGAATGCCTCCCTGGTTGGTGTACTGCACGCAGAAGGTGCACTTCTCGACCACGCCCTCGGGACGTACCGGCGTGTAGACGAGATGCCCGTCCTGGCGATAATCCTCCGGGTATCCCCAGCGGTATTCGCCGTCAATGCCCTCGACGCCATCGGGCTTGCTCCAGTTGAACTGGCGCACCTCGTACGGGCATGCCGTGATGCAGTAGCGGCAGCCGATGCACTTCTCGTAGTCGACGAGCACGGTGCCCGTGTCATCGGTGTAGGTCGCGCCCGTCGGGCACACCTGCTGGCACGGCGCGTTCTCGCAGTGCTGGCAGCTGATGGGCAAAAACTCCATGCGCGGCATGCCGTCCACGATCACCGAAGTGCCGTATTCGGGAGCGCCCGGCGAGAAGACGCGGTTCCACCAGATGCCACGGGGCTCCGCGTTGTGATCCTTGCAGATGACCGCGCAGGTTCTGCACCCTATGCAGCGGTCGAGGTCTATGGCCATTGCGTATCTCATTGCATGACCTCCTTACGCGCCCCGCCCTTTCGCAAGAGACGGACGTTACATGCGCACTCGTTCCATGCCATGTTCGGCGACCATACGCCCGAGAGGTAATACACCTCGTTGGTGGGATTGATCCACGGGTAGATGAGCGAGTTGTAGCTGTCGCCGTCCATGTACTCGCTCCACCAACCTTGATCGAAAATCGCCTGGCCGGGATACATGCCCGGGTCGAGCACGAGGCCGCCTTGGCACTTGCCGCGGCTGTTGTACGCCTCGACCAAGTCGCCTGCCTCCAGGCCACGCTCCTTGGCGTCGTCGGGATTCATGAAGATCTTGGGCATGCTGTTTTGCAGCTCGAGCATGAAGGGATTGTTCACGTAGGTGGAATGCACGCGATACGTGCTGTTGCGCGTAATGAACGCGAGCGGATAGTTGATGCGCGCCTCGGGATCGTCCTTGTACTCCGTGTCTTCGAAGGCGGGCTTATAGCACGGAAGCTGCTCGCCGAGCTCGAGGAAGGTGTCCTCGTCGCGATAGAACTGGATGCGTCCGGACCTGACGAATGGTGCCGTCACGTCGATCGCGTTGGGAAGCGATTGGCTCGGAAACGGCGTGCCCTCGTGGATCTGGCTCCAAAACGGGATGCGCTTCTCGCCCGGGTTGGCATGCCAGAGCTTGCCCGGCCCCACGCGCAGGTCCTCGGCCGTAAGCTTGTTGACGTAGGGGCCGCCATTGGCCAGGAGCGTGACCAACACGTCGTTTGCGACCTGCTCGGCCTGTGACTCGTCGAAGACCGGCCACTGGTCGGCATACGAGGGGTCGATGTGCGTGGCGAGCTCCTTGCATATCCAGATCTCCGGCCGTGCCTCGCCCGGCGGGTCGACCATCTGCTGCTGGAGCTGCACCCACGGATGCAACGGCGTCGTGGTGAGCTCGAGCTTCTCGTACCAGCTGGGCGCCGGCAGGGCCACGTCGCTCATGTCGACGGTGGTCGTACGCTGGAAGTCGAGGGTCACGAGGCATTCGAGCTCGCCGCTCTCCTTGGCACTGCGCAACCAGTTGGCGACGTTGTGCTGATCCATCGGGTTGCCCCACCCCACGACAAGTGCCTTGAGGCCATTGGGAGGAAAGGCGTTTTGCTGCATCGTCGGGGTACGCCCGGTGACGGCGTACTGGAAGGACATGGAATGCTTGTTCATGCGCGGCGGATTGAACCATGACGCCGGAATGAAGCGCGTCTTGTACTGGCCCACGTAAGTCGAGATGCCTCCGCCGAGCTGGCCGATGTTGCCGGTGAGCGCCGCGATGAGCGCGAGCGAGCGGCCTTTGAGGTCGCCGTGGTACCACTGCGTGCCCGCGCCGCCGAAGATGATGTGCATCGGCTTGATGGTGGCGCACTCATGCGCGATGCGCTCAATGGTCTCGACGGGGATGCTCGTCGTGTCGCTTGCCCACGACGCCGTCTTGCCCACGAGGCTCTCGCGCAGCAGCCTGAAACCGCTCTTGGCATGCACCGTCGTGCCGTCCTTGAGCCGTATGTCGCCCGTGTACTCGAGCGTGCAGCCCTCCATGCCACCCAAACGCTCGGGATTGACCGCGAAGGGAGCGCCCGCAGCATTGACGGCCACGTAGGTGCTGCGATATGCCGGCGCAGGAAACGCCGAGAGCCCGGCCACGTTGGCGGCCTCGATGCGCTTGCCCGTAGCCGTGTCCACGAGCAGCGGCATGTCGGTGAAGTTCTTGCAAAACGCCTCATCGTAGAGCCCGTCGTCGATGATGATCTTGGCGACGGCCAGCGCGAAGGCCGCGTCAGTGTCGGGCTTGAGGCGCACCCACTCGGTTGACTTCTCGGACGTGGCCGAGTAGTTGGGATCGAAGTTCACGACCTTGCCGCCGTTTTCGCGCGAGATGTTGAGGAAGTGCGCGTCGGGAAGGCGCGTGACCATGACGTTCGAGCCGAAGATCATCGTGTACTTGGAGTCCTCCCAGCAATACGACTCGAGCTCCTCGCTCTGCACGCCGAAGGTCTCGGGCCAGAACATGGGCAGGTCGCCGTTCATCTCGTAGCAGCCGATGGCCGACCAGCCCATCATGTTGGAGAGGCGGATAATCGAGCCCTTCTGGATGTGGCCGGTGCCCTGCACCTGCCAGATGACGCCCACGGATTCCGGACCGTACTTGTCCATGACGGCACGCAGCTTGCCGGCGGCCGCGTCAAGCGCCATGTCCCAGTCGGCCTCCTCCATCTTGCCCGTGCTCTCGTTCTTGACGAGCGGCTTGGTGAGCCGGTGCGGGCCATAGAGCATCGTGTTGACGGAGACGCCCTTGAGACAGCCGCGCGGGTTGTACTGCTCGAACGGGTAGTCGGATGCCTGCGATATCATCTTGATCTGGCCTTCGTGCACGAAGCCCTTCAGGCCGCAGGCGCCCGTGCAGTTGGGCGAGCAGGTGGTCCTCACCCACTCGCCGGCAGGGTCGACGTTATCGGCCAGCGCCTTGGCGGCAGGGAGCGCCCCCGTGCCCAGGCATGCGGCCGCCGTCGTGGCTGCCGTGCCAGCCAAAAACGACCGGCGACTCAGGTTCCTCTCGCTCATGTGTCCCTCCTCACTCAGCCAGACTGGCTGATTTGGCGATATGCATGGCGGCGCTAGGCAAGCACCTTCTCGTTCTCGGTGATCTCGCGCAGCTTGCGGTCCATCTCCTTGTCGCGATCAGCCACGCTGCGCGGGTCGCGCTCCTCGTCGAAGGCGCTGTGCACGACGCGCCCGTCGCGCTCGAACTTCTTGAGGTCCGACGTGGCCTGGCCCAAATCGTTGCGGTGACGCTCGGAGGCGCGCTCGTCGGTCTCGTCGGTCCAGATGCGCTCGGCAACCGGCGCCCACTTCTGCGCCATGGGACGCGTCTTGGCGGTGAGCTCGTAAACCGTCTCTTCCTGGACCAAGTCGGTCGAGTGCGCACCCGAATCTTCGACGAGCTTCTCGATGCACTCGGGATTCTCGAGCATCGGGCAGGGACGCAGGTGGTTGTCGTTGAAGGGCTGGCCATGGTAGTAGCCCATGAACAGCGGCGAGTGCAGCGCGTCGAGCAGGCTCACGTCATGGATGTTGACGTTGGAGTAGTGGATGAACACGCAGGGCTCGACATCGCCGTTGGCGTTGATGTGCAGGTAGCGGCGCCCGCCGGCGATGCAGCCGCCGACGAACTCGCCGTCGTTCTGGAAGTCGAGCGTGAGCAGCGGCTTCTCGTGACGCATCTGGTGGTTGAAGCGATACAGCATCTCACGCTGCTCGGGCGTGGGCATGAGCTCGGCCGGCGAATCCTTGCCCACGGGCATGTAGGTGAAGATCCAGGCGAAGAAGACGCCCTTGTCGATGAGCCAGTCGTAGTACTCCTCGGTGCACACCGCATCGGCGTTTTGGCTCGTATAGCAAATCGAGACGCCGAAGGGCACGCCGCGTGCCTTGAGCAAATCCATCGCCTTGTCGATCTTCTGATACGTGCCGGCACCGCGGCGCGCGTCGGTGGTCTCCTCGCTGCCCTCGGCCGAGATGATCGGCACGAAGTTCTTCACGCGCGCGACTTCCTCGACAAAGGCCTCGTCGATGAGCGTGGCGTTGGTGAAACAGAGGAAGGCGGAATCCGGATGCGCATCGCACAACTTGATGAGGTCGGCCTTGCGCACGAGCGGCTCGCCACCGGTGTAGATGAAGATGTGCGTGCCGAGCTCGTTTGCCTGATTGATGATGGAGTCGATGTCGTCATAGCTCAAGTTGAGCTTATGGCCGTATTCGGCTGCCCAGCAGCCCGTACAATGCAGGTTGCAGGCGCTCGTCGGATCGAGCAGCACGGCCCACGGCACGTTGCACTGGTACTTCTCGCGTGACCTCTCCTGCTTGTCCCAGGCAACGAGGTTGGCCTCGGTCAAGAAGCACTTGAGCAGGCCCGTCGCGACCTCCGGGTCAAGGTCGGCAACGCGGCAGATGAGCTGATACCAGTTGTTACGCTCTTCGATAGCCTTGTTGAACGCCTTGCGCTGCGACGGAAAGAGCGCGTCGGGCAATATCTTGTTGACGGTTGCCATCATGCTCTCGATGCGCGGAATGGGGTCTTCCATAAAGTAGTCGATGGCCTTGTTGGCCGCCGTCCGCTTCGCGAATTCCATTGGTCTCATGGTGCTCCTCCTACTGTACTGCCTGCAGCAAGCTGCATTCCTCGATAACTTCATTGACGCGCTCGGGGCTTGTGCCCAGGGCGATAGAAAAGGGTGCGAAGACAAGCCGCATGAGGTACGCGGGATCGACCATGCGGTTTTCCAGCGATGCACTCGCGAGAAATCCGTATGCCCCGTTCAATGCGGCAACGAGGCTGTCTGCGACGAAGCCCCTGTCGAAGTTGCCCGGTATGCGTTTGATGATCCAGTCACGTTCACGAAGGACGACGCCCTCGATGAAGGTGCGAAAGCCGAGGAGGTCCTGCACGAGCGGGGACATCTGCCCGTCCGCGGCGAGCTTGCCGAAGTGGACGAAGCCCATCATGCAGAGTATCTCGAGAGCATCGGCATGCGGCGGGCAGAGCTCGCGGGCCGTCTTGCGGACCCAGTTGAAGTGCTCGTCGAGATAGAGCGCGAGGAGCATCTCCTTGCGCGGGTAGTAGTGTTGGACGACCGACTTGCTCGTCTGGCATGCGTCGGCGATGTCCTTGTAGGACGTGGCGATGTGCCCCTTCTCGCTGAACAGCTGCAAGGCCGCAGCGTAGAGGCGCGCGCGTTCCTCATCCTTTCGTGGTGCCGCCATGACTTCCTCCCCAAGACAGTGAATACGCTGGCGAAACCCGTTTATTCCGATACGTGTATATTCTACGCGTACAATTTACTCCACTGCGGATAGAAGTCAACAGCATACTTTTGAGTTTTTGAAAAGTTTTTTGACGCGAGCGGTTTTAATTTTCCGACGAGCGCTGTTTTGCATCCTCGTCTTGACCGTTCGCAGACTCAGTCGTCGCGCTCGCGGAGGCCGCCTTTGCAGCTGTCGCGTTCGCGTGCCTTCGCGCGAGCTCCTTGCGCATCTCGTAGATGAGGCCGTGCCCGTAGTAACCGTAGTCCCAATTGCCCATGACGGCGCATATCACGATGATGGCGAGGAAGGGCGCGATGGCCCAGCCGAAAACCTCGCAGCCGAGGAAGAACCCGGCGATGGGGCAGCGCGACATGCCCACGTAGAAGCCGATGATGCCAAGTGCGCTCATGAAGGCGGGATCGATGCCCATGAGCTGGCCGAGCGTGCAACCGAGCAGGCCGCCGATGGCAAGCGTCGGCATGATCTCGCCGCCCTTGAAGCCAAAGGCCAGGGCGAGGAACACGAGGCCGGTCTTGATGGCGAAGTCGTAGGTGCCGATGGAGCCGTCGAGCGCGTGCTTGAGCAGGTTCATGCCCGAGCCCTCGAAGGCGCGCAGGTCGAGGAAGTACACGAGGCACACGATGACGAGACCCGAGATGATGACCGCGAGGTAGGGCTTGTTGACGTGCGTCTTAAGGAACTTGCGCGTGAAGCGCAGCGCACGGCCGAAGATACCGCCGAGTACGCCACATGCCATGCCCGCGATGATGGTGTAGAGTGCAAGCTCGCCCGTCATGGCCGGTATGGCAACGCGCGGAATGATGTCGCCGATGCCGAAGGGGTAGGCGATGGAAGCCGCGATTGCCGCCGAGAGGAGCATCGCGATGAAGCGTGGTAGGCTGAGGTTTCTGAAGCGCGTGAGCTCGAGCACCATGAACACGGCTCCCAACGGCGCGAAGAACAACGCGGAAAACGTCGCGCCCATGCCCATGAGCGCCGCATATCCGTATAGCTCCCTATCTTCCTTGTCGATGAGGCAGTTCTTAAGCTTGAACGCGCGGCCCAGCGTCTCGCTCACCGACGCGCCCGCCTGAAAGGCACTCGACTCCTTGCCGACGGCGCCACCGCCGAGAATCGTGAGGCAGGTGCCCACGATGATGCCCGGCGCGAGCGTGGGCGAGACCACATCGTTATTGCGCATTTGCTCGACGAGCGTATCCGTCGAATAGTCGTAGGACAGCTTGAAGACCTTGTAGAGGGCAAGCGACAAGACACCCAATAGCGGCAGGAAGAAAAGCGTCCAGGCAAAGGTCTGATTGACGTGATAGGCGAAGTTGACGCAGAGGCACAAGACGATGGACGTGAAGGCAGACACGACGCCGACGCAGGCGATGAAGACGATATGCTTCAGAAGCTCCATCTTGTCGATCCTGTGCAGCATGCCGCCCACCTCCTTCGTGCACCTTTCATGATACGCCCGTACGGGTTATTTTTCGCGCAGGCTATTCGCACTTTCTCATAAAGTTGGCCGCTTCCTTACATCTGCGTAAGATTGACGCTCATCTCGGTTTCCGAGGCTGGATGCAGCTAGAATACGGGAAGCACACTTCAAGCGATAAGGACGCATCATGCCCACCGTCTGCATCATCGAAGATGACTCGACCCTGCGCGACGAACTCGCGCGCCTGCTCGAGCTCGATGGCTACGAGACGCGCGTCTGCACCGACTTCGCCAACGCCACGCGCGACATCCTCGACGCGAACCCCGACTGCGTCATCTTGGACCTGGGACTGCCCGATGCCGACGGCCAGTCCATATGCCGCGACGTCCGCGCCCGAAGCGAGGTACCCATCATCGTCCTCACGGCAATGAACGACGAGTTCACCGAGGTCATGTCGCTCAACTTGGGTGCGCATGACTTCATCGCCAAGCCATACCGCCCGGCAGTGCTGCTTGCCCGCATCGCCTCGCTCGTCAAGCGCCATGCGTCGGCATCGGCCGAGGCAAGCACCATCACCCATAATGGCGTCACGCTCGACCTGGGCACATCCGAGGTTCGCTACCAGGGGCAGTCGGCCGAGCTCACGAGAAACGAACAGCGCATCCTCGCCCTGCTCATGCGCAATGCCGGCACCATCATCTCGCGCCAGGAGATCATGTGCGACCTGTGGGAATCCGATGCGTTCGTCGATGACAACACGCTCACGGTCAACATCAATCGCCTGCGCAAGACGCTCGGAAGCATCGGCATTGCCGATGATTTCCTGCAGACACGCCGCTCCCTCGGCTATGTGATCGCGGCGTGAGTACCCCGATGCAGTATCAAGACACAGCCCGGTTCACGCCAATCAGCTTCGTGCGCGACAAGGCGCTCGCCCTGATGCTCGCGCTTGTCACCATCGCCTTCGTCACCTCCTTGCTCGGCATACTCGGCACGACCACCGATGCGATTCTCCTCATCGACCTCACGCTCGTGACGGTTCTGCTCCTGATCTTCGTCCTGGAATACCGACGGCGCGCACGGTTCTGGAAGAGCATCGAAGAGGCGCTGGAATCGCTCGACAAGACGCGCTACTTCGATGAGCTCGTCTGCGAGCCCACGTTCCTGGAAGGGAAAATCGCACTCGACATGGCGCGTTCGATTGCAGAACAGGCAACGCATGAGGGCAACGAGCTCAGGATGCAGAGCCACGACCGCGCCCAGTACACCGAGCTCTGGGTACACGAGGTCAAGACGCCGCTGGCTGCCGCACGGCTGCTCCTCGACAAGATGCACGGCGAGGACGCAAGCAAGCTCAAGCTCGAACTCGAACGCGTCGAGCGCCTCGTCGAGCAGGCACTCTTCACCGCGCGCTCGGACACGCTCGTAAACGACTACGTCATCCGCGAAATCGTGCTTGGCGATGCGGTGGGCGAGGCATGCAAGGCGAACATGCGCTACCTCACGTCATGTGGCGTTGCCATCGATATCCACATCGATCCGCAGACCACGGTCGTGGCCGACAGGGCCTGGCTTGCATTCATCCTCACCCAGCTCATCATCAACGCCGCGAAGTACGACGCCACCACCATCACCTTCGAGGCCTACGAAAACGACAAGGAAGGCCCGCACGCCTGCACGGTACTCGAGGTGCGCGACGACGGCTGCGGCATTCCCGCCGCCGACGTTCCCCGCGTCTTCGACCGCGGATTCACGGGCGAGGTCGGTCGCGCCCACGGCTCGGCAACCGGCATGGGGCTCTACCTCGTCGCTCGCATGTGCGCGCAGATGGGGCTCGGCATCATGCTCGCGAGCGAAGAGGGCGTGGGCACGCGCGTGCAGCTCAGCTTTCCCCACGACCGCCGCCGCATGCACATGTCGCTGTGACGAAAGCGTGCTATAGCCTAGCCGGTAACCCGCTCGTCGAATGAAGCCCCGATTGCAGAAGCGACGAAAACGCGAAGCGGTCTTGCGAGGACTGTCTGAGCGCGCTGGTCTTGCGCGCGAGTTCCGCAGCAGCTTCGCGTTTTCGTCGCTTCGGGTGCAATCGATTGGCGAAGTCGGCGAGCGGGCTACCGGCTTCTTACTCTTACGAACTTGTAAGTCGCACGTAAGCCGCTTCGATGGCAGCTGTAATCCGCGCGTTGCACCATAGGGGATGTTCGGCAACCGCTATGCGAAAGGTCATCCCATGAAGGCTACGAAAGTCTTATCCACGGTAACGAAGGGCGTCGGAGCAGTTACACTCGTGGCAGCAGCGCTTGTCGCGGGCATGCTCGCATACGCCTCGGTCAAAGTTCCGCGCACGGGAAGGGGAATCCATGTCTGAAGTAACCGCAATTCCGTCTGCCAGCGTGACGGGTTCCTCGTCGGCCTCCTCCCCCATCCTCTGCGTGCGTAACGTCGAGAAGGTCTACGGCGGCAGGCAAAACCTCATGTACGCACTGGCCGGCGTGAGCTTCGACGTCGCGCGTGGCGAGTTCGTCGCCATCATGGGCCCGTCGGGCTCGGGCAAGACGACGATGCTCAACTGCATCTCCACCATCGACCGCCCCTCCTCCGGGCGCATCCTCATCAACGGAAGCGACATCACCACGATGTCGAAGGGCAAGCTCTCCGCGTTCCGTCGCGACGAGCTCGGCTTCATCTTCCAGGATTCCAACTTGCTCGACACGCTGACCGGCATGGAGAACATAGCGCTCGCCCTCACCATCAAAGGCACGCGTCCCGCGACCATCACCGCGCGCGTCCAGGACATCGCGCGCACGCTCAACGTCACCGAGTCGCTCAAGCAGTACCCCAACCAGATGTCCGGTGGGCAAAAGCAGCGCGTCGCCGCGGCACGTGCCATCGTCGCCGACCCCTCCCTCATCCTGGCCGACGAACCCACCGGCGCCCTTGACTCGCGCAACGCGACCATCATGCTCGAGACGCTCGAGATGCTCAACAAGTCCCTCAACGCGACCATACTCATGGTCACGCACGACGCGTACGCGGCATCGTTCTCCGACCGCGTGCTCTTCCTGTCCGACGGCAAGCTCTTCAACGAGATCCGCCAGGGCTCGCTTTCGCGCGAGGAGTACTTCGCCCGCATCATGGAGGTCGTGACCTTCCTCGGCGGGGAGGCATACCATGCTGCTTAAACTCGCCGTACGCAACATGCGGCGATCGCTTCGTGACTACGCGATCTACTTCGTCACGCTCCTCATCGCCGTCACCGTGTTCTACGCGTTCAACTCCGTGGGTGACCAGCAGGTCATGCACGACATCGCGGCGTCCGACAACACAAACGTCGTGGAGTTCACCGGCTACATGATGAACACCTTCTCCGTCGTCGTCGCCTTCGTGTTGGGCTTTCTCGTCATCTACGCCAACCAGCTGCTCATCAACCGGCGCAAGCGCGAATTCGGCATATACCTCGTGCTCGGCATGAAGCCCGGCCAGGTATCACGCATCCTGCTCTACGAGACGATCTTCATCGGTCTGGGCTCGCTCGTCCTCGGCCTTGCCCTCGGCGTGCTCATCTCGCAGCTGCTCTCGTTTGCCACGGCGGCGCTCTTCGGCATCGCCATGACACAGTACCAGTTCAGCTTCTCGCCCATCGCCTGCATCGCGACGCTTGCGTGCTTTGCCGCCATCTACATCGTGGTCGCCATCTTCAACGTCATCACCGTGCGCCGCTGCAAGCTCATCGACCTCATCGGCGCCAAGACCAAGCGGCAAAAGATCATCGTCCGCAATCCGTGGGTGTGCCTCGCGCTCTTCATCGTGTCGCTCGTCCTCATCGGGCTCGCCTATTGGCAGCTTGACGTCAACGGCATGACGCTCCTGTTCGATGCAGAGTTCCAGTGTGCGACCGTGCTCATGCTCGTGGGTTCGCTGCTGTTCTTCTTCTCGCTTTCCGGCTTTGCCATCGCCGTGCTCACGCGCCTGCGCGGCGTGTACTTCAAGCGCCTGCGTCCCTTCACCACGCGTCAGGTCGCCTCGAAGTTCAATACCTCGTTCGTCTCCATCTGGGTGGTGTGCGTGCTGCTCTTCTTCGCCATCACCACCTTTGCCACCGGCCTGGGCCTCATTGATGCGTTTACCGGCGACATCGACGAAGCCAATCCCTACGATGCGAGCATCATCGCGTACGGCGAGGAAACCGTATACGAAAACGGCAAGGGTACGAAGAAGCCCGTCGATGCCGACATCAGCCAGACGAGCGCATACTTGCAGCAGCATGTCGCCAATTGGGACACGTTCGTCGCCGCCTGCTCGCAGCTCGACTTCTACGGGCTTCCCGACATGACCTATGGCGAGCTCATGGACGCTGTCGACACGCACCTTGCCGATGCCATGAGCAGCTCTTCGATGTTGAAGCAAGGCGTGCAGATCGTTAGCCTCACGCAGTTCAACGACGCGCTCGCCCTGAGCGACAAGCAGCCCGTGACGCTGTCACCTGGCGAATACCTCGTCACCAACAACATGTCGGCGTCGCAGGACGTCGCCAATGCGGTCGTGGCACAGCATATGCCGCTTCCCACGCCGGCTGGTGACCTCATGCCAGCTAATCACGTCGATAAGACCCAGCTCAACGACTTCGACATACTCAGCAACGCTCTCATGATGGTGGTCCCCGACGATGTCGTCGCCACCTTGGCCCAGACGGAAACTCCCGATACGGTGTACGTGAACGTCATGTACGCGCCCCGTTCGAACGCGGAAGACGTGTTCATCGATATCCTCGATGACGTCGATGCGCCGGGTGTGTCCACCGTCATCACGCGCGAGCAGATGGTGGGCCAGGCAAGCGGTCTGCGCGTCATGATCACCTACCTCGCGGTCTACATCGGCCTCGTGCTGCTCATCACGACCGCAGCCGTGCTCGCCATCCAGCTGCTCTCGCTCACCATCGACTCGCTGGGTCGCTATCGCCTGCTCTCGGAGCTCGGCTGCGACACGCGCATGCTCACGCGTTCGCTCTTCGAACAGGTCGTGATCTACTTCGTCGCGCCGCTCGCTTTGGCCGTCTGCCATTCGACCTGCGCCATCTCCGTTCTGTCCGAATCGCTCTTCGCGGCACTCGGGCGCGACATACTCCCCTCCATCGCCATGGCAGCCTGCCTCGTCGTCGCCATCTACGGCGGCTACATGCTCATCACCTACCTCTCGAGCAGGACAACCGTCAAACAGGCGCTCCCCTAGCCAAAAACGAGGCAACATGGTGACAAAAGTTGCCGGGGCAGTTTTGTCACGTCATTAACAGGCACGGGCAGAAGAAAAGGGAGCCGGCATCAGTTCTAATGCCGGCTCCCCAGAATGAGGGGGAATGAGACCCCCGGACTGTTGGCTTCCTACTCGCGCTTCACGTACGTGACGACCTCGACTTCCATATCGACCTTGGTGGGGTCGGGAAGTATGGGCCTTTCGGCGTACTCGACCATCTCGGCGATCTCTGCGTCCGTGGCCTTCTTGGGCTCGGTCTCAAGCAGGTACTCGACGGAGGCGCGACGTGCCATGGCCTCGCGGTATTCCTTGGTGCCCACGAACACCTCGTGCTTGTACGGGTTGACACCCAGCTTCTTGGCGCGGTAGATGATGTAGCCGAGCGCCAGGATGTTGGCGATGAGCGCGATGGAGGCGACCACCGTGTTGACGGCCGGGTCGTTCACCGACTGCACGGCGAAGATGGAGTCGTTGGCGAACATGGGCACCATCTGGCAGAACATGCACCAGATGGCCAGCGTAAACGCGCGGTTCTGGATCCAACCACCCTTGTTCCAGATGAGGCCCGCGATCGTCGGCGCGACGAGCAGCGCGATGCCGCAGTACCAGGAGTGGGTGGGCAGGCAGTTGTAGGTGTAGCAGAAGTTCCACAGATCGTAGGAGATGATGAACACCCACGTCATGTCCGGCCACAGCATGTCCTGGCGCTTCTTGGAGATGTAGATGCCGAACCAGCCGGTCATGCACAGGATGTTGAGCAAGCCCGCGCAGCCGTTGAGCACGTTATGCCAGCCGCCGTTGAGCAGGACGCCCTCGTCGGTGACGAAGCTGGAATCCCAGGCGACGATGGCGCTCTCGAAGTCACTCGCGACCGCGATCAGGATGTTGATCGCGACGATCACGAACGGGAACGCCTTGAACCAGTGCGAGCGCCCGACCTTGGTCCACGAGTACTTGAGCATCATGAAGCCGATGCATCCGGCCGTGGCGGCGTACACCTTTGCATAGTGGAACCAGCCGCCCATGGAAGTGTACGTGGGGTTGTTGAGCGCCCATTCGGCACCCATCGCGGCGCCGACTTCAATGGCAATGCAGTAGATGGTCATGAAGCCGCAAACGCCGAAGAAGAAGAATATTCCTCCGGCCTTCCAGCGGCGTGCCACCTCGTTGAGCAGGATGAGTGCGATGAGCACCATGAAGAGTCCTGACCATTGAAAGGCGGCATTAGGACCGTAAACGTCAAACAACATTTCAATCCCTCCTTTACTCCGGTCTCCCCTTGCGGACTTTCCGGCAATCATCCCGGCCAGGAAGTGCTTTCATCAAGAACACATGATCGTCGAAGTCCTTTTACCAGTAATATGCTACCGTTCGCAGATTTCTCTTGACATGCTACAAAATACTCTCTCTTTTTATGAGTTGCAAGACATTCGCCGGATTTTTATTCGCGGAAAAGATAGCTTAGGCAAACAAAGCGGGGCCGGCGATTATCGCCAGCCCCGTCAGGTCAGATGAATGCGCAGGATGTTTGCCCTATTCCGCAGCCTGCACGCCGCCGCCGGAATCATCCACCTTGCAGCCGCAGGTCGTATCGTGCGTCCACCAGATGGTCTTGGGCATGCCCGGAATGTTCTGCGCGCAAAACACGGGATTCACGCCCTTCTTGCGCTGCGCCGTGTAATCGTCGAGCGCCTTGATGGCCCACTTGCCCAGCAGCAGAATCGCAATCAGGTTGATGATGGCCATGAAGCCCATGAAGATGTCGGCGAGGTTCCACGCGAGACTGAAGTTGTTGATGGCACCGAAGAAGATGGCCGCCAGGCAGAACAGGCGAAACGCCAGGAGCACGCCCTTGCTGTCCTTGATGAATAGGATATTGCCCTCGGCGTAGAAGTAGTTGCCCACGAGCGACGAGAACGCGAACAGGATGATGCACGCGGTCATGAAGTGGATGCCGATGGGCCCAATTGAATTGGCCATCGCCAGCTGCACGAAGTCGATGCCGTTGAAGCTGTCGGAGGCCACGAGCGCCGCGACCGTCTCGGGCTGCTGCACGCAGAAGATGAGCATCATGAGCGCCGAGCAGGTGCAGATCACGAGCGTGTCGATGTAGACGGAGAGGCTCTGCACGAGGCCCTGCTTCACGGGGTGCGACACGTCGGCGGTGGCAGCCGCGTTCGGAGCCGAGCCCATGCCGGCCTCGTTCGAGAAGAGACCGCGCTTGATGCCCCACATGATCATCGAACCGGTAAAGCCACCGGCAAGCGACGAGAAGTCGAAGGCCTGTCCGAAGACGAGGCCGAGCGCGGCTGGAACGTCACCCAGGTTGGAGACGCAGGTCCAGATGGCGATGAGGATGTAGGCGCCGGCCATGATCGGCACGATCCAGGAAGTGATGACCGAGATGCGATGCACGCCGCCGAAGATCACGACGGCTACCGCGACGACGACGAACAGGCCGATGATTGTGTTGACGACGCCCTCGTGCCCATCGATCACGTAGTAGTCGATGGCCGAGGCCATGTTGTAAGTCTGCAGGCCGTTGAAGCCGAGGCCGAAGCAGAGGATGAGGGCCACGGCGAAGATGATGCCGAGCCAGCGCTTGCCGAGCGCGAGCTGGATGTAGTACGCCGGGCCACCGCGGAAGGTTCCATCGGGATTGCGCACCTTCCAGATCTGCGCGAGCGTCGACTCGACGAATGCCGAGGCCGCTCCGATGATGGACATGAGCCACATCCAGAAGACGGCGCCGGGGCCGCCGATGGCGATGGCCGTCGCGATGCCGACGATGTTGCCCGTGCCCACGCGCGATGCCGTCGAGACCATGAGCGCCTGGAACGACGAGATGCGACGATCCTTCTTGGGCTTGGACGCATCGGCATAGGCCGTGCTGCCGTGCTCGTTGGCGGCGCCGGGCGCCTTGGGCAGCTTGCTCGTGTCGACGGCATCCTCGACGTCGTCGGAGAACTTCGTATCTGCCGAGACGCTCTTGCCCACGAGGTTCGTGAACATGTCCTTGATGTAGCGTATCTGCACGAAGCGCGTGCGTATGGTGAACCATACGCCCGTTGCCACGAGCAGAATCACCAAGATGTAGGTGTACATGAAATCGTCGATGGTTCCCGTGAAGGCAACCAGAAGATCGTTGAGCTCTCCCATGCGGTCTCTCCATTCCCGCTCTACATATTGTTCCGCCCATTATATTCCCAATCAGGCGAATCGGATAAGGTGGCAGAAATCCACCGCGTTGCCCGAGGCGAGCCGATAGCTTAATATCTTCTCCCAAGTCACAAGGAGCCAGCATGAAAACCTCAGCCTACGCCGACCTGACAGACGTGCACGTCATCGGCATTCCGCGCGCCCTTCTGCAGTACCGCTACGGCGTGCTGTGGCAGACCTTCTTCGAGGCGCTCGGCAAGACGGTCGTCATCAGCGACGAGACCGACAAGGCAATCGTCGATGCCGGTATCGCACGCTCGGTCGACGAGACCTGCCTAGCCTCGAAAATCTTCATGGGCCACGTCGTCAACCTCATCGGCCGCTGCGACGCGGTCTTCGTCCCCTGCTATGCCAGCTGCGACATGCACCGCGGCTACTGCACGAAGTTCCAGTCCATGACCGACCTCGTGCGCAACACCTTCCGCGCCGAGCTGCGCGTCATCTCGCTGCTCGTCGAGAACGGCAGCGACGCCAAGGCCATACGCAACGCGTTCGTCGAGCTCGGCCAGCGCCTCGGCGCCTCGCGCAAGGACGCGAAACTCGCGTACAAGCAGGCAGCACAGGCACAGCAGAGAGCCGACGAGCAACGCGCGCGCAACCAGGAGGAGATCCTCAAGCTCATGGAGGAGTACCGCCACGTCGTGGCAAGCGACCCGAGCAAGACGGAGCAGGTGCCACTGTCCATCCTCATCGTCGCACACCCCTATATCGCGTTTGACCAGTACATGGCGATGGATATCATCAACGCGCTCAGGCAGCTGGATTGCACGGTGCTCTTCGCCTGCGACACCGACCACGCCAAGGCATACAAGGCGAGCCTCGACTTCTCGTCCACCATGCCCTGGGTCATCAACCGCGAGCTCATCGGCTCCATCCTCATGCTCAAGGACCAGGTCGACGGCATCGTCCTCATCAGTGCGTTTCCGTGCGGCCCCGATTCCATGACAGACGACGCCATCATGCGCTGCATTCACGGCGTCCCCATCCTCAACCTCATGATCGACGCGCAGACGGGCACGGCCGGTGTCCAGACGCGTCTCGAGAGCTTCATCGACATCCTGCAATTCCAGCGCAAGGGAGGTTACATCCGTGAGTAACACGCAACATGACGGCGTGCGCTCCAAGGTCACCATCGACACCGACCCGACGCATCCCTCCCGCCTCATCGCCGGCAAGTCGCGCGAGAAGCGCCAGCGCAAGGCACTCAAAAAGATGCGTCACAAGACAACGAAGGTCGCGTTCTTCCGCTACGGCTACTACGAGCCGGCCTTCAGATTCTTCACCGAACACGTGCTCGACGCCGAATTCCTGCCCCTGCCCACGGCCACGAGACAGACCATCGAGCTTGGCGAGCGCCTCTCCACCGATTACGTCTGCACGCCGTTCAAGCACATCCTGGGCGACTATATCGAGGCGCTTGACCAGGGCGCCAACGTGCTCGTGCAGTTCGCCGGGCCATGCCGCCTGGGCTATTACGGCGAGCTGCAGGAGTCCATCTTGCGCGATGCCGGCTACGACTTCGTCATGCTCAATTTCTCCGAGCACAACGACCAGGGTCCGCTTGGCTGGGCGAAGGATTGCCTCAAGAAGGTCAATCCCGACATCAACATTCCCCACGCGGTCGTGCAGCTCATGGCCACGGCCAACATGGCGACCAAACTTGACAGCGCACGCGACTATTACCTCGCCAATGCCGGCTTCGAGGTCGAGCAAGGCTCCTTCAAGCGCGTCTGGGACTGCTACATGGACGACCTGAATGCCGCAAGCTCCGACGGCGACATCAACGAGGCATACAATCGCTGCATGGACGCGATGCGAAACCTGCCCATCGACAAACCCGCGAACCCCATACGCATCGGCGTCGTCGGCGAGCTCTTCACCGCCTTCGACGAGCGCTCGAACCTCAACCTCGACGAGAAGCTCCTGAAGATGCGCGTGGAGATTCACCGCTACCTCAACCTCACCCATCGTTTCATCCACTACAACGAGCCGAACTTACGCGTGAGCGCAGGCGAGTACCTGCTCTATGACATGGGCCCCACCTCGACGATGACCATCGCCGCCGCCCGCCGCTATGCCGAGCGGGGATTTGACGGCATCATCCACGCGAAGTCGGCCGGCTGCACGCCCGAGATCGACTGCGAGCCCGTACTCCAACGCATCAGCTCGGACTTCCACATCCCCGTCCTGTACCTCACCTACGATGCCCAGACGAGCGATACCGGTCTGGACACGCGCCTCGAGGCGTTTTACGACATGCTCGCCATGAAGAAGGAGTCACGCTCATGAACTGCACTATCGGAATCGACATCGGCTCCATTTCCACGAAGGGCGTCGTCATCGACGAGAACCGCGACATCATCGCGCGTTCCTACTTGTGGACGGAAGGCGACCCCGCCGGCGCAGCCAAGCGCGTCCTCGCCGAGCTGCGCGACCAGATCGACGAAGACGAGGTACGCGTCGTCAGCGCCGGCACCACGGGCAGCGCGCGTCGCCTCGTGGGCTCGATGCTCGGCGCCTCGGTCATCAAGAACGAGATCACGGCCCATGCGGTCGGCACCACGCACCTGCATCCCGACGTGCGCACGATCTTCGAGATCGGCGGCCAGGACTCCAAGATCATCATCGTGCAAGACGGCATCGCCGTGGACTACGCGATGAACACGCTATGCGCTGCCGGAACGGGCTCGTTCCTCTCGAGCCAGGCGCACCGTCTGGGCGTGGAGGTCGAGGACTTCGGCGAGATCGCGCTCACTTCCAAGAAGCCCGCCAACATCGCCGCGCGCTGCACGGTGTTTGCCGAGAGCGACCTCGTGCACAAGATCCAGGTCGGCTACTCGCGTGAGGACATCATCGCCGGTCTGTGCCATGCGGTCGCGTCCAACTACCTCAACAACGTGGGCAAGGGCAAGAAAATCGAGGGCCCGGCCGTGTTCCAGGGCGGCGTGAGCAAGAACGTCGGCGTCGTCCACGCCTTCGAAGAGCTGCTCGGCATGCCCGTGCTCGTCGATCCGGACGGCCACCTCATGGGTGCCTACGGCGTGGCGCTGCTCGCCGCCGATGCGGGTCCGACCACTGCGACGGGCGAAGGCCCCTTTGCCAGCGGTGCCTTCGATTTCGACGCCGCCCTCGACTTCGAGTTCGTCACCCGCGAGGTCGAATGCGGCAAGTGCGCCAATCACTGCGAGATCATCTGCGTCTATCGCGATAACGAGCTCATCGATTCCTGGGGCAACCGCTGCGAGCGCGGGGCCATCGCAACCAAGTAGGGTCGTGGATCGTCGCCGCACATATGCGATGTTCGCCATCGTCACGCTGACCGCGGCATTAGGCGCGCTCACGCAAACCGCGATGAACTCCATGCTCTCCGGCGTGCAGGCGAGCTTCGGCACACCCGAGAGCGTCAGTCAATGGCTCACGACCATCTACATGCTCGTCATCGGCGTCACCGTGCCACTCGTGACGCACCTCGCCCGACGCTATGCAGTGCGCACGCTCATCTTCGTCGCGCTCGCGTTCATGCTCGTCGGTGCGCTCATCGCGGCAGCCGCCCCCAACTTCTACGTGCTCCTCTTCGCGCGCGTGCTACAGGGCATTAGCACCGGCATGATGCTGCCCGTCATGCAGACCATCGCGATGACGCGCTTCCCGCGCGGCCAGAACGCCACGGCCATGGGCATTGCCGGCATCGCACTCGGCTTTGCGCCCAACATCGGCCCGCTCTTCGGCGGTCTGCTCGTGGACTCGTGGGGCTGGAGAAGCTACTTCTGGATTCTCGTCTGCATCATCATCGCGCTTGCGATTGCTACGGTCGTCCTCGTGCGCAAGCGCGCGCACGAGGTGCATGACGCGCATCTCGACTACCTCTCGGCCCTGCTCTCGACCGTGGGCTTTGGCTGCGTGCTCCTGTCGTTTTCGACCGCGGCGTATCGCCCCATCGCCGATCCGACCATCTGGATCGGCCTTGTCGTGGGCATTGTCTGCGTCGCCTGGTTCATCGTGCGCCAGCATCGCATCAAGCACCCGCTTATCCACATGTCGATCTTCCGGTCGCATACCTACGTGGTGAGCTTCATCGCGCAAAACCTCCTCAACGCGTCGTTCATGGGCATCACGCTCATCCTGCCGCTCTTCATCGTGAACATTGCGGGAATGACACCGGTCGACGCCGGCCTCGTCTTCCTGCCAACGACCATACTCGCGGCGATATTCAATCCCCTTGCGGGCATACTGAGCGACAAGATCGGCCCGCGTCCCGTCGTCGTGAGCGCTGCCATACTCCTCGTCGCCGGCAGTGGCGCGATGGCGTTCATCACCGCCGACACGCCGTTTTGGCTCATCACCGCGCTGCAGGTCGTGCGCGGCATTGGCGTGAGCTCGATCATCGGCCCGCTCAACTCCTGGGGCATGCACAAGCTGCCGATGGATAACATGATCGACGGCTCGGCGTTCTTCACGACGGTGCGCCAGGCGTGCGCGTCGTTTGGCACGGCGCTCATGATGCTGCTCATCTCGGTGGTGGGTGGCGCACTCGGCTACAACCTGGCGCTCGGGCTTTCCGCGGCGCTTGCCGTTGGCGTGCTCATCTGCTCCGTCTTTTTCGTCCGCGACCTCGACTCGTAAACTGGGACACGGACCAGACAAAAGCGCCCCGGCGGGTTTTGTCTGGTCCAACAGGTCAGAAGGAGGAAGGCCCCATGGCTGATTTGCTTGCACGGGTCAGACGCTACATCGATGAGGTCTTCATCGACGAATCGTGCATGCCGCTTGCGAGCATGCCGATGTCCGTCGCATCGATGCCCGCCAGTGCCCCGTGCATGGAGCGCGGCGAGATCACCGGAGCCTTCGACCCCGTTATCGTCGGCGGCGGCGCACCGGCAAGCCTTGCCGAGCGCCTAGACCAGCTCGACGAGTCGTTTGCCCAGACCGTGCTGCGTCTCATCGATGAGCGCGGCATGACCGACGTCGAGGTATACAAGCGGGCAAACATGAGCCGCCAGCTCTTCGCGAAAATCCGCAAGGACGACGATTATCGCCCCACCAAGAAGACGGCATGCGCACTGGCGTTTGCCCTCGAGCTCAGCTACGAGGATGCCCTCGCCCTGCTCGAACGCGCCGGGTTCACGCTGTCGCATAGCTCCAAATTCGATGTCATCATCGAGTTCTTCCTCCTCAACGGAATCAATGACATTCACCAGATAAACCTCGCGCTCTACGAGTTTGACCAGCAGCTTCTGGGCTAGGCGCTCGCATCGCGCCAATGTCGCCTCGCGGTTTACCTATGCGCCCGTCGCGCGGCGTAGAGTCTTTTTCGTCAGATACCGACGAAGGAGGCAATCATGAAGATGGAAGACTACACCGAGCTCGTGTTCATCCTCGATCGAAGCGGCTCGATGGGCGGGTTGGAAAGAGACACCATCGGCGGCTTCAACTCCGTGCTGCGCAAGAACAAGGAGCAGGGCGATGACGTGATCGTCTCGACGGTGCTCTTCGATGACCGCATCGAGGTCATTTGCGACCGCGAGCGCATCGAAGACGTCGCGCCCATCACGGACAAGGAGTACTACGTGCGCGGATGCACGGCGCTGCTCGACGCGGTGGGCGGAGCCATCACGCACGTATCCAAGGTGCAAAAGACGCTGCCCAAGCATCATCGCGCGAAGAACGTCCTCTTCGTCATCACGACCGACGGCTACGAAAACGCGAGCCGTGAGTTCACGTACCCCCAGGTGAAGAAGCTCATCGAGAAGAAGCGCAAGAAGGGCTGGGAGTTCATCTTCATGGGCGCGAACATCGACGCCGCTGCCGAGGCCGCGCGTATCGGCATCGCTGCAGACCGAGCCGCCACGTACCATGCCGACGGATGCGGCACCCAGGCCGTCTATGCGTCGATGGCGACCGCCTGTTGCCAGCTTCGCTCGGACGCGGGCATCACGGGCTCGTGGAAGCTCGAGATCGACGAGGACATGGCCGCACGATAAAGCCGGCACCGTCATATAATGAGACAAGCAGTCAGTCTCGTTGTCTCATTTCGCAGGTCAGGAGATATCTCATGGACTACCTCAGGGCAATCGAGGAAGAGATCGAAAAACGCCAGCCGGACGAAAGCTCGGGGCTCGATACCTGGGATAGGGCCGAGCTCGAATACCTGCAAGACATACGCAACCAGCTCCGAGGTGGAGCATCACCCCAGGCCGTATGCGAAAGGCTGCAGGCAGACCTTCCCCAGCTCGAGGAGCAGGTTGCGGCCGAAGAGGCGTGCTATACCTTCGACTGGTACGACGACCACTACTACGAGAAAATATACTCCGGGCAACTCAAGGCATGCCGCATCGCCCTCGAGCTCTACGAGAAGAGCCGCTAGCGAAATGAGACAAACGCTCAGTCTCGCTGTCTCATTTCGCAGGTCAGAGAGCTACTCCCTAAACGCCTTCGGGACGGGAATCGCCGAGCCGATGCATGCGGCGATGAGCATGAACACCACGGCCTTGACGGGAAAGCACAGGATGAGGAGCAAGGTGACCATGAGAGGCTGGCGCATGACGACGCCAAGCAGCCCGGCCGTGCACACGCATAGCGAGAAGACCGGATCGATGCCGAACAGCCCCGCACATGCGTAGCCAATCGAGATGCCCGCGAAGATGATCGGGAAGAAGTGGCCGCCGCGCCAGCCCAGCCCGAGGCAGACCTGCGTCGAGAGCACCTTGAGAAAGCCGGTCGCCAGCAACACGAATGCGCTCATGCCCGTCCACTGCGCGGCGAGCATCTCGGTCTGCGCCTCGCCCGCAAACATCGTGAACGGCAGGAGCACGCCGATACCGCCCAGGATGAGCCCCGCGAGAACCGCCTTGACGATGGGACGCTCGCCCAGGCGCGTCGACAGCCAGCGCACGCCAGCGCCAAACGCGTGAAACAGCCAGCCCGCGCACGCGCCAATCAGGATGAGCGGAATCATCCACGCGACCTCATATACGGAGACGCTCATCTCGGAGAAGTGCGGCAAACCCAAACCGCCACCGACGAAGGTGCTGAGCAGCGTGAACACGCCGAGCGCCCCGGCAATCGACAGCAAGTAGATGACGACCTTGAGCGGCTTGGGAACTTCGATGTGCGCGTTCCCGTGCGCTGCCTTGCCGTCTGATTCGTCGGCGTATCCGAAAAGTGGCGCAGCCAGGCCAAAGAGCGGCGCAGCGAAGATCGCCGAGATGATGGCGGCCGTTCCCGCACTCGCCAGCTCGCGCATCTCGCTTCCCACGAAGCGCAAGCGGTCGCCCACCCAGGTGCACAGTCCCGCGATGACGCCCGTGAGCCCGGCCTCGGGGCCGATGCTACCGCCGAAGAGCAGCGGCAAAAGCGCGCCGAGAAACATCGCCTTGATGTGCTTGTACTCGTAGCGTCCGCTCGCTTTGACCTCGGCGAGCACCGTGTTCATGTCATCGGGATACGGCCCCACGCGCTTCTGGAACACGCCAATCGCGAGCCCGCCCACGACGCAGAACACGACGGGATAGAACAGGGCCGGGCAACCCACGCTCTCGAGGAAGGCCGGCGCCTGGGTCCACAGCAGGTCCATCCCCAAGTTCATGAGGAAGAAGAACGCCCAGCAAAACGCGCCGGCAAACGCGCCGAACGCGAGCGTGAGGACGACGAACAGCAGGCGCCTCATTCGCTCTCCTCGTCTTTTTTCGAGGAACGAAACAGCGAGCGCCTACGCGCATCTCGCTGCGCGCGGAACTCCTCGACGAAGCCAGCCGAGAAGATGCCCGCTGGAATGGCGACAATCGCGATCGAGAGGACCATCACGAAAAAGCCGATCAGGCGTCCCAACGCCGTGATGGGCACGAGATCGCCGTAGCCCGTGGTCGTGATCGTCGTCATCGCCCAATAGATGCCGGTCAGGATGCTGTCGAAGGCCTCGGGCTGCACGGCGTGCTCGGCCTCGTACATGAGCACGCTGGCCGCGATCGTGAGCAGCGCGAGCACCATGAACGCGGCGATGATCTCCTGGCGACGGTTCTTGATGACCGCACCGATGGTGTGCAAGCCGCGCATATAGCGCGATATCTTGAACAGGCGAATGAGGCGGATGATGCTGATCGCATCGCGTATCGCAGGCGACATCGGCACGAAGAGCATGATCCACGAGGGCAGGAAGGACAGCAAGTCGACGATGCCCATGGGCGACGCCACGTAGCGTAGCCGCGCCTTGAGCGAGGAAAGCTGGGGACGCACCTTGTCGGCTATCCAGATGCGCGCGATGTACTCGCAGGTGAAGACGAGCGCCGAGACGATGTTGAACACGAGGATGGGGGTGTCGAAGGCGGGTGACAGCCACTCGTCCGGAACGCATACGAGCAGGGCGTTCGCGATGATGCAGGCGTAGATGACACCGCAGGCCACCTTGCCGCCGACCGATGCCTCGGCCGGGTACTCGAGCGCCATGAAGAGCCATTGCTTCAGGGAACGCTCTTGCTTGGTTGGCACGTCATTCATGCGTCATCCTCCCCAGACTTTGCCGGTACGGAGCCATCTTGCGCCGGGCCCTTGATGCGCTTGAGCGCGAACGAGGCGAGAAGCGGCATGAGGAACACGGTAACGCCTCCCGCCGCGACGAGCAACGACGCGATATCGGCCGTCATCGCACCGGCGTTGACCGCGATGTTCGTGATCGCCACGATGAGCGGCAGCGCCGTCGTGCAATACAGCGCGATGGTCGCGCGGCTGTGGCGATCCATGTCACGCGTCTCGCGCGATACGCGCAAGGCGACGTATATGGGCAGCGCACGCACGAGCAGCAGCGCGAGGATGAAGATCAGGAGCAGCAAGGGGTAGTCGGCCACGGCCGCGGGATTGATGGCCATGCCGCTCACCACGAAGAACAGGGGAACGAAGAAGCCGTAGCCGATGCCGTTGAGCTTGTGCTCGAGCCCCTCGTTGCCCTCGGGCACGAGGAACCTGAGCACGAAGCCGGCGGCAAACGCACCGAGCACGATGTCGAGGTCGAACAGGGCAGATACCGTGACGAGGCCGACGAGTAGCACCATGACGAAGCGCACGACAATCTGCGCGTTCGTGTCGCGGTTGCTCTTGAAGAACTTGGGCAGGTGGATGCCGTTTTCCCAGATGCGCTTGGGAATCACCGCAGCGGCAACGGCGATGAGCGTGAACGCCGCGAGAATTGCCAGCGTCACCCAGGTCTTGCGCGTCGACAGGATGAGCGCGATGACGATGATCGGGCCGATCTCGCCCCAGGTCCCGTACGCGAAGATGGACTTGCCGATGCGCGTGCCCACGAGCCCGCGCTCGTGCAAGATGGGAACGAGCGTACCGAACGCCGTGGTGGTGAGCGCGATGGCCGCGGCAAGCCAGCCAATTTGGTTTGACTGGAAGTCGGGGGTGGCAATGCAGATCACCATCGCGATGATGAAGGTGACAAACCAGGTCAGGAGGCCATGACGCCCCTGCTTGCCCGTCAGCTCCTGCGGGTTTATCTCGTAGCCCGCGAGGAGGAAGAGAAAGCCGAGGCCCAGGTCGGAAAGCAACGTGATGGCAGCATCGGGCTGCGCGACGGCGAGCACGTTGGGGCCGAGCACCATGCCGGCGATGAGCAAAAAGACGGTTTCGGGGATCATCCTGTTGGGGACGATTGCCGAGATGATCGGGGCGAAGAGCGCGACCGCGACTATGCAGAACAACGATACGAGATCCGCTTCCAAGACGGGTGCCCTCACATGTGTACTCGGCTACATGACCGAGGATGATTATACCCCGGCATACCCTGACCTGCGAAATGAGACAGCGAGACTGTCGGACCAGACAAAAGCGCCCCGGCGGGTTTTGTCTGGTCCGCGTCTCATTTATCCCCGATAGTAGAGCACGGCGATCTGCGTGCGATTGCCCAAGTCGAGCTTGTTCAGAATCGAGCTGATGTGGTTGCGCACGGTGCCCTCCGAGAGGAATAGCGTTGCCGCGATGTCGCGATTGTCCATGCCTTCGGCGACGAGCTTGGCCACGGCGTACTCGCGCTCCGTCAGGCTGCAGAAGGGCCCGGCTGCCTGCGAGAGCACGTCGGCCGATGGCGCACTCGGCTTGTCTTCCGCCTCCGTCGTCGCAAGCGCCTCGCGCTCCGCGAGCAACCCGAGATTGCGCTCGCGCAAGTCGTCGAACGCGAACTGCATGCCCAGCCGCTCGGCCCGCATGCGCGCGTCCTTGATGCCCATGAGCACGGCGGCGGCGCACACGCACGCGACGGCCACGCATGCAATCCCCGAGACCTCACCTGACAGCGGCGCGACGACAAGCGGCACGAGCCAGAGAACCCGCAGCGCCCATGCCCGCTCATGCAGCATGGCATACGCGCATATCGGCAGGAAGAAAAGGACGGGCGCGAAGAAAAGCGCGCAGGCGATGAACACGAGCTGCGCGGCGAGCCGATACCCCGGACGCGTCATCTCGCATACGCATGCGAGCGAGACGGCGAGCAGAATGCCGATGATGGCAAGCGCCGCATTCCCAAAGAGAAGCGAGATGGCCGTGCAGGCGGCAAGCAAGATGATTTCGTCGGCATATTCTTCCATAGCGCGATTATACCGTTCCCTCATGCGACGGTGGTGCGCTCGCCCTTCCCAAAGCGCATCTGAACGGGGCGTTTGCAGAATGATGACAAATGTCATGTTTACACGCACCGCCCGCCAAGATTAAATAAAGCCACTCGTGAACGCATGCAGGACACGTCGGGAGACAGACATGCACGACATCGTTTCGGTAGTCGATCTGGTCAAGCGCTATGGCAACGTGCTCGCCCTCGACCACTTCAACATGAACATCGAGCGCGGCGAGATATTCGGCCTGCTCGGCCCCAACGGCAGCGGCAAGACCACCGCCATCAACTGCATCTTGCA
>CABSKV010000005.1 GCA_902478425.1 uncultured Coriobacteriia bacterium | reverse complement strand
GTGCAGGACCTCCCAGCGCGTCTGGGCTTCGGGCTTGGTCAGGCCGCTCGCGATATCATCGGCGAAGGGCAGCAGCACGCTCGCGTCCTTATCGGAGATGAGCGCGACGGTCGAGGCGGCCTTCTGGCGACGGATCCTGCTCGATCCGGCAATCTCCTGCGCAAGCGCGTCGACGATATCTTCGTCGGTGAGAGCCTGCTCGGCCAATGCCTCGCGCTCCTCTGCCGTGCCAATCTTCAGTTCCTTTGCCATACGAGTACGCCCCTTTGCTTCTCGTTGCCTGCTTGCCTAGTCGTTGTAGAACGTCTGCACGTGGTCGATTTCCTCGACGACCTCTTCTTGCACTGCCTGCTCGCGCTCGTCCATCGGGATGTACGAACGTGAGCTGTTGATTGCCTTGTATGCCGGGCGGATGATGCGCTTGCCCTCGACGATTTCCTCGAAGCGATGCGCTGCCCAGCCCGCCATGCGCGCCGTGGCGAACAGCGGCGTGTAGAGCTCCTCGGGAATGCCGAGCATCGTGTAGACGAGGCCCGAGTACATGTCGATGTTGGCGCAGATCGCCTTGCGCGAGCCGCGAGCTTCCTGGAAGAGCTCGGGCGTGAGGCGCTCGATGGTCTCGACCAGCTCGAACTCCTGCTCGTATTCCGTGCCGCTGGCCAGCTCGCGTGCGTACTTCTTGCAGATGGCCGCGCGTGGATCGCTGAGCGTGTAGACGGCGTGGCCCATGCCGTAGATGAGGCCGCTGTTGTCGAAGGCCTCCTTCTTGAGAACGCGACGCAGGTAATCGGCCACCTGGCCTTCGTCGCTCGGGTCGCCCACCTGCTCCGTGAGGTCGCGGCGCTGCTCGACGACCTTGATGTTGGCGCCGCCATGGCGCGGGCCCTTGAGCGAGCAGATGCCACCGGCGTATGCCGAGTATGCGTCCGTGCCACTCGAGGTGAGCACGCGCGTGGTGAAGGTCGAGTTGTTGCCGCCGCCATGCTCGGCGTGCAGCATGAGCATGATGTCGAGCATGCGCGCTTCCTCGGCCGTGTACTGCATGTCGTGGCGCAGCATGTAGAGGAAGGTCTCGGCGGTGGAAAGACCCGGTTTGGGCGGGTTGATGTACATGGGGCTGCCGGCGACGGTGCGCTGGCGGCTTGCCAGGTATGACAGGGCGGCAAGACGCGGCAGGCGGCTCAGGAGCTGGACGGCGACCTCGATTTCATGACGCTTGTTGATGGCGTCAATCTCGTCTGCACCATCGGCGGCATAGAGCATGAGCACGCTGCGAGCCATCATGTTCATGACGTTTTCGGACGGGTAGTTCATGATGAGGTTGTTGACGAAGCCATCCGGCAGATTGCGATAGCCGTCGATGGCGGCATTGAAGCGCTCGAGCTCAGCCTTTTTGGGAAGGTCGCCCGCAATCAGAAGGTAGGCGAGCTCCTCGTAACCGGGACGCCCCTCGGCGGCGGCCGCGTCAACGAGATCCTCGATGTCATAGCCGCGCAAGGTCAGGCGACCCTCGTCGGGCACGCGCACGCCCTCGTCCGTGAGATAGCCGTGCACGTTGGATATCGAGGTAATGCCGGCGACGACACCCGTGCCGTCGGCATTGCGCAGACCACGCTTGACGTTGAAGTGGCTGTAATAGCTTTGGTCGTAACCGCTATACGCACCGAAGTGCTGGAAGACCTCGGATTCCTTTGAATCTGACACGTGCTGCTCTTTCGCTTGGCATGCGCATGCGTGCTGCGCAGGGAATTTGCAATGTGAGCGACTATTATACTCCAGCATGATGCAGTGCCCGGTAACGGAAACGTGACAGGTGGGCGAATCCGACAGTCGATTGCGGGCTTGCCCTCGCACCCGACCTGCATCTCGCGCGATGCCGCTGCGGAACTCGCGCGCACAAATCGCGCGCTCAGACAGTCCTCGCAAGACCGCATCGCGCTCGCCGCATGTCTGCTCGAGATGCCCGCAATCGACTGTTGTATTCGCCCGGTTATATTTGGAGAGCTCTTATTTCACAACTCGCGGCGGGATTCGATGGCGCGGCCGAGCGTGACCTCGTCGGCGTATTCGAGCTCGCCGCCCACGGGAAGACCGCTGGCAAGGCGCGTCACGCGGATGCCAAGTGGCTTGATGATGCGCGCCAGATAGCTGGCCGTCGTCTCGCCCTCGACGTCGGGGTTCGTGGCAACGAGAACCTCCTCGACCGGCTCGCTGCCCAGGCGCGCCATGAGATCGGAGATGTGCAGGTCCTCGGGCATCGAGCCTTCCATCGGGTTGATGACACCGCCGAGAACGTGGTAAAGGCCCTCGTACATGCCCGTACGCTCGATGGCCTCGACATCACGTGGCTCGGCGACGACGCAGATGGCCGTTGCCTCGCGCTGTGCATCGGAGCAGATCGCGCACAGCTCTCCCTCGGCGAAGTTGTGGCAACGCGGGCAGAGGTGAATCGCCTTCTTGACGTCGACGATGGCCTCGGCGATACCGAGTGCAATCTCATCGTCGCTGGTCAAAAGCCAGTTGAGTATGCGTTGCGCGGACTTGGGGCCAATGCCCGGCATGCGCTCGATTTCCTCGAGCGCATGTTGAATGGACGCTTCCTTCTTCATGGGTAACTAGAAGAGCCCCGGAATGTTCATGCCGCCCGTCACGGAAGCCATGCGCTCATCGACCATCGCCTGGGCATCGGCGATGCCCTCGTTGACGGCAGCGACGATCATGTCCTGCAGCATCTCGACGTCTTCGGGGTCGAGCGCCTCGGGGTCGATCTCGATGCTCTTGACGCGCAGGTCGCCGTAGACGGTCGCGGTGACCATGCCGCCACCCGCCGTCGCCTCGACGGTCTCGCGTGCGGCCTCCTCCTGCACGGCCTGGATCTTGGCCTGCATCTTCTGGGCCTGCTTGAGCATTGCCTGCGGGTTCATTCCTTTAGCCATCGTGGCTCCTTATTCCTCGTCGTTTATCTCGTGTACTTTAACACCTGCACCGAATGCGGAGAGGGCATCGGCAAAATCGGCGGGCATTTCATCGCTGGGGACGGCAGATTGCTCGGCAACCAGGCTCTCGAAGTAGCCGTCGTCAATCCTGGGGTCATCGGCAGCACTCGCGGGCGGCTCGCTCGTCAGCGGTGCCGGTTGGGCGGAAAGGCCTGAAAACGAACCGATGCGACAGTCGAAGTGCGCCTCGTAGCCGAGGACCTCGGCGAATGCCTTGTTGATGATCGTCTTGGCCTCCGGACCGCTCACGATGCGCATCTGGAAGTCCGAGCCGGTGGGAAAGAGCAGGTGGTACATGCCGTCTTCCTCGGCGATGGACACGCCCGAGAGCAATGCGCCGGTCGCCGCGTCCTCGCGCCTGACCACGGAGAGCAAGGCAGCCAGCAGGCGCTCGGGCGACATATCGCCCGATGCAACGGCAACGGGTTCGGGTTCGGGCTGCGGCACGGGCACGGGCGCAGGCTCGGGATCGGGGATGGAAACGGCATCTTCCCACGGCGGCGTGTCGTCGGCCACGGCCGGCTGCGGCTCGAGCTCGAAGGCCGAAGCCTCTTGCGGCACGTCGTCGACAACAGGGGCCGGCTGGGAATCGGCTTGCGCATGCGGTTGCGCAACGGGATCGAAGGCGGCCTGCGCGACAGCACCCATCGAGGGCCTGAGCTCGAGGGCCTCGATGCGCTCGGCAAGCGCCTCGAGCGTGATCTCGCTATCGGGCCTGGTAAGGCGTGTCATCGCAATCTCGACGCTCAGGCGCGCATCAGACGAATTGCGCAGCTCGGAAACGAGCGAACCGCAGATGTCGAGCGCGCGGGCGAGACGATCGACGCCGCCGAACTCACGCGCCTGCTGACGATAGCGCTCGAGCTGCGCGGTCGTGCAGGCCACGATGCCATTCTCGCCACCGGTGATGGCCGTCACGTAGAGGTTGCGCAGGTGCGCCGCGAGGTCACGCGAGAACTGCGAGAGGTCGACACCGCGACCGACGAGGTCGTTGATCCACACGAAGCACGAGGGGGTATCGCGCTGGGCGATGTAGCCCGCAATCTCGAAGAGTGCCGCGATGTCGATCTGGCCGAACATGCGCGTGGCCTCGTCGAGCGTGATCTTCCCTTCGGTGTAGACGCCGACCTGCTCGAGCGCCGTCGTGGCATCGCGCATGCCACCAGCGGATTTGGCGGCGATGAACTCGAGTGCCTCGGGCTCGTATTCGAAGCCCTCGCCCTTGCTGATGCGCTCGAGGTACCCCGTGATCTCCTCGATGGAGAAACGGCGGAAGTCGAAACGCTGGCAGCGGGACTGAATGGTCTCGGGGACCTTGTGCGGGTCGGTCGTGCACAGCACGAAGACGACGTGCTCGGGCGGCTCCTCGAGCGTCTTGAGCAGCGCGTTGAACGCCGCGTTCGACAGCATGTGGACCTCGTCGATGATGTAGACCTTGAAACGGCCACGCGTCGGCGCAAACCCCACGCGTCCGATGATCTCCTCGCGCACGTTATCGACGCCCGTGCGGCTAGCTGCGTCGAGCTCGAAGACGTCGGGGTGCGTGCTCTGGGCGATCTCGAGGCACTGCGGACAGGTTCCATCGGGCTGGGCGGCA
Source organism: uncultured Coriobacteriia bacterium (assembly GCA_902478425.1). Classification (GTDB taxonomy): domain Bacteria; phylum Actinomycetota; class Coriobacteriia; order Coriobacteriales; family QAMH01; genus QAMH01. Next base: position 27,421 of record CABSKV010000005.1, on the reverse strand, counting down.
TCGGATTCGCACAGCAGCGCCTTGGCAAGCAGGCGTGCCGTCGTGGTCTTGCCCGTTCCGCGCGGGCCGCAGAATAGGTACGCATGCGCGACCGCGCCCTCCGAGATGGCGTTGATCAGGGTCTTCTCGACGTGCTCCTGACCGACGACGTCGGAGAACACCTCGGGGCGATACTTGCGATACAACGAAAGAGCCATGATTCCTACTTTCTCTTGGAAGAGCTCATCTTGGCTTTTATGAGACCGGCGACGGTCGGAATGAACGAGATGACGACGATGCCGATGATGACGAGCTCGAAATGCTCCTGCACGAAGGGCACGCCACCGAAGAAGTAGCCCAGCAGGGTGAAGACGCACACCCAGGTGACACCACCGAGCACGTTGAACAGCGTGAAACGCCCGAAGTGCATCTCGCCCATGCCCGCGAGGAACGGGGCAAAAGTGCGGATGATCGGGAAGAAGCGGGTGAGGAACACGGCAATCGAGCCGTACTTGTCGAGCATGGCCTGCGTCTTCTCGATGCGCTCGGGCGTGAGCGCCTTGACGCGCCCGCTTGCCACGATGGCCTGACCCACCTTGCGGCCAATCCAGTAGTTCGAGGTGTTGCCCAGGATGGCGGCGACCGTCATGAGGATGATGAGCACGAAGATGTTGAGGCCACCACCGTCAGCTGCGAAGATGCCAGCGCAGAAGAGCAGCGAATCGCCCGGCAAAAACGGCGTGACGACAAGGCCCGTCTCGACGAAGATGATGAGGAAGAGCGGCGTGTAGACCCACACGGGACCCAGCTCGATAATCCATTGCGCGATGAAGCCGCGCGGGTCGCGCAGCAAATCGATGAAAAACTGAATGACTTCCATTACCAGCCTATCTTGCATGAGAAGTGCGCCGTATGGACTTGGGCGCCCACCAGAGGCCCCTTATGGCTGCTTCCTCCCGGACCTGACCAGGTTCGGGACATAGTGCCGCCCAAGCCCATGCGACGCACTCGCTCGCATGCATGTATTGTACCGCTCTCTCATCGCACGGCGCCGAAACACCGCGCGTGAAACCTACTCGCCTTCGGCGACGATGCCATTTGCCGACGGCTCGGCATTACCGTCGTTCGACACCTTGTCGAACACGGTGGTCTTCGTCCCGCCAACGCCATCGCTCTCGTCGAGCGTGAGCTGCTGGCCGTTGTCGCTGAAGCTGTACTTCGCGCTGCCCGTCGCATCACCCGACTTGTAGGTGATGGTCTTGGAGCCGGAGTCGACCGAGTAGTCGAAGGTGTTGCCCACGAGCTTGAACTCGGTGCCCGAGAAGACGACCGTGACATCCGTGTCCTTGATCTTCCATTCGCCCACGAGGCTGTTGGCGTCTGCCGATCCGCAGGCCGCAAACGTGAACAGGCACGTGCAGGACATGACCGTTGCGATGAGGCATACGATGAGGCGCTTTCTGATCATGTCGTGCTCCTTTGCTTGGCTCGTCGTGCACGGGTCGGGCTAAGTGTACCCGCAGACTCAGTCTTCATCCTCGTCATCGTCAAAGGACAGAAAATCGTCATCTGTCTTCGACTTGGGCTTGTGACGCTCGGGGAAGAGCAGCTTGGTGCGCCGCTCGAGAATGATGGCGATCAGCAGAAAGAGAAGCAGGCCAACGCCGATGATGAGGAGAACGCCCCCCGTCAAGCCAAAGTATGCGAAATATTCGTCGAACATGCTCTCTCCCAGCTAAAAGTCACGGGTCGCATGGTACCGCAAAACGCGCCGTGAGAGGTATACTTGCTCGCAACACATTTCGAACGGCACAACGCGCGCACGCACAGGAGGAACAATGCTCGACATTCGCTTCATTCGCGAAAACCCGGAAGCCATCGAAGAGGCCCTGAAGAACCGCCACGCGAAGTGGGATTACGACGAGTTTCGTCGTCTTGACGAGGAACGCCGCGAGGTCATCCAGAAGGTCGAGTCCCTCAAGGCCGAGCGCAACACCGTCTCGAAGCAAATCGGCCAGCTGCTCAAGGAGGGCAACGCCGAGGAGGCCGAGGCGGCCAAGGTTCGCATGCGCGACGTGGGCGACGAGATAAACAACCTCGACGGTGCCCTCGTGGCCATCGAGGAGGAGCTCAACGGCCTCACCTACTCCATCCCCAACATCCCCGGCCCCAACACTCCTGTCGGCGACGACGAGGACGACAATCCCGAGGTGCGCCGCTGGGGCACGCCGCGCGAGTTCGACTTCGAGGCAAAAGCGCACTGGGACCTCGGCCCCGAGCTCGGCATCATCGACTTCGAGCGTGGCGTGAAGCTTGCGCACGCGCGTTTCTACGCATTGCATGGCGCCGGCGCACGCCTCGAGCGCTCCCTCATCAACTTCATGCTCAACGAGCACATCAAGTGGGGCTCCACCGAGTGGTGGGTTCCCGCACTCGCGAACAAGGAGACCCTCACCGGCACGGGCCAGCTGCCCAAGTTCGAGGAGGACCTCTTCAAGACGACCGAGGGCCTCTATCTCATCCCCACGGCCGAGGTCATGCTCACCAACCTGCACGCCAACGAGGTACTCGACGGCGCCGAGCTGCCGATTCGCTACTGCGCCTACACGCCGTGCTTCCGCGAGGAGGCCGGTAGCGCCGGTCGCGACACGCGCGGCATCATCCGCGTGCACCAGTTCGACAAGGTCGAGATGGTGCGCTTCGCCAATCCCGAGAAATCCGACGAGGAGCTCGAGGACATGACCGCCTGCGCGGAGAAGATCCTGCAGGAGCTGGGGCTTCCCTATCGCGTCATCAGCTTGTGCACGGGCGACCTCGGGTTTTCCGCTCGCCAGACCTACGACCTCGAGGTGTGGCTGCCGAGTTACGGCGCGTACAAGGAGATCTCGAGCTGCAGCAACTGCGGCGATTTCCAGGCGCGCCGCGCCAATATCAAATACGTCGACGAAAACGGCAAGAAGCGCTTCGCGCACACGCTCAATGGCAGCGGCCTGGCCGTCGGACGCACGATGGCAGCTATCATCGAGAACTACCAGAACGCCGACGGAACCATCACGGTTCCCGAGGTGCTGCGCCCGTACATGGGCTGCGATGTGATCACCGCTCAGTAGACGAGAGGGGCGCGCCATGAACATCATCGTCGTGGGTTGCGGTCGCGTGGGAAGCCACCTGGCGACCCTGCTTTCCGAAGATGGCCACAACGTCTCGGTCATCGACCGTGTTGCCGATGCGTTCAAGAACCTCGGGCGCGACTTCAACGGCCGCATCGTGCGCGGCATCGGCTTTGACGAGAGCGTGCTCCTGGATGCTGGCATCGAGGAGGCCGACGTCATCGCGGCGGTCACGAGCAATGACAACGCCAACCTCATGATCGCCGAGGTCGCACGTCGCATCTACGAAGTCCCGCACGTCATCGCACGACTCTACGAGGCGCGCCGCGAGAAGACCTACGCGCAGCTTGGCCTCGACTTCGCCTGCGGAACGACGCTCGTCGCCGAGGAGATATTCTCGAAGATCCAGTCGGGGCACGGCCATCACATCGACACCTTCGGCAGCTACGAGCTCGTGCGCTTCGCCTTCAACTTCGAAGATGACATGACCATGTCGTGCAGCGAGCTCGAGAAGGACTATGACGCGCGCGTCATCGCCGTCGAGCATGACGACGAGACCATCCTTCCCACGCAGGACACCATCCTGCACGATGGCGACGTCGCCATCGTCTGCGTAGCCCGCGATGACTTCGGTCGCCTTTCGCGCTTTATCAGGAGCTGATTACATGTTCATTGTCATTAGCGGCGGATCGACCACGGCGGAATACCTCATCTCGATGATGCTCGAGCAGAACCACCGCATCACCATCATCGAGGAGGACAGCGAGACCATCGACCACCTTGCCGACACGCTGCCCCCCGAGGTGCTCATCATCGAGGGCGACGGCACGGACTCGGCGGTGCAGCTCGATGCCGGTGTCGATGATGCCGACCTCTTCGTCGCGCTCATGGGCCACGACGAGACGAACCTCGTCGCCTGCGAAATCGCCATGACCGCGTTCAACGTCCCGCGTTGCATCGCGAACGTCAACAACCCCAAGAACGGCCGCATCTTCCACGAAGTGGGCATCGAGCCCGTTTCGTCGACCGAGCTCATCGCGCGCATGGTCGAGGAGGAGGCCATCGTCGGCGACATGCGCATGGTGTTCTCGCTGCGCGAGGGCGACATCGTGATGGTCGAGACGAAGCTGCCCGCCAAGATGCGCCACAAGGACGGCGTGCGCGTGGCGGATATCCCGCTCTCGCATGATACGCAGCTCATCGCCGTCATCCGCGATGACGAGTTCGTGATGATCACGGGCGATACGGTGCTGTATCCGGGCGAGACCATCATCGCCGCGACCAAGAGCGACGCCGAAGAAGAGTTCCGCAGCATCATCAGGCATTTGTAAACCGGACAAATATGCAGATCATTTGCCCGGTTTTAGAAATGTGAGAGTGTTTCTAGGAGGGGCTTCTGCTCTCATCTTGTGCAATTTTCGCTGCAATGTCATCAAGCGGCATGAGGCTCGGACGGCCTTCGTACTCCTTGCCTGGGACTATCCTCAGGCGCGCTTCTTCCTCGAAGTAATCGAGCATGCTGTCGCGCATGGGCATCGTCTGCTTGATCTTAATTGCGCCCTCGGGGCAACGTGCGCGGCAATAGCCACACCCAATGCAGCGCTCTTGATTGACCACCATCTTGCCGTCTGAAGACCGGTAGTGAATGGCGTCCTGAGGACAATAATCATCTAGGCAGTGCTTGCAGCCCGTACACGCATCGTGATTCACCACCGCAGTCCAACCCGAAGGATGGAAACCGTCCTTAATGTCTGGTAATGCATTCTTGGAGAGGTTTAGACCAACGCAGCAGCAGGGGCAACAGAAGCAGATTTCCAGAAACGAATCCATTTGATCGTTCTTGAATCCCCATATGAGCTGCTCGACTTGAACCCAAAGCGATTGGCAGGCCAATCCCAACTCCGCTGCCCTATCAACACGCGCGAAGGCCTCCTCAACGGTGAGTTCTTCAGCCATGCCATGATCGACGACCACTTTGCCGCCCAAATTAAGGAATAGGCAGGCAAGGTCAATAGGGTAGTCTTTGCACTTGTTGCCAGCACGGCACAAGCACTGTTTCATACCGCCGATGTACTTGGCATTCGCAATGGCCTCCTTCACCAAATCCATCGGCACGATAACACGCTGCTGTGCCTCGTAAGGTATGACCTTCCCCACAGGAATGGTCGTGCGCTTCGAGGGGTTCTTTGCAATGTCTTGGCACTCTTTGCATGCGCATGTGCGGGAATGACCTGGGGCGTGATGTTGTAAATCGGAAGACACCCCCGCAGCTTCACGACCACACCCGTCGTCGCATGCCATGTCTGCGCTGACCGTTTTGTGGAGCTGGGGCTCGATATGCCTTACCGCGTCTGCACCCTCTTGCCCCGGTTGGCTCATCGCTCCGCTGCGCGCATGCTTCTGATGCGCAACCGTGCTTTCGTCGACATCAGCCAGGAGGTTGAACGCGAAACCTGCGGAATAGGACTTTTCGGGCGGATCGAAGAGCATAGCCCGCCTATATGCCTTCGCACCGATTGAACCGGGCTTTTGCAGGACAGGCGATGCTCCGACAATGGTCTTGAAGACCTTCAGCACAACGCCCCAATTCCATTGCCGTGCTGATGTATGCGTCACGATAAAATCTTTTATGCCTAATCCCCTCTTGGCGTTCTTCCAGAGCGGTTTGTCAGGCTTCTCCTTGCGACGCAAACGGTCCTCGTCCAGATAAAGTACGTTACCCTGTTCATCAATATTACTGTAGCTCGAGGGAAGACCCTCCACCACGTTTCCGTCAACGTCCACTAGGCCGCGATCGTCTTTGCTCATAGCGTCCCCCTTAATGAGTAGTGGGAATACGGTGTTGTATAGCGTTAGCGTGTGTATCGATAGCCAGGCAAAGGCTTGCCTGCACGGCGCGCCCGCGCATCGGCCTCGGCGAGTTTGATCATTTTGTGCGCCATGCCGTTCATCATGAAGTTGGACGGCAGACCCCACTGCAAAGCGAGCCTGATCTGCTTCGCCTTACTCGTTTCTTCTGGCCACCATGCTTGCAAATAAGAAACGAAATGCGTCCCCTCACCACCATGAGTTGACTCCAAGACGAAATTCCATGTCCAAGCGAAACCCTTGAGCCACTTCGGTCGCCAAGCAATGGCGAGTTCCTGAGTCGGCTTGTATCTGGTATCCGAGTATGTGGTTATATACTCATTCTTTTTCACATCAACAATGCCGGTGCCCGCGCCGTTTTGATGGTAGTACATCCAATCGCCGGGCTGGATTTCTTGCCATTCGGGACGCAGAGTGTAATCGTTACGGATGTGAAAGCCGAAGAACCGCTCAAAGTGCTGGAAACTGTAAAACCCTGCCTTGGTCAGATTCATTTGCGCGATATAGGGGAATAAATCGGCCGGAGCACAGTCGATGTCATAGGACTTGCCACCCGTCACGCGAATATCCGATGGATTCTTGAAAATATCATGCCCGGGAAGCTCAGCGGCGCAGCGCTCCGTCTCTTCCTTCGAGCACGTGTTCAGCACGCCACCGATAACGAGCCATAAGAGCCCGGCAATGCAGACTATGACACACCCTATAAGGGTCGGAATGGGACCAAACCACCATGCGCACAAAGCGATTGCAGCAGCAACTATTACGATGCATGCCCAGACTGCCGGCCACACGGTAGCCCTATTGATATCTAGCGCGTGCGCATCATTCCTGTCTGCCGGAATGTAGAAGTCAACCATATGAGAACACCTCCCATTCTCATCTAGGCAATGCCCAGAATCCTATTCGCAGCATAGATTCCCGATATTGCTGCCGGCTCTAAACCAAGGCCATTGATATCGCCGGCGATGAAAAGGTTGCTGTCCCAATCTTGGTCCTGAATTTGAGACCCGTAGGTGAACAAGGCTTCGGGCCAAGTGCGACAATAGAGGATTTCGTATTCATCGAAATATTCGCCTAGATCGATTTCCGTGCGGCTGAACACGTTAAACGTTCCATCTCCGCGACTTGCACACGCGATAATGTCGAAAGCGTCGCTGAAGTAGTGCGCCCCCGCCTTGGCTATCTCGGCATTTGGGGTGCCTTTTACAAGATAGCTGACAAGCTTTGTCGGCTGACGCACCTTATCGATGTTCAGGAGGCGTTGCGTGACGAGGCCCGGGGTGGCAACTACCAGATGCGTGCATGTCCAGCTTGTTCCATCCTCGCAACTAACCTTCCAGCCCCCATCCGTCTTCTCAACAGATGAGACGGTGGCAATGGTGACCTTGCCCCCGAGCTTGCGCGTGATTGCCTGCGCGTCGAACGAGAAATCAGAAAGCGGAACGACCACGCCTTGGCTCACATTGAGAAAGTCGAGTGCGCATAGCTCGTTTATGCGCGATCCCGTACACGCATAGGCAAACTTCGATATGAAGTTATCGCATATTTTGTCGATGCCCAACTCTTCAATGACATCACTGGCTTTCATGTAGAAGTAACGCTCGATGCTTGGATGACGTTTTATTGCATCCTTGACCTGCATCGTCTCGCAATCCTTCTTATAGGCCGCATACTCGGGCATGAATGACTTCTTCATGAAGCGCCTGAACTTGAGCATTTGCGGCAAGCTGGCAATCATGGTGCCGCTTGTACCCTTGAAGGCCTTTTCGGGAGACGTGTGGAGCATGAGATCGCCCAACTTGACATTAAGAGGGCCCTTGCTTGTGAGGATCTTTTTTGCATGAACATAATTGTCCATGTAAAAGACGGCGCCGAAGTTGCTATCAAGATCAGCGCGGTAACATACGCGCCCACCGAGCTCATCAGTTATGAGTTGAACGTCACGGCCATGTTCCCGCAGCGCAAGCGCACAACTCATTCCTGCCATACCGCCACCGACCACAATGGTATCCGCATGCATAGCGCACCCCGATTCTGAAAGCCGACTATTCGCCAACCCTCACAATATGGGGCGAAGCGGGGAGAAGCCAGGGACAGTCAGAGCTATATGTCCAAAAATGGACATATGATGGAAGGTTGCATATGATAGCAGCTGTGCGAAGGGAGCCTCATGCTAAAGAAGACAGATCGTACAAAGCGACTGTATTGCGAAGCGCTCCTTGACATGTGCGAGGAGAAGAATCTTTCCAAGATAACTATTCGCGAGCTAGCTGAGGCTACGGGTACATCGCGTCAAACCTTTTATAATAACTTCTGCGATATTAATGACCTTATCAGCTACCTTCCCATCAACTACCTCAAGACGGCGCATATGGACGTTCTCTCGACGGAAAACGCTCGTCGTGCCTACCAATACGCTTTCGATCACCGGGGCTTTTTCAGACAGCTCCCGGCACATGCTGGTCAAAACAACTTTCGAGAAACATTCATCACATGGCTTGAAGAAGCGTACTATGCCAAGTTGATTCGCGAGGATATGCCCGAAAACGAAAAACTCTATCGTAAGCTCGGCATCGATATCTTCGTCATTGGCATAACAAACCAGTTCCTCGATTGGTGTTCAGCCGATTTTGCATGGCCTCTGGATATTCTCCTAAAGGCCCAGGAGGAGGCGCTGCCCGACTTCGCAAAACCCGAGTCTCTCGCGGAGCCTCCCAGATAGGCCCCATGCCGGGCAGCGCGCTCGTACCTTTTCGTTAACCCGCAGGCGACTAATTGGATAGGGGCAGGGTCTCGCCCTCGATGATGGCAAGCTTATTCGCACCCATGAAATACTGCTCCCACAGGCCTGGTGCCTCGTGCAGGCTATTCTCTCCCCCATTGCGCTCTTCAACGCTAACCGTTCCCTTAACGCGAATGTAAGTCGGATTCATTCCTGCCAACTTTGCCAAAACCTTCTTCCACGCGGGGACGACCTCGAGAATACTGCGCTGGTTGTAATCTCCTTCTCGATGAAAACGCACAATATAACCCAGATCATCGCTCTCGTTTTGCGTATAGACCAGGTCATCGTCCATGAACTTGCCCGAGGATGGATGGATATGCGTACCATCGCGCTCTATGATCGTGAGACGTGGATCATCGCTAAGAATCTCTCCATCACGTGCCAGCATGAACACAGGCAGACGTTTGTAGCCGTATTCCTTCTCGGCAATGATGTCGCACGCGATGACCGTATAGGGCCCAACGTGCGCTCTTCCCCAATACCAATGGTTCAGGATTTTCTCAAGCGAGACGTTTCCCCAGTTATGGTCATGATATCCCTGGCCATTTTTGAAGCGTTGCGTCTTGCCATTCATAGTGAGCGTAGCATCCACCTCGGCATCCGGCTGTGCAACAAACCAGCCGTATGTCTTTTCATCAGACGTTCCCTCACCAAAAATCCAATGGGCAGCACCAGGACGCCACATGGGAAGTTTTGGCTTCATAATGGCATCATAGGTTATGCCGTGATCCTCGTAATGCACATGATAGTTTCCGTCTTCATAGCGAATGAAGTTCTTTTCCAGGCGCACATCACAAATATCCTTCGTGGCGTTTATGACAGTGCCCTTCTTTCCGCGCGTCCACACGTTTGTGCGCTTGCCTGAAGGGTCAACAATCTCAAAATCCACTGTCGGCCACGCTGGACCAGGTGCATCGAAATAGTTCTTCGTGAAGAAAATCACCACGACGGCAGTGCCATCTTCGAACGTCACATCGGTGTACCACCATTCAAACGTCCCTTTTCCGCCATGGGTACGGATGCCGTCCTCGACATAACTCGGCGTCTTGGATACGCCAAAGCGCTTGTAGTCTTCATCTCTATCGGCGAGACGCGCTGTAGCCTGAGTAACCATGATTGTCCTTTCGCTCGGTTCGTCGAATTTCACTGACATTTGTCAGCTTTATGGTGCATATCCTTGAAAAAAGTCTTACAATTGTCAATATTTTGAGAAAAAGACTGACAGATTCAGGAGACTGTGAATGTATAGAGGCAGTAACCCCTCAGCTCTCCGTTCCCAGCATGTATTAGCACTCGCGCTGGTAGAACTCATACAGGAGTATGCGTATTCGGAAATAACGGTCACAATGCTCAGCGCGAAGGCCGGCGTGTCGCGGCAAACCTTCTACAAAATGTTCGACGGCAAGGAAGACGTGGTCCGTTACGTCGCCAAGGTGCGGTGTCTCGACTTCGAGCTACAGATGGTCAAACGCGAATCGATGACCTTGGAAGAGCTTGCAGAATGCACCTTTGCATTTTTTTGCGACAATATTATCCTCGTGCGCCAGCTCATATCCAATCAACTTCAACACATTCTCCAGGAGCAGGCACAGCGCGCCCTGACAGATCTTCTAACATGCTTTCGCTGCAATGATGAACTGCTGCTTGATTCTTCCAACTGCACGTTCATCGCAGGCGGACTCTGCGCCATGCTCGTGCAATGGGCCGAGCAAAATGATGCTATCTTTCCCGAAAAACAGGCGGCGCGCTTTGCAAAGCTATTTACAGTTAGGTCTTTTACGCGCACCGCACCTGTTGAGCAGGCAAGCGAAAAGTTACTAAAGGCTTACAGCTGACGCTGCGTAATGAGATATTTGTTCTGGGCAAGTATCTCCGACGAAAGATCGAGATTTCTCGACTTCGCCACTTCGTTCGCTCTGTGCGAAATGACAAAAAAAGGCCATCGCAATGCCATTTCGACCGAAGGCGCGCAGCACCGGAGTGGAGAAATCTCCTTGTATCGGGCGAGCAAAGCGAGCGCGCTTGGAACTCGCTCCGAAGTCATTCTGAATTTGCTCCGAACTTAATCCGAAAACGCATAGGTTGTCGGGGTGGTTGGCTCGGTGCCATCCGTCGCATAGTCATGTCTCCAAAACGAAGGCGTTGGAGGTGACATGACCAAGCAGCGTAAACAAGCACTCATCGCAGGAGCATGCGGCATCATCGCCGCTCTGTGCGTATTTGCCTATACGGCAACGATACAGTCCGAGGCCGCGATGGCGCGCGCTTCCGCGATTCGCAGCTACGGCGGCGAGCGCGTGGAGGTGCTCGTCGCCAGCAGGACGATTCCCATCGGCAGCTCCATCGACGAGTCGAACGCAAGCATGCAAGAATGGCTCGTCGACTTCTTGCCCCAGGGCCAGGCCGCGCGAGGCTATGACGAGCTCGAGGGAATGGTCGCCCAGACGGAGATTCGCGTGAACGAGCCCGTGCTGCTCGAGCGCGTGGGCGATGGCTCCTCGCGCATCACCGTGCCGGATGGCCTGGCAGCGGCAAGCGTCGCATCCGATGACGTGCTGGCCGTGGGCGGTGCGATTCGCGCCGGTTCGGTCGTGGACGTCTACGTCGAGGCATCATCTGGTGAGATCACGATGCTCGGCGAGCATATCCTCGTGCTCGAGACGAGCACCCTCGAAGATGGCAAGGACGGGCAGATTTCCTGGGTCACCCTCGCAGTCAAGCCCTCGAGCGTGAGCGATCTGATCGCCGCCTCGGCAAAGGGAACCATCCACTTCGTCTTGCCCGGCAACAGCGCGGCGAGTCAGGCAGGCTAGCGTGAATGCCCCGCAGATGACATATTCCGCGCAAGACGCGCATCGTGCCCCGCTCATCACGCTGGTATCCGCGAGCGGGGGCGTCGGCAAGAGCACGATCGCGCTCATGGTCGCACATTTGACTGCCGCCCGGGGCATCAAGACCGCACTTGTCGAAGGTGACCTGCAGTTTGGTGACATGGGCTTTTGGCTCGGGCTCGACGTCAAGCTCTCGTCACTGGCCCAGGGCGAGGGCTGCATACCCGTTCCCATCGCGGCGCAGCTTGACCTGTTCAAGGCGCCCGTCTTGCCCGAAGTCGCCGAGGAGATATCCGAATCCGTGGCAAGGCTCGTGGAGGGCATCCGCTCGAACTACGCCCTCGTCATCGCCGATACCGGACAGTTCTGGTCCGGGCTTACGGGCGAGCTTCTGTGCAGTTCCGACCTCGTGCTGCTTGTCATGGACCAGCGTCGCGCATCGGCATACGGTGCCATCAAGGCCCTCGAACTCTGCCAGCGCCTCAGCATCCCTGCAGCGCGCATCGCCTTCGTGCTCAATCGCGCTTCGGGCATGCCGAGGGGTGAGATCGAGCGTATCGAGGACTCGCTCGGCTGCGAAGAGCTGTTTCGCCTCGCAGATGGCAAGGCGGCGGTCGAGACGCTTGTCGGCATGGGTCGCATCGAAGAGCTCGTCGAGGAAGGAGCGGCCCCCATCCCCGATATCGAGCGGCTTCTGGCCAAGCTCCTCCCGCGTATCGGCATCGAGTTCTCGACCAGCGAACGCAGGAAGGCGAGGCGATTCTTCGCATGAAGCTTGCCGATTACATACGACAAGTCCCGCAGCCCGTGGCAAACGAGGTGCGTTGCGGCGTTTCCGAGAAGGAGCATGCGCGCTTGCGAGACCTCCTCTACCGGGAGATTCCAAGCGAGCGCATTGCCCAGCTGCTGAGCCAAGGACGCGAGCAGGCACGTCGTGAGCTGGCCGTCTCCATCGAGCAGATACTCAGCGCCCATGATTTCGCCCCCATGAGCGATATCGATCGCTCGGCACTCATCGAGCACACGCTCGATATGGTGCTTGGCCTCGGCCCCATCGAGAAGATGCTCAAGGACGATTCCATCACGGAAATCATGGTCAACGGTCCACGCTCCGTTTTCTTCGAGCGCGATGGCATCGTTTGCCGCAGCGACGAGCGCTACGATTCCGAAGAGCAGCTGCGCCTCGTCATCGACCGCATCGTCTCGCCGCTCGGCAGGCGCGTCGATGAGCAGTGTCCCATCGTGAACGCGCGCCTGCCCGAGGGGCATCGCGTCAACGTCGTCATTCCGCCCCTCTCGATTAGCGGCACCACGCTCACCATACGCAAGTTCCGCGCCCAGTCCTTCACGCTTGCGGAGCTTGTCGGGATGGATGCGCTCTCGGTCGAGATGGCGCAACTGCTGGGCTGGGCCGTGCGCGCACGCAAGAACATCGCCGTCTCGGGAGGCACTGGCGGTGGCAAGACGACGCTTCTCAACGCGCTATCGCGCCTCATCCCCTACGAGGAGCGCGTCATCACGATCGAGGATAGCGCCGAGCTCCGGTTCGACCAGCATCCGCACGTCGTGCGGCTCGAAGCGCGTCTTGCCAATGCCGAGGGCCGCGGGTCGGTCACCATCCGCGAGCTCGTCATCAACGCCCTGCGCATGCGCCCCGATCGCATCGTCGTGGGCGAATGTCGCGGCGCCGAGGCCCTCGACATGTTGCAGGCCATGACCACGGGGCACGATGGATCGCTGACGACGCTGCACACGAACTCGCCTGCCGAGGTCATCCCGCGCCTCGTGATGATGGTGCGCTATGGCATGGACTTGCCCACCGAGATCATCGAGGAGCAGATCGCCTCCGCGCTCGACCTCGTCGTGCAGCAAGACCGCCTCTCGGGTGGCAAGCGCCGCATCACCCAAATTGCCATGCGCGACGAGAACGGCACACACGGAAGGCGGCGTTTCGCTCCAATCGTGAGTTGGAACAGACGGGCACAACGCTACGAGTGGAGTGAGGTTCCCTCGTGGATCGAGGAACTTCCCTACATGAACGTGGCGACCGAGGCGGAGGTGGAGCAATGGGCGCAATCGGTGCGGTGCTGCTGCTTGGCAGCCTAATCGCAACCTTTGCCTGCGTCTACCGAACGACGCTTCTGGTCATGCGCGCGCGACCCGGCGCAAAACTCGCACATGTCGACAGGCGCCTCATGTTCGAAGACGCAAAGGCCCGCATAGCCTCGACAAAGCTGCTCGCGCCCGTCCTTGGCAAGGCACGTGAGAAGAAGCGCATCGAGGAACTGCAGAAGGGCATGCCCGAGGTGCTGCGCCTGCTGTGCATCGCGCTTGAGTCAGGCTCCTCGCTCGTCATGGCACTGCGCTACGCCGCGAACAACTGCGAGGATCCGCTTGCCAGCGAGCTCAAGCGCACGGTCTGGGACCTGGAGGCCGGACAGGGATTCGACGAGGCGCTCGAGAAGTTGCGTGCGCGGACAGGCGGGTCGGAGTTCGCATATCTGGCCGTCGCGATGGAAATACAACATCAGTCCGGAGGTAGTCTCACGAACATACTCGAAAGCGTCTCGTCGCTGCTTCAGCAATCCGCCGAGCTCAAGGAGGACCTACGCACCAAGACCGCGCAGGGGCGCCTCTCGAGTCGCATCGTCGCCCTCATGCCCTTCGCGTTGCTCGGCATACTCTCGATCTTCTCGCCCGGTTACCTCGTGGAGTTTCTGAGCTCGCCGCTCGGCGTGTGCCTCTTCGCGCTCGCGATTCTGCTCGAGGTGGTGGGCGTGCTCCTCGTGCGACGCGCGCTAGCCATCGATTTCACGGTCGATCTCGAGGAGGCGGTGTAGATGCTCGCCCTCCTGTTCCGCCTGGCCTCATGCGTGTCTGCCTTCGCATGCGCCTATCTCTGCATACGACTTGTCTGCACGCGCATCGGCCTTCTGGCACGCCCCCGCCAGTCGCTCAGCATGGAGGACGTGCTGCGCGACCCGACCTTGAGCTTCCTCGTGTTCTGCGGCGCAGGTGTCGTCGTCTCGTATGCCATCACGCCCTGGCTTCTCATGCCCTGCATCGTCATGGCGTATGTGCTCTCGCGTCGTGCCCCTGCCATGCTCGACAAGCAGCGAGCTCGCGAGCTGCGAAGCGCGTGCGACGAGCAGGTCGACGTGATGGCCGACATCGTCGCAATGGGCGTGCGCTCCGGCCTTTCATTTGACGCGGCGCTCGACCTGTACTGCACCAAGTTCGACAACGTGCTTGCCCGGCGCCTGCGCGAGACGCGTCTCGAGTGGAAGAGCGGACTGGCATCGCGCAAGGAAGCCCTGGCGACGCTCTCGACAAGCGTCAATTCCAGGGCGCTCAAGCGCTTCTCCGAAACGTCCGTCCAGGCCATCCACCACGGTTCGCCCCTTGCCGACATGCTTGGTCGCTTCTCGGCCGACATTCGCCAGCGCAGACACGCGGCCATCGAGCGCCAGATCGCAAAGGCGCCGGTCAAGCTCCTCATTCCAACGGGAACATGCATCCTGCCCGCCATGCTCATCCTCATCATGGGGCCGGTGCTTCTCCAATTTGTCCAAACGGGTTTCTAGAACAAGAGTAAGGAGAGAGTCGTGAACAAACTCAAGGAAAGGGCATTGGGCGCCTACGTCAAGGTTACGGCAAGAGCCCGAACGCTGCACGAGGAAGGTCAGGGCACCACCGAATACGCGATCCTCGTCGGCGTTCTCGCCGTTATCGCGATGATCGCAATCGCGGCGTTTCGCGGGCGCATCGGCGAGCTCTGGGATGCAATCTCGAGCGGAATCAACGGCCTATGATGCGCAGGCGGCTGCAGGAGAAGGGCCAGGCGTCGGTCGAGTATCTCGTCGTCGGGCTTGTGTTCATCGCTCTCATGGGTGCGCTTGCGGCGCTCTGGCGTTTCATCGCCACGGGCGGCTTGAGCTCGCTCATGCAAGCGAACGCCTCGCATGCCCTGGGGACGGCAGGAGGAATCTTCGATGCGCTTCTATTCTGAGTCGGGACAGTCCACGGTGGAGGCGGCGGTGCTGCTGCCCACGCTCTTCGTCGTCTTCGGTCTGCTCCTGCAGCCCACCGTGCTGCTCTACAACAACTGCATCATGAACGTCGCGGCCGCAGAGGGCTGTCGCCTCGTCGCCACGAGCACGGTCGATGACGCGACGACGCGCACCTACGTCGAGCGTCGCCTCGCTGCGATACCGAATATCCCCGCCTTTCACGATGATGACGGATGGGTCGTCAACTGGTCACGCTCCAGCGATGACGTGGCGAGCATAATCATCGTGAACCACGTTCGGCCCTTGCCGCTTTTCGGAATACTCGCCGGGCTCACGAATTCGATTGACGCGGATGGCAGCATCATACAGCGCGTTGAGACCTCATCCACCCCCATCCCCACCTGGGCCGGCAATCTGGGCAGTGGCCCCTCGGCCTGGATTGGGGCGTGGAAATGAACGGCCACCTGCCCTTTGCGCGTCCCGAGGGCGGCTTCACCACACCTGCCGCCGCCGTGGCACTTCTCGTCGTATGCGCACTCGTCTTCGTATGCACACGAGGCGTGACCATTGGCTCGCGCTCGGGGCAGATCCAGTACGTCGCCGATGCGGGGGCATTGGCCGCAGATAACGTGGTCGCCGAGTTCGTGACCGCAGGCCAGGTCGTCGATGCCACCGCACTTTCGTTTTCGCTACTCGGCCTCACGGTCTATGCGGCATCGGCCGTTGCCGCGTTCATTCCAGGGGCCCAAGGTGCCGCTGTCGAAATCGCGGGGATGGGCTCGAAGGTGCTGCACGCACGCGACGCATTCGTCGAGTCGGCCATCAGGGGATTGGACGCTGCCCAAAAGGCATTGCCCGCCATCTGCGCATTGCGCTCGGCACAGGTCATACAGGCAAACGCAGATGCGAGCGGCATACCCTATGCGGGCATTGCCATCACCTCCCCCATGCAGGGCATCGACATATCGATTCCCGATGACGCGAAGGTGAAGGAAGCGGCCGACGAGATCGAGGCAAGGGAACCCGAGATTCAAGACGCGAGCATGCGGCAGAAGGAGGCGCAGGAGCGTGAAGACGCTGCCAGGGAGCGGGCTTGGCGAGCTGACTGCGGCAACGACGGCATGAGCATGTACGAGCGTGCCGGCAAGCTCTCGAGCATATCGGGGGCACGTAACCCGTACTTCTCCTCACCAGACCGCTGGAGCTTTTCGGTTGCGCTGTCGCGTGCGCAGGCGTATTACGAATCGCGCTACAATGCCGAGCCCGGAGCGTACGCCTCGGGTTCGCCCGAACTCGTTGCCGAATCAGTCGCCCGCAAGCAGTTCTACGCCTACGCATGCGATGAGGTATCCCGCGGCTACGTCGAGACGAGCCCCTCGGGCACGGAAGTGCCTCATCTCGTGCAGCTCGCGCGAAACACGGAGCAGATCAAGGGCACTTCGCTGTATACGAGCGCCATCTACCCCGCATCGAGCAACGGCGATACGCGCTATCTGCACGCCTATAGCGGATGTCCCCAGTACGCTGCGGGAAGTGCCGCCGGAACCGCCGCCGTTTGCGAAATCGATTCTGGAGGCGCCCAGCGCTGTCCCGTCTGCAAGTTCAGCGCCACCACGCTCGGACGCGTGCCGAGCGCATCGACGTCTATCGATAACGGCTTCGAGTACTACTATCTCGCGGTTGTCGAGGCGTCACGTGACTACGCGCAGGCCGCCAACGATGGAGAGCAGGCAAAGCAAGTGCTCAGCGAGGCGAAGAGCTCGATCGGAAGCTTGCTCTCCGAAGCACTCGAATCCCTTTCCGGCACACGTTACGACCCCCAGCCTCCGGGACGCTATGGCTGCGTTTGCGTCGTCATCGCCCCCACCTCGCAAGTAGCTGACGTGCCCTTCGTCGACGATGATGCGCAGATGCCCGCACGAATCGCCATCTCGGGCGCCACGCTCGCTCCCGATGAGGCAAGCGACCAGGGCAACGTCATCTCGGGCATAGCCGAAGGGCTCATTCCCCAAGAAAGCATTACCTCCGGCCTCGCAAAGATGGTGTTTGGTGCCTGGGGCAATATGCTCGCGGCATATTCGGATGGAACGGAAGATCTCAAGGAGGGCTTTCGCAAGGCCCTCGGGGCCATTCCCATCGTTGGCACGGCGCTTTCGGATAGCGCGGTCACGACATTCGAGGAAGCGCTTGCATCAGCTGGTCTCGAACCAGCCAACCTCGACACCTACAAGCCCGTGCTCGTCAACACGGCCCACATACTCGAGCGGGACTCGAGCGGCATCGCGCAAACGCTTGCACGCATGAAGCAGGCAGCCCAGATATACGGCGCGGTGAACATGGGTGACATGCGAGCACTCGTCAGTGACATACAGGACATCCCCGAAGTAGCCGGCTTCCTCGACGAACGGGGGTTGAAGATCGCCGAAATCCCCCTGGCAGACATCGGACTTGGAAACGGCAGCGGCAAGCTCTATCTGCCCGTTCCCAAAGACCTCAACGCCCGGATCGAAGATGCTGTCGGCGGCTTTCTCGAAAACCTAGGAGGCTGATGTCATGCGCAGCTTGCACGAAGACGGCCAGATGGCGGTCGAACTTGCCGTCATCACGCCCGTCATCCTCATCGTTCTTGTCATTGCCGTCGATATGCTCGTATTCGCGGGCGAATGCGCACGCTTCGACCATATCGCGCCGCAGCGCGTGCTCGCACAAGCCGTGAGCGCACCGGTGGATGGTTATGCGGGCGATGCACGCGTTGCCGCCATCCAATCCGCCCTCGAGAGTGATTTCGCGAAAAACGGCTCATCAGTGGAGGTGAGCTGTGAGGATGCTGGCATGCCGCTCTCGAGCATGGCAGTTTACCGCTGCACATTCCGCTTCGCGCCCTGGCCGCTTTCCATCGCGGACGCACCCACCGTCCTCGAGCACGGATGCAGCATCGCCGTTGATCCCTATACGCCCGGAGAGCTACTATGAAGGCGCTGCCTGGCATGCACTTCGTGCTCGCCACCAGCTTCGCCGCGCGTGCGCGCGGGTTGCTCGGCACGAACGCGAACTGGGGCGACGCAGGTCGCGTACTCGTGCTCGCGCCTTGCAAAAGCGTACACACCCTTGGCATGCGTTACGCGCTCGACATCGCCTTCGTAAGCAGAAGCGGCATCGTGCTACGCGCAGAGCAGGCGGTGCCGCCGAAGCGCTTGCTCGCGTGTCGCAAGGCGACCTTCGTGCTCGAACGCCCGCATGACAGAGCCGCACCATGGCTCGAAGCGGGAAGTTCCATTCCTCTAGAAATCATGTAAAGTCATTGTGAATAGTATCAGTATTGGTATAATATGAGCCAAATTAAGAAGTACCTTGAACAAATGCGCCGCAGTCCGAACAATGTCAGGTTTTCAACCCTGTGCCTTATTTGCGACCATTACTTTGGAAGACCGCGACAAAACGGAACATCGCATCGCATATACGAAAAGCCATGGGCAGGTGATCCCCGTATCAATATTCAGAACAGCCGTGGCAAGGTAAAGCCCTACCAAGTCAAACAGGTCTTGGATGCAATCGAGAAACTGGGTGAGTGGAAGAATGGAAATCGCTGATCGATATACATATCGCGTGTTCTGGTCGGACGAAGACGATGAGTTCGTTGCAACCGTCGCCGAGATGCCGTCGATGTCATGGCTCGAACCCACACAGACAGCAGCATTGGAGGGCTTGCGCAATGTCATAGGTGACGTTATCGAAGATATGCAAGCCCATGGCGAGCCCGTCCCCGCACCCATTCGGGACCGTCATTATTCGGGCAAGTTCCTCGTGCGTATTCCGCCAGAGTTGCATCGACGCCTCGCCATCGAGGCAGCCGAGGAGCAAGTCTCGCTCAACCGGCTCGTCGCTTCCAGGCTGGCATCATCGAGCTAATGCCTCTACCAGAGCATCGTGAATGCCGGGAAGCAGAACGAGATGATCAGGAGCACCGAGAGAATGGTGATGCCGATGGTCTTGAGCAGCTTCGTGCGCCGGTCACGCTGCTCGCGACGGTATTGAGCCGCCAGCTCCTGCTCGAGCTTTTGCTGCTTGTTCTTCTGGAACGACTTGTTCTTGTTCGACATGATGACCCTATCTGTTGTAGCGGTCTCGTTCGTCCTGCGTTGCGTGCTCGATGAGCGACCTGCGCAGGGCGTCATCGCTCACTTCCTCGCGAATGCGCACGCGCAGGGCACGCGCGCGGTCGACAATCGCGTCACGATCGCAACCTGACACGTGAACGAAGTTGTCGTAGAGGATGCGACCGGCGACCATCGTCATCTTGACGTTGTCCTGGTTGGCCGTGTAAATGACGGCGCTTTCCGGATCGGTCGTAGGATTCTGATGCGAGTTGTGCAGGTCGATGGCGATGATGTCGGCCTGCTTGCCCGGCTCGAGCGACCCGACCTTGTCCTCGATACCCAATGCCTGTGCCGATCCGATGGTCGCCATGCGCAGCGCGTTTTTAGACGACGCCTGCACGAAGCGCTCGGAGCTCGTCGCGCGTGTGATCATGAGGCCGATGCGCATCTCGTCGATCATATCGGTCGTGTCGACGGCGGCCGGCGAGTCGGTGCCCAGGCCGATGGTGAGGCCCGCTGCCCAGAACTTCTCGAGCGGCGTGGATCCCATGCCGAGCTTGGCGTTGATGCGCGGGCAATATCCGATGCGCACCTGCTTGTCGCGCAGGATGCCGATGTCTCTATCATCGACTTGCACGCAGTGAATCGCGAGGATACCGGGCACGTCGAGTATGCCCCAGTTGCTCACGTAGCTCACGGGCGAAGTGCCGGCCGGCAACCAAGGCGGATACGCCGAGGCGAGCTTGCCCTGCTCGTGTTCGCTCACGTGAACGCCGAAGGGCGAGGAGCCGTAGCGGATGAAGTCGGCCTCTTCCTGGCTTCCCGCCAGGTGCATGGCCACGGGGATGTTCTTCTCGATTGCCACGTCGGCAATGGCCTGAAAGACACTCGGGTGGCAACCGTAAACGGGACCGGGAGCAAGGCCGAAGTCGAGCAAGTCGCTTCCGTACTCTTCCTTCCAGCTCTCGATCTTCTCCACGCCCTCGCGCACGACGTCTTCCGCGTGCTCCTTTTGCGTGGTCAGGACCTCGTAGTACACGCGAGCGCGCAGGCCCATCTCCTTGGCGGGGACAAGCGAGACGCCCGATGCGGAGATGTCGGCAATCGTCGTGATGCCGCTGGCGATGGCCTCGAGCGCGCCGATGCGCGCCGAATCAATCCAATCTTCCTCGGTGAAGAATGGCTCGGTA
Source organism: uncultured Coriobacteriia bacterium (assembly GCA_902478425.1). GTDB lineage: Bacteria > Actinomycetota > Coriobacteriia > Coriobacteriales > QAMH01 > QAMH01. The sequence goes on along the minus strand of CABSKV010000005.1, from coordinate 6,551 downwards.
TGCAGCACGCAACGCTTCCATTCGGCGTAGGGCAAGTCGCCGAACATGCCGCGCAGCACCGTGTAGCCAAGGTGCGTGTGCACGTCGACGAAGCCGGGCATGAGGGCAGAGAGGCCGAAGTCACGAACCTCCTCCATCGGATACTTGTCCTTGAGCTGGGATGCAGTGCCCAGATCGAGAATCTCGTCGTCGCGCACGAGGACGGCACCGTCCTCGATGTAAGGGGACGTAATGGGAATGACGTATTTCGCGGTGAGCAGCATCGCGTCTCCTGTTTACTCTTTGCCGGGAGCGTCTTCGGTTGCTTCCTCTTGCTTCTTCTTGCCCCAGGGCATCTTGCTCTTGCGCTCGGCGCGCCTTTGCTGGTCGCGCTCGATGGACGCGGCGATGGCGTTATCGAGCTCCTGGCGCTCTGTCTTGGTGAGGTTGCGAGCCTTGGCTTCCTGCGCCTTCTGGATCTTGCGGATTTTGCGGAAGTCAATGTAGAAGGCGATTATCAGGGCAACGATCGCGAAGATGAAGCCGATGGTGGAAATCCAGCTCGCCGTCTCCTTGAAATCCTCGCCCAGCACGCCGGAGCTGATGAGCATGCTGGGGAGCCATGTGAGGATGATGACGACGAACGCGATGCCCATGGCGATCCACCAGATGCGGCGCCAGAACTTGTACTCCGGCAGGTCGCGCATCATCGAGACCATGGCGCGCTCGCGGCGGCGCTGCTGCTCGATCGGATCGTTCGTCTTTGCCTCGACCGGCTGGTTCCTCTTGGCCTTGGCCTCCTGTTTCGCACGCTTGGCCTTGGCCTCCTTGGACGGGGCGTACACCGACGCGCCGGCCTTGGACTTGAGCTTCGCGGAGCTCGCCGACTTTCTCGATTTGCCCTTGGGGCCATCGCCCTGATTGCGTGCGTTTTGGAAATTACGCTGCGTCATTCGTCAATCGCCTTTCGAATGCCTGTAATGTGCAAATGCCTATGATACAACGGATGGCCGCGAGCGCGGCCGCCGTATCTACAGATTCGCGGGAACGAAACGCTGGCCCGTGATGAGCTCGTAGGCCTGGATGTACTTGTTCGACGTCGCCTCGATGATGTCGGCCGGAAGCTGCGGCGGCTCGCCCGTGCGATCCCAATTGGCATCGAGCCAGTCACGCACGAACTGCTTGTCGAAGCTTGCCTGGCTCTTGCCGGGCTCATAGGCATCCTCGGGCCAGAAGCGCGAAGAATCGGGCGTGAGCACCTCGTCGGCAAGCGTGAGCGTGCCGTCGATCATGCCGAACTCGAACTTGGTGTCGGCAATGATGATGCCATGCTGGGCGGCGTAGTCGGCGGCCTTCTTGTAGACGGCAAGGGACGCATCGCGCAGGGCGCTCGCATCCTTCTCGCCCAGCATCTCGACCGTGCGCTCGTAGCTCACGTTCTCATCGTGATCGCCAATCTCGGCCTTGGTCGAGGGCGTGTAGATGGGCTCGGGCAGCTTGCTTGCCTCGACGAGACCAGCCGGCAGCTCGATACCGCAGACGGTGCCCTGCTTGCGATACTCCTTGAGGCCGCTACCGGCAAGGTAGCCGCGCACGATGCACTCGACGGGAAACATCTCGGCCTTGCGCACGAGCATGAAGCGCCCGTTGAGCCACTCGGCATACGGCTTGAACTTCTCGGGAAGGTCGGCCACGTCGGCGGAGATCAGATGGTTGGGAATGATGTCCGCGAGCAGGTCGAACCAGAAGAGCGACAGGCGCGTCAGAACCTCGCCCTTGTAGGGAATCTCGTCCTTGAGGATGTAATCGAAAGCCGAGATGCGGTCGGTCGCGACGATGAGGAGCTTGTCTCCCAGGTCGTACAGGTCACGAACCTTGCCCTGCGAATCAGGACGCATTGCCATTTCACTCATGAGTACCATCTTCCTTGTCCCTCGTTTGCTGTTCTTGCTGTCTTGTCGTGGGCAGCGAAACGTGCAGCCCGAAAAGCTTGAGTTCCTGAGTCGCGCTCATCCCGGCACCTGCCTCGCGCGCCTTGCGACGGGCCTTGAGCTGGCGCTCCTCGATCTTGCGGGCCTTCTCCTGCTCCTTGCGAGCGGCGCGCTCCTGGCGACGGCGCGAGCTGCCCTTGCGCGCATGGGGCGTCATGGGCTTGACACGGTCTTCGGGAGCGAGCGGAATGCGCATGACGAAGGTGCTGCCCTCACCGAGCGTGGACGATACCGAGACGTCGCCGAAGTGCTGGTCGACGACCTCCTTGACGAGAGCCAGGCCGATGCCCAGACCACCATCGACGCTCTGGCGGGCGACATCGGCACGCCAGAAGCGCGAGAAGACCTTCTTCATGTCCTCCTCGGCGATGCCGACGCCCGTATCGCGCACCGATATCCTCGCATACCCGTTCTCGCGGGTGAGCTCGACGGTGACCATGCCGTTTTCGGGCGTGTAGCGCACGGCGTTGGAGAGCAGGTTGGCGACGGCCTGCGAGATGAGGTCCTGGTCGCCGGTAATCATCACGTTGGGTGCGACATCGGTGAAGAACATGATGCCGGAGCTCTCGATGAGCGCCTCGTGCGTCGTCGAGAGGCCACCGACCACGCTGCTGAGGTTGACGAGGTCGCGCTTTACCTCGGTCGTGCCGTTCTCGAGACGGTTGAGATGCAGCAACGCCTCGACCAGGCGGCCCAGGCGTCGCGTTTCGAACGAGATGGTGTTGAGATGCTCCTCGTCAGCCTCGAAGACGCCATCTTGGATGGCCTCGACCGTCGCCTGGATGGCCATGAGTGGCGTGCGCAACTCATGGGCGACGTCACCGATGAGCTGGCGCTCGAGGTCGCGATCGCGCTCGATGGCATCGGCCATCTCGTCGAAGCGCTGGCCGAGTTGTCCGAGCTGGTCGTCGCCGGCAAGCCCGGTACGCGCCGAGAGGTTGCCCTCCTTGATTGCCGAGGCGGTATCAGAAATGCGCTGAATGGGGCGCGCGATGCCGACGGCGAAGTAGATGCCGAGAATGATGGAGAGGACGAGCGCGATGGCACCGGCGGCAAAGATCGCGAAGAAGAGCTCCTCGTCGCTTGGCTCGCCGGCATAACCCACGTTCCAGACGATCGCGATGGCCGCGGCGGTGATGAGCACGGTCATGGCGGCCGTGAGCAAGAACGCCCCCATGACGTAGATGGCAAACGAGAGGGGCTTCTTCTCGCGGGTCTTGCGCTTATCCTTCATGAATCCTTACGCCTCTTGATCAGCCGCTTCGCCGTCGCGGGGCACCTCGAAGCGATAGCCCACACCATGCACGGTGTAAATCCAGCGAGGATTGCGCGGGTCATCGCCAATCTTGGCGCGGAGGTTCTTCACGTGGCTGTCGATCGTGCGCTCGTAGCCCTCGAAGTCGTAGCCGAGAACCTTCTCGACGAGCTCCATGCGCGAATACACGCGGCCCGGATAGCGCGCCAGGGTCGTGAGGAGCTTGAACTCGCTGGCCGTGAGGTCGACTTCCTCGTCGTTGACGAGGACCTTGTGGCCGTTGAGGTCGATGGTGAGGCCACCGAAGTCGAGCACCTCGCGCTGCGGCTCGGAATCGATGTGCGCGCGGCGCAGCAGGGCGCGAACGCGCGCGACGAGCTCGCGTGGCGAGAAGGGCTTGATGAGGTAGTCGTCGGCACCGAGCTCGAGGCCGACGATGCGATCCTCGACCTCGCCCTTGGCGGTGAGCATGATGATGGGGACGTCGGAGGTGTCGCGGATGATGCGGCAGACCTTCTCGCCCGGAAGCCTGGGAAGCATGAGATCGAGAATGACGAGATCGAACTGATGAAGCGAAAACGCGTCGACGGCCTCCTGGCCGTCGGCAGCCGGCGTCACCCAGTAACCGGCACGTTCGAGATAGGCGGCAACCGCGTCGCGGATGGCTTTCTCGTCCTCGACGAGCAGGATGCGACGGGCTTCAGAACCGGTGTCCACGATGAGACTCCTTTCGGTTTTCTTTCATCCTAGCAGTGTACCATTGCGCACCGCTCGCGTCAGCGCCGCGAGGGTGAGGGGCGCTTCGACCTGCGGAATGAGGAATCTCCCCGACTAGCGCTCGACGGGCTCCGTGGGAGTCGTGGCGGGCTCGGGCTCAGGTTCGGGAATGACGGGCTCCGTACCGGCGGAAATCGGCATGATCGAGCGTAACACGACCTGCGTCGTGCGCTCGGTGCCCGCATACTTGTTGACGGTCGCATAGTTGAAGACGCGCGAGACCTCGCCCGTGCACACCGAATAGTCGCCGTAATCCGTACAGCCGTCGGGTGCGTTGACGACGAAGTACTGCTGGTTGTTCGTGTCGATGAACACCGTGCGCGAGCTCGACTTGGCGAACAGCCAGCCGTTGCAAATGCCCGGTGGCGTGAGCGATTGGCGCGCGAGACGCAGCCATGAGCTCCCCGCCATCGGATAGTACGTGCCAACGTTCGCGATGCCACCGCCGTAATCATAGGATGCGGGAATCGTGAAGGCGAAGGCGTTGTTCATGTAGATGGCATTGGACGGGCGGAAGGAATGCGGCATGACCTGGGAGGCGATGATCGAACCCGACCCCGCGGAGATTGCCGTGAGCTCGTAGTACACGCCGCTCGAGGCCTTTGCCCTCGGCATCGCCGTGAGAATCTGCCCGCTCACGGAAAGCCCGCCGTTGAAGCGCCCTTCCGAGGTGATGACGTCCGATGAGCGCGACCCACCGGCCGCGACGCGCAGGTACGAGTTCTCCGTCGTACGCGGGCCGTTCTCGGCGGGCTGCACAATCCAATATGCGGCGGTGCCGATGACCGCGATCTCGGGGGTGTCGTATTCGCCGTTTCCCTCGTCGAGCTTGACGGGCTGGCCGGTCAGCTTGCCATCCGAAATCGTAGCGCAATACACCATCCAGTCCGAGGTCAGATAATTGCTCTCGACCCAGACGAGCAACTCCTTGGATGCGCGCACGGCGAATATGCTGTAGCCCATGTCATGATTGACCGCGCGTTCGAGCGCCGGCGTCATGGCACCGGTCTCGAGGCTGACGAGCGAGCATGTCGAAAGGGGCGTCGCCGTCTCGCCCGTGAGCAGGGCGGCTGCCGTCACGTCCTCGGACGAGAAGAGCATGGTGCCCTTGGGGTACTGAGCGAGGTCCTTGACCTCGTAGTAGCCGGTAGGATCCTCGATTTCGGCGAAGGCATCGAGCGTGACGACGTCATTGGCCGAGACCTCGAGTGCGCTGGGCGCGTTCTTGTCCGACCCGCCCGAGCAACCCGTGAGCACCGCAGGCGCACCGAGCACCGTGGCGCACGCGAGCGCGCCGCCGCCCAAACGCAGGAACTCGCGTCGGGACAGCTTCGTGCCATCGTGCGTGGATGAGGCGTCGCCGCGGCTCATCTACGCCTGCCGTTGCTCGATTGCCCAGGTGAGTGCACGCGAGAGCTGATCGGGGCACGATGTCGCCTTGCCGCCGCATTGCGTTCCCGCGCAGCGCTCGATGACCCAATCCGCCGGCTGGCCCTCGATGAGCGAGGCAATGCCCTTGGCATTGCCGTTGCAGCCGCCGATGAACTCGACGTTGCGGACCTTCTGCTCGTCATCGAGGTCGAACTTGATGGCGCGCGAACAGGTGCCGTGCGTGCGGTACAGAAACTCGGGTTCCTGCGTCTGGTTCTCCATGCTCATTTCTAAAACTCCAGGTCTTTCAGCTTGTCGAAGATGACGTCCTTGTGGATGAGGAAGCCCTCGGGATCGAAGATCGCGTCGAGCTGGCTCGGCAGCAGTGGGCAGTCGGGGTCTGCCTCGAGGTTCTCGCGGAAGCTCGGGCCATCAACCGCCTGCTGGATGTCCTCCCACACTTTCATGGCGTTGCGCTGGACAACGACGTAAGCGTCCTCGCGCGTCATGCCCGTGTCGACGAGCGCGAGGATGACCTTCGAGCTGAAGATGAGGCCGCGCGTGCGCCACAGGTTGTGCAGGCTCTTGTTCGGATACACGTTAAGGCCGTCGAGCATCCACTGCATCTTGGCGAACATGTAGTCGAGCGCCGTGAAGCTATCGGCCAAGACGACGCGCTCGGCGCCGGAATGCGAGATGTCGCGCTCGTACCACAGCGCCACGTCATCGAATGCGACCTGTGCGTTTGCCTTGACCACGCGCGAAAGGCCGCAGACGCGCTCGGCGGTGATGGGATTGCGCTTGTGCGGCATCGCGCTCGAACCCTTCTGGCCCTTGGTGAAGGGCTCCTCGGCCTCGATGACGTCAGACTGCTGCAGCAAGCGCACCTGCATGGCGATGGACTCGAGCGTGGAGGCGGTGACAGCAAGCGCCGACATGACTTGCGCATGACGATCGCGCGCGATGACCTGCGTGGAAAGCGGGTCGGGCGTGAGGCCGAGCTTCTCGCAGACGAACTGCTCGACGAAGGGGTCGATGTTGGAATACGTGCCGACGGCACCGCTGATGGCACCGGTGGCGGCAACTTCGCGCGCCTGGAGCAGGCGGTTCTCGGCGCGCTTGAGCGCCCAGGCCCAGCTGCCGAACTTCATGCCGAAGGTCATCGGCTCGGCGTGGAT
>CABSKV010000004.1 GCA_902478425.1 uncultured Coriobacteriia bacterium | reverse complement strand
GCTATGACGTTGCGGAAGGCGCCGAAGTCTCCGCTTTCCGACGGAGGCAGCTGGCGCATCGCGAGGCTTATCGCGTCGGCGATGTAGGAGATCATGACGCCATCGCTTGGCAGGCGCCGGCGCCCCGCGTAGTCAAAGGTCACGCTTCCAGCGTATTCCTCGCCGACGAAGATGTTCTGGCACAGGTAGCTGCCATCGAGAATGGTCATGGAGATCGGGTCGTGTCTCTGCATGGCAAGATCCTCGCTTGCCAAGAAGGTGCTGAGGTTCGCGAGGTCGAGGTAGGTGCCCGCCTGGTTTTCGGTTGCCGCCAGGACCCCGAAGTACTCGTCGAGGATGAGGATGTCGGTTCCGAGCACGGGCGCCGCGACATCGACGATTCGCTGGATGCCGGCCGTGGTGTTGATGATGTTCGCTATCTCGGCATCGAGCGTCTCGTAGCGATTGTAGATGTCTTGCACGAGGTTGAACACGTTGAAGATGTCCGTGTCGTCGGTGACGTGGATGATGCAGCATCGGTTCTTGTAGAACGAGAGCTGCATGGTGTCGCCCACAACGACCAGCACCGCACCGGGGCGCACCGACGAGCGCATCGGCAGCTTGTCGGCGCGGATGATGTAGAGCGTGTCCTTCTCGAAGATCTGGCCGTTTCCGGTGTAGAAGCGCGGACGGCTCAAGTGCAGCCCGCTTTCCTTGCGACCGAGCATCTCGACGGAGATGTGATCATTCAGGTTGTCGAAAACGATATCGGCGTTGAGCTTCATGCTGCCGTCCCTAGAAAGGCGCCTCGTTTGGTGCATATCATGCAATGCCGAACGCAGCAGCACAACCCTGCAAGCCGTTCATAAAATATGGTAAGACACATACAAAATGTAGGTGTGTGACATGACGGGCAACGCCATTGAAACGACCTGCCAGGCAGGTATCAAACCTCCGCTTTGTAGAATACATCGGCCTCGGCACGCTTCGTAGTATCTGTTCCAAGCGCGGTTTTCCATCCCGAATGAAGGAGGATACTATGGCATTGCACGACAAGCTCGACTCCCACAAGGCAGTCGAGACGGTATGGGGCAAACTCATCCCCGAGAAGGACGCGTATCGGTACGCCGTCCGCGAAATCGCGGCGTTCTGCTCGAACATCTTCCAGGTCATGCGCATTCTCGAACCAGACTTCGATATGCGCACCGAGGCGATCTGCGAGATGTCCTACAACCTGAACATGGGCGTGTCCGGCGAGGAATACCTCAACACGTTCTACGACGACTGGAACATCCCCGAGTTTTGCGAGAAGAGCGCCTGGCTCGGGGCTATCTTCGGTGACTACGGCGACGAGGCCGAGAACATGGCCGGCCGCGTCATTCAGTTCACGAAGGACAGGGTCGAGAAGGAACTCGACACCTGCCCGTGGGACATCGTCGGCGCCGAGCTGTGCAACATGACGACGGCGATGTTCACCGCGAACTTCGACCTCGCCAACGGCGGCGAGAACGACGTGTCGCTCAACATGTGCGAGGCCCGTGGCTGCGGCGATCGCCATTGCCGTGTCGTGGCGGAGCGCCGCTCGACCTTCGGGCTGCCCAAGCAGGGCTTCCTCGATCATATGGGCACGCCGGTCATGCCGGTTCATGACACGCCCGAGGAGCGCACGGTCAAGGATGGCCAGATCCTGCGCAATGGACAGTACTCCAACGCCTTCGGCGAGGAGCATAGCCTCGAATACGACTATCGCTGGCTGTGCGAGTTCGGCTGGGCATGGTGCGTGGCCTTCCCGCTCGCGGTCATTCGCGATCTGCCCGATGACGAGGAGGAGTTTCTCCGCATCTTCCGCATCATCTTCTCGACGGCGGGCAAGAACCTGTTCATGGAGCCGTTCACCAAGCGCGCCGTGCGCGACTGGCTCGGCGTTCCCGATTCCATCGGCGAGAACGACCCACGCATCATGGGCGCTTACATCAAGACGCTCATGGATTGCCAGCTCGTCCCCAACGAGCTCGATGCCTTCACCAAGGACGAGGTCCGCATCAAGGTCCTGACCGACGACTTCAACGGCCGCTTCGAGATGGCACCCATGGACGAGCTCGCCATCGGCTACGAGGCGCTGTGGCATAACGCCGTGAAGACGCTGGTGAGCGCCGAGTGGTCGTGCTGGTTCGAGGGCATGGACGACGAGGACATGACCATCGTCGTCGCCCGCAAGATCGACAAGCACATGATTTAGGAGGTTGCGGAGATGCTATTCAAGGAAGACGAGGCTGCGCGCGCCGAGGCACGCGCCGTACGCGAGAACGCCGCATGGTATCGCTGGACCCACGACCTCGTGGAGGTGAAGGGTCCGGATGCCGGACGTCTCGTTCAGCACCTGTTCGTGAGCGATATGGACAAGGTTCCGGTCGGTCGCTCCAAGTACACCACCATGCTCAACGAGGATGGCAAGATCATCGACGATGTTATCGTCATGCATATGGGCGATGACCTGTACTGGGTGTCGACGCTGTACGGCCCGCAGTTCGTGGCATGGGCCAGCGAGCATGACGAGGGCTTCGACGTGACGTGCAAGGACATCACCAAGGATATCGACATGTACGCTGTGCAGGGCCCCAATTCGCTCGCCGTGATGAACGACTTGGCAGCTGAGCCGGTCGACGACCTCAAGCGCTTCGCGATCATGAATGACTCGATCGCAGGCGTGGACGTGAAGATCCATCGCGCGGGTTTCACAGGTGAGCTCGGCTACGAGATCTACGTGCCGATGGAGCAGTCGTCCGCCATCGAGGCAGCACTTACCGAGACCGGCGAGAAGACGGGCGTTCCCGAGCTTCAGATTCTCGAGGTGTACGTGCGCAGCATCCCGGTCGAGAAGGGCTTTGCCCTGCGACAGGACATGTACGGCCTCACGCCCTATGAATGTGACCTGGGCTGGTCGGTTGCCATGGATACGGATTTCGTCGGCAAGGAGGCGCTGCAGGCTGCGGTCGAGGCGGGCAACGACTATAGGCTCGTGGGCCTCGAGTTCCTCAACGACTCCTACGAGGACATCGCCCAACGCGAGATCGTGTATCGCAAAGGCGTGCCCTGCGGGTTCGTGCGTGCGGCAATCTACGGCTACACCGTGGACAAGAACATCGGCTTTGCGGTCATCGAGGCTGCCAAGGCAATTAACGGCGAGGAAGTCACAGTTGGCGAGAACGAGTCGCCCGCCATCATCTGCGACAAGGTATTCGTGTAGGAGGACGCAATGAAGCTTGAGGGCAAATCCATAGTCGTCACCGGCGCGGTCGCCGGCATTGGCAATGCAATCACCGAGCTGTTCGCCAACGAGGGCGCGAACATCATCGCCGTGGACAAGCAGGAGGAGCGTCTGCTCGACTTCTGCGCGTCCATGGATGCGCCGGGCAAGGTGGTGGCGTTTCCCGGTGACGTGTCGTTCCAGGAGACGACCGACGGCATGATCGATGCGGCGGTGCGCGAGTTCGGGCGCTTCGACGTGCTCGTGAACAACGCCGGCGTCATGGACGACAACACCGCCATCGGCGATATGAGCGACGCGATGATGAAGGAGTGCTTCGCGGTGAACGCGCTCGGCCCCATGCGTGCCATGCGCAAGGCCGTGCAGACCTTCATCGAGCTCAACCCGGATGCCGAAGAAGACGAGGACACCATCGGCAGCATCATCAACCTGACTTCGGTGGGCGCCGTGCATCAAACGGCCGGTGCGGCATACTGCGCGTCGAAGGGCGCGCTGCTCTCGGCAACGAAGAACACCGCCTTCATGTACATCCACAAGGGCATCCGCTGCAACGCCATCGCGCCGGGCGGCATCGTCACCGAGATTCCCATCACCATGCCACCGTCGGACCCCTTCGGCTTTGGCCGCACGAGCGAGCTGCTCGTCCATTCGTCGCTGCTCGGCATGCCCGAGGACATCGCGAACGCCGCGCTCTTCCTCGCCCAGGACGAATCGCACTTCGTGAACGGAGCCGTCATCACCGTTGATGGAGCCTGGACGACGTTCTAAAAACCGCGCGCCGCTGCAATCTGGGAGAGCAGCGGCGCATCCAGCCAATCGGTGCCCTGGTCCCTCGCTCGGCCGGGGTGCCGGTCTTTCATCAATGAGACAACATCTCTGCGCAACCGCCTCATTCCAGGTGGCCAATTTCCTCGGCACTCGCGGCTCCTCGATTGCAATTCGCTGGCGGCAGGCAGTACTATTGGCCAGAGATTTCCAGAGAGGGATTCATGGCAAACGATGTCGTCATTCTTGGGTTCGGCCCCGCCGCCGCCAGCGCCGTGGAAGCGCTGTGCTCGCTAGGATGCGACGCGAACGTGGACATCATCACCGCAGGTTCCGCCTTTTGCGAAAGCCCCGTCCTGACTTCGTATAACGCCGCTGGAATCGTAACCCGCGAGCAGGGAAGTATCTACGCCTCGGCGCTCGACGATGCCAATGTGCGCATCTTTCCAAACGAGGAGATCACATCCATAGATACGGAAAGCCAAACCGTCAAAGCCGCGAGCGGCCGCGAGTGGTCCTATTCCGTTTGCCTGATAGCCACGGGCGCATCACCCGTGCTTTCGGGCGAAAGCCCGCTTTTCGAATGCAATCCGCTTACGCTTCGAACTTTCGAAGATGCCGAGCGTCTGAGCGCGACGCTTGCCGCGCGCCCCCATGCCAGCATCCTCATCTCCGGGACCTCCATGGTCGCCCTCAAGGCGGCGGAGGCGTGCATCCGTAGGGGTGGGCGGCCGACCATTCTGGGTCGCAGCTCTCATATCCTCAAAGGGTCGGCGCATTCCCGTGCGGCTTCCAGGATGGAGGCCCTGCTCGAAGACCAGGGAATAGAGCTTCTGCTCGGCGAGATTGCCGAAAAAGCCCGCGTTCTCGAAGATGGCTCCACAAGCGTTTCTTTTTTCCACCAGGAAGAACCGAAAATTTTCGATGCGGTTCTCGTAGCCCATGGCATGAGCCCCGACATCGACTTCATCGAAAACGCCAACATACATGCCGATAGGGGAATCGTCGTCGATGCCTTCATGCGCACGAGCGCCCCTCATGTCTACGCGGCAGGCGATGTGGCCACAGTGCCCTGCTTGCTTGGAGGAAGCAAGGTGGCCGGGCTCTGGCTCGCGGCACGTCAGCAGGGCAAGGTGGCGGGCACGAACATGGCAAAGGAGCTTCGCGACGAGGGAAGGGCATGCGCATCCGATGCCTCCGCTTTTGCCGGCAGCATGGAATATCACGGATTTCTTCCCGCGAACACCATCAAGGTCGGAGCCGCGCTGTTCGCCGCTGCGGGAATGATCCCGTCGGCCGAAGATCCATTCGCGATCGAGGAGATCGAGACTGAGAATGAGTATCTGCTGAAGTCCTATCTCGTCCGGCAGGATGGCCGGGCCTTGCTGTCTGGTTTCAACCTCGTGGCAAAAGCTGACATGGCCGGACTCTTTGGCAAGCTGACGGATTCGATCGGGCGCATGCAGGCGGAAATAGCCCGCAGTGCGCTTCAAGGCGCATTCACCGATGTTTGACGGTTTCATGAGCGAGACGGAGGAGAGATGAACGAGCGTGAGCTGAGGGAAAAGGGCAAGGTTCCCGGTCCGGAGACGGGCATCGAAATCAAGAAGTCCATTTGCACGATTTGCGACCCGACCACGCAATGCGGGCTTGACCTGTTCGTGAAGGACGGCAAGATCATTCGAGTCGAGGGCTCGAAGGAGGCACCGCATTCGCATGGCAGCCTGTGCTCGAAGGGCGCGGCCACGCGGCAATACGTCTACAGCCCCGACCGGCTGAAAACCCCGCTGCGGCGTGTGGGCGAGCGTGGCGAGGGCAAGTTCGATCCAATCAGCTGGGATGAGGCCCTGGGCGAAATCGCCAAAAACCTCAACGCCGCAAAGGCGCAGTATGGCCCGGAATCGGTCATCTTCTTTGCGGGCTACCCCAAGCACCACAGGCCGTTTTTGCAGCGTCTTGCCATGAGCTTTGGCTCGCCGAATTACTGCACCGAATCGAGTACGTGCTCGACGGCAACCATCATGGCCCAGCAGCTCACCTATGGCGCGCCTGCGGCCCCGGACAACGGCGAGTCGGCTTGCATAATGATGTGGTCCAACAACCCGGCAGCGTCAAGGACGCTCATATGCGAAGGGCTACTCAGCAGCCTGGACAGGGGGACGAAGCTGATAGTGGTCGACCCCCGCGTCACCCCTTTCGCGGCTCGTGCAGACATCCACTTGCAGCTGCGCCCCGGCACCGACGGCGCGCTGGCGCTTGCGATGGCCAATGTCATCATCGAAGAGAACCTCTACGATGCCGACTTCGTCGTCAATTGGACGGTTGGTTTCGAGGAATACGCCAAGCTCGCCGCAGAGATGACTCCGGAAAGGGCGCAGGAGATCACGGGTGTTGACGCGAACCTGATCCGCAAGGCGGCCCGCATGTACGCGACCACGAAGCCTGCGAGCATCATGACCAGCGCGGCGCCTGTGGTCCATCACACGAACGGCGTGCAGAACTACCGTGCGGTGTTCTGCCTCATCGGATTGACCGGCAATCTCGACGTCTACGGCGGAAACCTCATGAACAGGCCCTCGCTGGTGCACATACCGGGAGGCTTTCCCACGCGCGAGGGCGAGTTCACCTTGGCGTCCCGTCTGAAGGATTTGCCGGAAAGGGTCGGCTCCCGCCGCTTTCCGGTGTGGGATCGATTGACCACGCAAGCGCAGGCGTGCGATATTCCAAGGCAGATCCTGACCGAGGATCCCTACCCGCTCAAAGCCGCGTTTTGCATGGGTTTCAACCATAGGATGTTCCCCGATTCGCAGGGCTTCATCGACGCCTTCAGCAAACTCGACTTCATAGCGGTGGCAGATCCCTTCCTGACCGACAGCGCCAAGTATGCCGATATCGTCTTGCCGGTATGTACCTCGGTGGAGCGCAGCGAAGCGCGGTGCTGGCCCATGGGCTACGTGATGCTCTCGCAGCCTGCAATAGATCCGGTGGGGCAGTCCCGCTCCGATGTCGATATCATTGCGCAGCTGAGCAAGGAGCTGGGGTTGGATGACGATCTGCTCGAGTCGGGATTCGACGCGTGCCTGGATTGGATGCTCGAACCCAGCGTCCTGTCCGTTGCGGAGCTCAAGAAGCATCCGGCCGGGATGTTCGTCCCCAATTTCAAGAAGCCCGCCGAAAGGAAGTACGCCGACCAGGGATTCAAGACACCGTCGGGTAAGTTCGAATTCGTCTCCAGTGTGCTCGACGAAACGGATGGTGAGGGCTTCGAGGCTCTTCCCGCGTTCCGCGAGCCGGCGATGAGCCCTGTCTCGCAGCCGGAGGTCGCCAGGGAGTACCCGTTCGTCCTGTCCGTCGGTGCTCGCAAGCCCATGTTCCAGCACAGCCGCACCTTCCGCATCCCCTGGATTCGCCAGTTCGCGCCGGACCCTGTCTGCGACATGAATCCGGCCGACGCCAAGCGCGCCGACATCGCCGAGGGCGAGGAAGTCGAGCTCATGACGCCGGAGGGAAGCGTTTCGGTGAAGGCGCATCTGGACGACACGATTCGCGAAGGCGACGTGCACCTCTACCATGACTGGCCCGAGGCCAATGGAAACGATCTCATGTCGGGCGATTACCTCGATCCCATTTCGGGCTTCCCGGGATACAGGTCCCTGCTCTGCAAGGTGGTTCCCGTCCGCATGAGCGCCAACGCGAAGGAGGCATAGGCATGACTTCCAGAGAGAGCAAGAGCATCGTCTTCAAGTCCGATCGTTGCATAGGGTGCTATTCGTGCGTTGTGTCCTGCATGGATCAGAACGATCTCGATGTCGCGAGGGATGATCTATCGTGGCGAATCGTTGAGAGCGTTCCCGGAAGACTGGTGGGCAAGCACCGTGGCAACGCCAGTGTCTCGATCGCCTGCATGCATTGCGAAGATGCGGTGTGCATAGCTGCGTGCCCTGCAGGGGCGATAACGAGAGATGCCGCAACGGGGTCCGTGCTGGTGGACGACGGCCTGTGCATCGGCTGCCATGCCTGCGCGATGGCCTGCCCGTTTGGGGCTCCCCGTTTTGGGAGCAGCGGGAAGATGCAGAAATGCGACGGATGCTATGCCAGAACGCAGTTCGGGCTGGAACCAGCGTGCGTCAGGAACTGCCCGACCCATGCGCTCGTCTACGAACCGGTCAACGCCTCGATGGACGAGAAGGCGGCCAGCACAGCTCGAAAGCTCGTATAGTCTTGGAGTAAAAGGGACGTTCCAAAATACTCGTTTGTCGGTAGCGCTTGGCAAATGAACGTTTTGGGATGTCCCTTTTTGCTCCCTATTCGACGCGGACGCTCAGCTCGGAGTAAATCGTCTCAACGAGGTTGCCGGAATACAGCGAGAGTTCGCGTTCGTACAGATCGCTGGACGGCTTGAGGCCATGCTCCTCAAGACGCGCAAGCAACTCATGGTGGGCCTCGAAGACGATTTCGTCGCGCTGCAGCAGCTCTTCTAAGCTGTCGACGCGCAGCATCTTGAAGTACCTACCCGCCGGCTTCTCGTGCACCTCTCCTGCCTTGACCGGAGCAGGTGCATATGAGCATACGTGGAAATCGCTTTCCGGCGAGTCGGCGAGAAGCGCCTCGAGGCCAACGCGGTACGTTCCCTGCAGCTCAACGGGGCGTCCGGTCTCCCAGCAGCGGTAGAAGTGCTCCAACACGCGCTCCGCCGCCTCGTACTCGTCGATGGAATCGGCATCCTCCATTCCTTCGTCCTGTGCGCCGAGTAAATTCGACATGTCCAGTTCGACAAAGCGCTCGGCCGGGCAATCCTCGATGCGCCAGTCCGCGTCCGAGGCAAGCCATTCGTCAAGGGCGTGCCAGCGCGTGAGCGTGCTCTCCAGGACACGCTGCGAGACGAGCAAACGACGTCGCTCCGACTTGAGGGCGGCCACGCGCTCTTCCATGACGGAGGTGAGTGAAGCATTTTGCGGATCGGTCAGGTATTCGCCGATCTCATGTAGGCTGCACCCCGAATTCTGCAATGCCACGATCAGAAAGAAGTCCGCAATCTGCAAGGGCGAATACAGCTTGTAGCCGTTTTGCGCCGTGGTGACGGGCTTGAGCAAGCCGATGCGGTCGTAGTGGCGAAGCGTCTCCTTCGTCGTCTGGCATAGGCGTGCGAACTCACCGCTACGCACGAGGTGGGAGAGGGCCGGGTTTTCCATCAAATCCGACGTCAGGGGCATTGTGGCTCCTTTTCACATGCGCTCGGAAATCAGTCTTGACCGTGTTGTTACCCCACACTTTAGCATCTTCGGTGAAGGAACGGGTAAAGACGAATCGCAACGTCAGGACAGGAAAGGGGAAGCCGCCATGAAAACCGACAACGAAAGCGCGGATTCCAGCAAACTCGAGATGATACGTGACGGCGGTGAGGTGAATGCGAACGGGCACCCGCTTCCTGGGCATTGGAAGCGGGCCATCGCCATCATCTGGTCGGGACAGGCTGTCTCGATTCTCGCGACCTGCGCGGCGACCTTTGCCGTGTTGTGGTATGTGACCACTACGACAGACTCCGCGTTCGTGCTCTCGCTGGCGGGTGTAGCTGCGTTACTGCCCACGGCCCTGCTCTCGCCCTTCGGCGGCGTCGTGGCCGACCGCTTCAACAGGAAGCACGTGATGATATGGTCCGATGGTCTGGCGGGCCTCTTCTCGCTCGCGCTCGCGGTTCTCGTGGCGCTCGGTATATGCGATATCTGGATTCTCCTGTTGCTGCTGGTCGTTCGCTCGGCAGCGCAGGCGTTTCACAGCACCTCGCTCGTCGCGCTCATGCCCGAGCTCGTTCCCGAACGAGACATGGTGCGCATCAACACGCTTGACCAGGCCCTCTCGAGCATCTCGGCGATTGCGGGGCCCGTGCTCGGCATCGCGCTCTACACCGCGTGGGGATTCACGGCGGTGCTGGTCATGGCCGCCATGCTGCTCTTCCTGCCACTGGGAACGCTCAGTCCGCTCATGACCTACGACTGGTTTGGCGGCGATGGCTTCCAGGCCTCGATTGTCGAGGCGGCAGCCGGCATCGGGCTGTTGCTGGGATCGGTGGTCATGCTGGCGTGGGGTGGCGGCAAGAGGCTCGTGCCCATCCTTGCGGTCGCGGGCATGGTGCTTGGCGCCTGCTGCGTCGCTTGCGGCCTTCTGCCGCGCGGGGCGTTTCCCGTCTTCGTCGGTCTCATCGTCGTGATCTTCGGCGCGACTGCCGCCTTCAACGCGCCCGTGATTCCACTGATGCAAAAGCGCGTGGCACCCGAGAGGTTCGGGCGCGTGATGGGGATCTTCGGCTCGCTATCGGCGCTTGCCTCGCCAATCGGCCTCTTCGTCGCGGGGCCCGCCGCCGAAGTGCTTGGCGTGAACATGTGGTTCGTCGTGTGCGGCTGCCTGCTCTGTGTCGTCATGCTTCTCGCGTTGCTGAGCCACAACGTACGCGGCCTAGATGATTGACGAGAGGACTAGCCCGTGACGGGGCCAGACGCGTGCCATTCCTCCACGGTTCGCGAAAGCTTCTTCTCGTAGCAAGAGTGCGCCGTGTACAGCACCGCACACGGGTTGTTGCCGGCGAGGAAGTCCTTCGTGGCAAACGTCGTGACGGGTGCATCGGAGTACTTGCAGAAGAGGGCGTCGTGTCCCACGCATATGCCCATGAGGATGTTCAGGTCCGTCTTCGCCTCGTTGAGGAGCAGCGCCTGCATGATGGGATTGCAGACGACGCCTCCTTCGCCGCCCCTTGCCGGGGGCTCGAGGTCGAGGTCGACCCTCCGGTTGCTTTCGAGCTTGCAGCCAACCGTCTCGACGCAAAAGCCCGCCTGTTCGAGCAGCTTGGCCAGGATGCGCGTCTCGCGCAGCATGATGGTGCACGACGCGATGCCGATGTGGGTGGCGCCGATGAGGTTCGCGAACTTGATGGTGTCCTGCACGCGCGTGGAGTTTGCCGTCTCCTCGCTGACCATCGCGGCGGCTTGCATGATGACGTGGTTTTCGGGAAGCGCGTACAGACGTTGCGCCTCGTCATGCAGCGCGGGCGAGACCGCGCCCTGCGCGCAAAACCCTGGCTCTTCACGATCGGTGTATTCGCATGCGGTGGTTCCGCAGCTCATGCAATTGAGCTTTGATTCCATGATCCCTCCCGATTGGGTCTCGCGGGTCGCAGATATGACGTCAATATCATACGACCCCGCTCGAAGGAACGGGGCCATGGGGTCATGATGGAGCGGGCGACGGGACTCGAACCCGCGGATACCAGCTTGGGAAGCTGGGGCCTTACCACTTGGCGACGCCCGCATTGAGTGAGCATTATACCGCTACCTCATCCTCTACTCGGGTCATTTTGGAGAATCCCCACGAGTCGAGTGCGAGACCGGTCACTCGGGAGATAATCGCCAAAGCCAAGCGAGTTGGAGAGCTTTTGGCGGCTTGATAGCTTGCGGCACAGCTCAAGTGCAGGGCGACCTTTTGGTGGGACACGGGGACGGTTCTCTTGACTCACTTTCATTCCGCGACCAGCTTCTGGACGCTTACGCGCTTGACGCCGCGCGAGAACGCATACGCCGCAACGGCGAACACCAAGGCGAACGCAACGCCTATGGCAAGCGCCTCCCACAAGGGAAGCTGTATGGAGAACGCCCCAACGCCGAATGTCCCGAACAGGGCACTTACGACGCTACCTCCGAAGAGCATCGTCAGCGCGGCGCCCACGAGCGCTCCGGCAAGCGCCACGGCCAAGAATCGCATGGAGAACGATGCGCGCAGAGTGCGCACAGCGAAGCCAAGCGCGCGGTATACGCCTAAGTCCCTTTGCTCGGATATCAGCATGCGGCGGCTCACGAGCATGACCGCAACGCACGCCAGCAGCACTGCGAAGGCCGCCATGCCGTACCCGATCATCGTGAGCATATCCCTGATGAGCAGGATCATGTTCGTGGCAGACCCGAAAAGCCCCGTGTTCTCCGTGTCCACCGCATCGCCGAAGCGCGCGTTCACCGCTTCGATGGCGGCATTTGCCTTCCCCGGATCCTCAAGCTGGATTTGCCATGAATCCTCGCCGCCCATCAGCTGCGATCCTGCTAGATCCTGCACGCCTTCATAGGTGAGCACGATGCCGTCTCCGCCATTGAGCACGGTGGACAGGATACCGCTCACCACGAAGGTCATGTCCTCGCCGTTTTGCCCGGGCATGACGAACTCATCCCCCACGCCAAGTCCCATGGAGCGTGCGAACGTGAGCCCCACCAGCGCCTCGTTTTTGTGGACGGGCTTGCGCCCTGTCATCAAGGACGCATTGTCGATGATGCCGTCGTCGGAGATGCCCACGAACGTGTGCGCACCGCCGTTCACGTTGAGCATGGTGGCACCCTCCTGCCACATGCGTGCAACAGGTGCTACCTCCTCGATGGTGGCGATCACATCATCGAGCTCGACACCATCTTCCTCAAGCGCCACGGAAACATCGCTTTTCCATATGCCGAACGCCTGATAGACGGCCTCGTCATCCTCCACCGCACCCCCAATCCCGAAGCAGAGCGCGATGAACGCGCAGAGCAGGAGCGAGCACACTCCAATTCCCAGATAGCGCCCCTTCTCGGAGACGATGGCGCGCCAGGCTAGCGCTATTGTCAGGTGATTTCCGCCAATGCCACTCACGCCGCGCGGTGCGAAATGCACGTCTCCTTCGCCTTGGCGCAGCGCTGCCAGCGGGCTGATGCGCCCGATCTTGCGCGCCTTCACGAAGACGCAAAGGCAAAGCGCCAGCAGGAGCACGGTGCAGCTGACAAGGGAGGCCAACGGAAACGAGGGGTCTTGCACCAGAATGCCCGTGATGAGCAGGAATGAGGGCCAGAGCACGGGTTCGAGCAGGCACCCGGCGAAGAATCCGGCGGCGAGCCCAACGAGTGCACAGACGGCGTACTGCAAGAACAGCGTGCGACGCAGCGTTTTGCGCGAAATGCCCACGGCCTTCATGATTCCCCAGTTGGCGTACCCGCTCTCGATGGCGGTGGATGCCGTGTGGATGCAGAGGATCAGCGCCACCACGAAGAGTAGAAGCGAGAAGACGCCTAAGACCGCCGTCATTACCTGCACCACCATGAGCGTGTAGCCTGAAAGCGTCTCGCGCGCGAAGACGTTGTTCGCCTGGGCTCCCCACGCAGTCTCCTCCCCGATGATGCGTACTAGGTCCACCCCGGTCACACCGGCCGTCTTCGCATCGGGCGTGAGGAAGACGTTGATCGACGTGATAGGATACGGCACGCTTCCCATGGCCATGATGCTGGCATCTTCGACAGTCGCTTGCGCCGCTTGCAGCATCTCTTCGGTGTTCGCATGCAGCCGCTTGAAATCCGACTCCGAGATGAGCGAGCGTGTGGTCTCCAAGAATGGGGAGCCCATCTGTGGGTCCTCGAAGAATCCGGCCACGCGGAAGCGCTCCTCCCGATCGCCCAAATCCATTACGAGCTCGTCGCCCACATCCAGGCCGAAGAGGGTCTTGCACGCTGGGCGCACGTACACCTCGCCCGGTTCTGGTCCCGCCTCGTCTACTACATAGTCCTGAAGATCGTCGCTCAATACGTTGAAACTGAGTGCCGAATCCCACGCCACATAGCAGTTTGAGGAGGGCATCGTCGTCTCACGAAGCTCATGTCCCTCCGCGCTCTCGAAGCGCGTGGCTGCCGAGAACGCCTCGGTTACCTGTGCCTTTTCCACGTCCGGCAGAGCTTCAATCTCTGCAATGGTTGCGTCGTCCAGCTTCGACGGCAGGTCGTTGGCGAGCACATCGCCTGCTCCCACCTCATTCAAGAGCACATCCTCGCGTTCCGAGAGGTCCACGAACAGGTTGATGGTGAACGTGAGCGCAAGAGCCGCCAAGAACAGCAGAATGGCAAGTCCTACGAACGTCCCCTTCTCGTGACGGATTCCGGCTTTCACCAGGGTGCGCAACGGTTGCATGGCGCACCTCCTACCAGGAAAGCGAGGATAACCACGCGTTGGCTGTGGCCTCTCGCTCGCGGACGTATGCCTCGTCATCCGCCAAGGACGTATCCCAGGGGGCAAGCTCCAGCTCGCCGCGCACGCCACCGTCTTCGAAGTAGAGCACCCGGTTTCCGCGTACTGCGCTTCGCACGTCGTGCGTGACCATGAGGACACTGATGCCTTCCGTGTTCATGCCGCTCAAGAGGCCAAGCACCTCCAGGCTGTTCGCGCGGTTGAGGGCTCCCGTGGGCTCGTCGGCGAAGATGAGGGCTGGCTCGTTCACCACCGCCCGCGCCACCGCGCAGCGCTGCTTCTGGCCGCCTGATGCCTGATTCGGCAGGTGCGATGCCACTTCCTCCAAGCCCATCTGACGCATGAGGCGCGCTGTTTCTTCCTTCGTCTGCTTCGCGGAGCGCCCGGATTTGAGGTAACCGGGCACGGCCACGTTTTCGAATAGCGTGAGGTTGCTCACCAGGTTCGCCGCCTGAAATACGAAGCCGAACCGCTGTGCGCGCAGCTTTGCGAGCTCGTCCTCTTTTGCGCTGGCTATGTCCACGCCTTCAAAGATGACGGAGCCTGCCGTGGGGCGGTCCATACCCGACAGGCAATAGAGCAGAGTCGATTTGCCGGAGCCGGATGGCCCCATGACGGAGGTGAAGTCGCCCTCGTAGAGCTCCAGATCCACGCTGCCCAGCACGTGCGTCTGCACGCCGTCGGCGACGTAGGTCTTCGAGAGCCGTTTGGTTCTCAGTATGGTTTCGCGCATGGATACCAGCCTTTCTCACTTGGCGATGTGCGCCCATCGTACGTTGGCGCGCATTAAGGAATCATTAAGGCCGCGAATCGAGATCGCAGAAACATGAGCGCATGCATGCGCGACGCATGGTGCAGGGCATATGACTTCAAACTGCTGTTATTCCACGACGCGAAGCTCGATTCGTGCCCTCAGACCTGGATGCGCATTCTCCAGACGTAGGTGCCCTCCCATGCGCTCCGTCAAGTAAGCCGCGATGAACAGACCAAGTCCTGATCCCGCCTCGCCTTCCGCATTCGACCCACGGTAGAAGCGCTCCGTTGCAAACGGCAGGTCCTCGGGTGGCATGCCCGGGCCGAAGTCGCGTACCGTCACCGTATACACGTCGTCACACGAAACGCCCTCGATCTCTATCGCCGAGCCTCGCGCGTACTTCAGGGAATTGCCGATGAGGTTGCCCAGGGCTTGCGCGAGTCGCGCCTCGTCCGCCTCGACAAGAGCGCTATCGATGCGCTTGCAGGATAGAGGGGTAACGCCCGCGTAGTCGCTCACGCAGGATTCGAGAACGGAGGCCGCTTGGACAGGTGCGCATTCGACCTGTATGCGCTCCATGTCGGCGAGCGCGTGCTGGAACAGGTCTTCGATAAGCGACGACGCCTCGTCGCACTTGCGCATAATCGCGTGCTCGTATTCGGCGCGTTCGGCCTCGGATTGCACGAGCCCCATGTCGAGCGCTTCCGCATAAGCGCGAAGGGAGGCGAGCGGCGTGCGCAGGTCGTGCGAGAGCGAGGCAAGGGTCGTCTTGTGGGATTCGTTCGCCTGCTCCTCCGCCTTGCGGGCGCGTTTGAGCTCGGCGCGCAGATGGTCGAATGCCCAGGTGAACTTACCGAAGGGGTTGGATCGCTCGAAGTGCAGAGGCGCGTCCAAGTTTCCCGCCGCCACCTCCTCCGCGAAATCCTCTAGCTTCACGAAGGGGCGAGCCACCGACCGATAGAGGTAGAGAACCAGGGTCGAGATCGCCACGATGGCGATGAGCACGATGGCCATGATGGCAAGTATCGCCGTGCCTTCCTGGGCCGAAGCGGCTTCGCGGAGCATATCCTGGGAATCCGCAAGCGCCGCATCCACGTTCGTTCGCATATCCTCCACGGTGCTGGCCTGATTGTCCTTCAGCTTCTCCCGGACATCGTTGAGCGCAAGCACTTGTTCCCGGATCGGATCATCATCTCCAACTATGCTGACCGTAATGCCTATCGCTGCGATGACAATGACGGCGATGATGGAGAGTGCCGCACCCCAGAAAAGGCGCTTCCTCAAACGTGTTCCCTGCTTCGTCATCGCAAATCACCCTCTGGGGCATCGAAGCGGTACCCAACGCCCCTGGCTGTCTTGAAATAGACGGGGCTAGCCGGGTCGTCTTCGAGCTTGGAGCGCAGCCAGCTCATGTGCACCGACACCGTCTGCGGCTCAAGCTCCGCGAAGGTGCCCCACGCCTTCGCGAGGAGGGCATCTCGGGAAAGGGTCTTGCCGGGATTGCGCATGAGAGTTTCTGCCAGATGGAACTCCTTGGGAGAAAGGCTCACTTCCCGTCCGCGCTTCTTGATGATGCGAGCGTCAGGGTCCAGCTCGAACGGCCCGATACTGAGCGTGGCCGCCTCGCCCTCTGACTGCCGCTCGGGTCTCATCATGAGCGCCTTCGCTTGGGCGAGCAGCTCGCGCAGACTGAAAGGTTTCGAGAGGTACGCGTCGCCCCCTTCCTCCAGAGCTCGGATGCGGGCGTCGGGTTCTATGCGTGCGGAGGCGAACACCACGGGCACGCCGCTGCGCTCTCGGAGGTTGCGGCAGAGCGCATAGCCGTCATCTCCCGGCAGGTTGACATCCACGATCAGACAGTTGAAGACGGAGGTGGTCAGGATGCCATAGGCGTTTTCGGCACTGCTGGCGATGCGCGCGGCGATGCCTTCTGACTCGAAGGTACGCCGCATTAGCTCGGAAAGCTCTCCATCATCTTCGACGATTAAGACGCTTCTCATAGCCCCAGCTCCTCTTCGCCCCACCGCTTCATGGCGAGCAGGATGGGGATGAAGCTCTCACCCTGCTCCGTTAGCGTGTACTCGACGCGCGGCGGCACCTCGCCGAAGTCGGTGCGCACGAGGAAACCATCATCCACGAGTTCCCTGAGCTGCTTGGAGAGCGTGGACTCGGAGATGTTGCCGATGCAGCGTCGTAGCTGCCCGAAATGGCGAACGTCCTTGAGCGCGATGTAGAAGAGTATCTCGATTTTCCACTTACCGCCGATCATGCGTTGAAGCGTGGAAACCGACTTGCAGCGCTCTATCTCCTCGCCCCGCCTTCTTGCCATAAACCTAACTCCTATGTACTACAAAAAATATCAGTACTTCTAATTCTAAAGCTTCATTTGCATGATGAATGCGGCAAGCCCAACCATCCTTCAAGAATTCCGAGGCAAGGAGCACATCATGCACTACACGGGAACAATCTGGAGGCCGCCCTATGAGACCGATTCCCTCATCTTGGAAGCAACTGCGGGGTGCGCGCACCACCGCTGCAAGTTCTGCACGCTCTACGACGAGCTTCCCTTCAAATTCAAGGTATCGGAGCTTTCCACAATGGAATCCGACCTCCTTGAGGCACAGACGTGGTTCCACGATCCGCTATCGAAGATTGAGACGCGTCTTTTCAATCTTCCAATGCCCAAGCGTTGTCGCGTCTTTCTTGCAGGCGCTAACCCGTTTGTGCTGAAAGCGAGGCGTCTGCTTGAGATATCCGACCTCATTCGCGAATACTTTCCATCATGCGAAACGATCGGCTGTTTCGCGCGCGTGACAGATGTCGCCTCGAAAACAGACGAGGAGCTTGTAGCCCTTCGCAAAGCGAGATACACCGGCCTCACCATCGGAATAGAGACGGGGGATGATGCCGCCCTTGCCTTCATGAACAAAGGTTACGCAGCGCAAGACATCGTTGCGCAGTGTGCGCGCCTGGATGCGGCGGACATTTCCTATGCGTTCTTTTATCTTGCGGGAATCTCAGGGAAAGGACACGGTATCGAAGGCGCGCGGCTCACGGCGGCAGTCTGCAATCAAGCGCACCCCTCCCTCATCGGCGCAAACATGCTCACCATCTACAAGAACTCCGAGCTTTACCAAGAAGTCATTGCTGGCGACTGGGAGGAAGAAACGGAGATTGAGAAGTATCAGGAGATTAAAGCTCTCGTCGATGGGCTGGAAATTCCCGTGGAATTCGCCATGCTCGGTGCATCAAACCCCGTGATGATGCAGGGTAGGCTGCCCGAGCAACGCGCGCAAATCATTGCAGCTCTCGACCGCGTGATAGATGAAATCGGAGAGGACAAGCTGCGCAACTACCGCACGAATTTGAGGCATCTGTGATATGAGGCATGCCCCTCCTTCTCTTCAGCGCCAATGCAATGTAGAGGGCGTCTTATATGTTTGCTACTATCTCGCTATGATATCGCACGCTATCTCTGCTTTCCCTTTGGCGTTCCATAGCCCACGAATTGGACGGTCAGGAAGTCACGCAACGACTCTCGTAGGACGGGATCGGATAGCCCGCCTCTTCACAGGCAGCGCTTTGGATGGGAAGCGGATGGGTCGCAGGATAGAGACCGGAAACGTAGCCACATCATGCAATTAATTCTGTGCAAGGAGTGATTGCCATGCAATTCAGAACCGATGCCAAGAACGGAAACGAGCTGTCGGCGCTGGGCTTCGGCTGCATGAGGTTCCCAACCACAGCGGGGCGCATAGACATCGATGCCTCTGAGCAGCTTATTGTCGAGGCTGTCGAAAGAGGCGTGAATTATCTTGACACGGCTTACCTGTACAACGGAAACGAGGCCGCCCTGGGTGAAATATTCGCTCGCAACCCCGGCCTTAGGGAAAAAGTGCATATCGCCACCAAGCTGCCAATGGCAAGATGCGAGGCGGCAGCCGACTTCGACAAGTATTTAGGGCGCTCTCTTGAAAGGCTGCGCACCGATCATATCGACTACTACCTCGTCCATAACGTAACGAGCGCAGCGGCATGGGACCGCCTAAGTTCGCTGGGCTTCAAAGAATGGGTGGATGAGCAGAAAAGCACGGGGCGCATCGCCAACATCGGGTTCTCATATCACGGACCGAAAGCCGACTTCCCCACACTGCTCGACTCCTTCGACTGGGACTTCTGCCAGATCCAGTACAACTACATGAACGAGAACTACCAGGCGGGCACGGCGGGTCTGGTGGCAGCGGCAGAGCGAGGCCTGCCTGCTATCGTCATGGAGCCGCTTCTCGGGGGCAAGCTTGCGGCCGAGCTGCCGGCAGAGGCACGTGGTGTACTGACCGATGCCGACATAAGCGACGACCCGGTAAGGCTTGCCCTGCGCTGGGTGTGGAATCACCCGGAAGTAACCGTGGTGCTGTCGGGGATGAACACGCAGGAGCAACTGCTGCAAAACATTGCGACGGCTGATGGAGCGCTACCGGGTTCGCTCGAAGATGCTGAGGTCAAAGCTGTGGAGAAGGCTCGCGAGAGCATAGCAGAGAACTACAAGATACCCTGCACGGGATGCGGCTACTGCATGCCTTGCCCCAAAGGTGTGAACATCCCCATGTGCTTCGCCGCGTACAACACGTCCTTCGCTCATGGCTGGTACCAGGGCATGCAACAATACATCACGGCATCGGGAGCAATGTCGGGTGATGCACGCTTCGCAAGCGATTGTGTTAGGTGCGGCGCCTGCCTCGAGAAGTGCCCCCAGCACATCAAGATTCCGGACGAGCTGACATCGGTGAAGCGGCGCTTCCAGGTTCCCGGCCTTCCGGCTCTGATCAAGTTCGGAGTGAGGGTGATGAGCCGTTAACGCGGCGATTCAAGCGCGGCATACTTATGCTGCGCACCCGAGTTCGCGGGGTTTCGTGTGCAGGCATCCAGTCCTCGGCGTGATAGTGAAGCCTCTAGGCGGTGCCGTTATTGGATTGATGCTAGCGGGATTGCTCCTCGTGCTTGAGGGCTGCCAGCCTTGCTGCTGTCTGATCCCCCTAGGCCAGTTGCTCGCCGGCTGTGGGGCCTGCGGCCATCTGGTACACCGCGTCCACGTGGATGAAGCAGCCGCCCTTCGCCTTGATGGGTAGCCCCATGGAGGCGAACTTCGCGTCCACCATCTCCTTTTGGACGGCGAACTCGTCGCCCTCGTTGACGTAGCGTGCCGTGCCGTGGATCTGGAACGCATCATGGCCGGTCCAGAACGCGACGGCGACCTTCTGGTTCTCTTTCAGGTTGGCCAGCGTCTTCTTGAAGAACTGGTCGGAGATGTAGACCGTCTCCTCGTCAATGACGGTCTTCATGCCGATGGCGGCTCCGTTGGGTGCCCCGTCGGCAGATGCCGTGCATAGGACCATGTTCTCGGCCGTTTCGAACAGTTCTCTCACGTCTTGGGTCATGGCTGCCATGGTGGCTTCCTTTCTCGCAAGCTTTCGTTGCGGATAGTATACGCCCTCGGCTATCATGTCCCTCCTTGTTTCGTAGTGCGGCAGAGGGGATTCCCATGAACGAGGAAATCGACATCGAAAGCTGGACTGATAGCCTCGTCGGCAAGGCGCTCGACGTTTTTGGTCCCCGCCTGAAGCTCGTCGGTATCCAGGGCAGCCGTGCCCGAGGGGAGGCCCGGCCCGACAGTGACATCGACGTCGTGCTGGTCGTGGAGGGGTTGGATGACGATGACCTCGCGGCCTATCGCGCCTTGCTGGCTACCATGCCCCACGGCGATCTTGCCTGCGGGTTCACGGGGTCGCCGGAACTGCTCGCCGCATGGCCGCGTCACGACGTGTTCAACTTGGTCCAGGATACGCGCGCCGTGTTCGGCCCCCTCGACTTCATGGATACGGAATTCACCGCCGATGATGCGATGCTATCTGCCAAGGTAGGGGCTTCGGAAATCTACCATGCGATGAGCCATGAGCTCGTCTTCGCCGAAGGCTCGCTCGACGTCATCGTCGCCGCCTGCGTAAAATCGGCCTTCTTCGTCATGCGCGCATTGCACTATGCCAAGACCGGCGAGTATCCGCCGAGCCGCGCTGCCATGAGAGAGCTCGCAACGGAGCAAGAGGCGGTGTTCCTTGATGCCTATGACAACCCCGATGCCTTCGAAACCGGGGAACTTGCTCATGCGCTTCTCACCTGGTCAAGCTCCATCGTAAGCCTATAGCGACTCTTCTCCCCTCACGAGAGGGGAATCATGTCGAGGCGCAGGGTCTGCTCGACGACCTTCATCAGGTCCTCGTCGCTGATGTCGGGCTTGACCTTCACGAGTCCCACCAGGCCGAAGATCGCGACGCAGAACATCTCGTAGACGAGTTCGATCTCTATCTGGTGGTATGCGGCGTATTCGGTGGCAATGTGATCGTAGAGGAATTCCGCCGTCTCCCGGGTCGCCCTCACGTCAAATGCGTCGCGCACGCCGAGCTCCTCGAGCACACGGATCATCGGACGTGGGGTACCTTCGGCATCGTAGAGCGCATAGCGAAAGATGCGCACGCATTTTCTGAGCGAACCCCGGGTGTCCCCGAAGATGCGCTCCTCGTTCCATGCGATGACGCTTTCCACCAGGTCCTCGACGTAGTCGTCGATGACCGCCTCGATGACGCCGTTCTTGTTCCCGAAGTGGTAGTAGACGAGCTCGCGGGTCACGTTGGCTTCCTGGGCGATGGCCGTGACCGTGGTTGCCCGCACACCGTCGCGCTCGAAGAGCTTGCGGGCGGCCGCGGCGATGTTGCCGCGCGTCCCCGTAAGCCGGCGCGTTTCGGCCAGGCTTTTCCTATGACGTCGTGCGTGCGAAGCAGCCTCTAAGGGCGTGCGTTCTCCGTATTCGAGGATCGCCATCAGCCCCCCCCTTTGACCAAAAACGATAGCCGCGCCATTGTCTTTCACAAACAGTACCGGTATGTGAAATCTTATTATACTCGCCCATGATACACTGCGGCTGATTTCCCGCATCTAGCTGGGAGAACGCCGAGGTGAGGAGGCACGCCATGACGGTTCCTGTTTGGGTCACTCCAATTTCGATGGTGATATACACCATACTCCTGATGTTGTTCACGGAGTTCATGCGTCGCCACTACCGCACCTCCATGTGGTTTTGGGTGGTCTCGCTTGCCACCATCCCGTTCTGGATCATGAACATACCGGCTGATGACTGGTTCCGTTGGGCCAAGAACCTGTCGGTCATACTGCCGCTCATCTATGCTGGAATCGGGCGCATCGCCGCCGTGCAGCAAAAGGACACCCCGTTTTGGCGTCTCATGCGCCAGCGCTGGGTGCGTTGGGTGCTCTACGGCATCGTGTTCTGCAACATCGCCGAGGCGACCTTGCGCGATGTCGAGATGGGCAACTACATGAACGCCCTGGCCGGGTTCATCCTGTGCGTCACGATGCCCTTTGGCGACAAGTACTGGAAGTACGATACCGCGCACTACGGCGAGATCATCGCCTACACGGTGCCCATGTGGAACTTCCTCTACACCACGTGGAACGCATGCTTCGTCTATGCCGAGGGCCACGCGTTCTTCGCCAGCACGTGCTGCATCCTGGCGGCAGCCGAGCTCTATCCCATCATCAAGCGGCAGCCAGAGCTCTACATCACCGGTCGAATCTACACCCTGGGCATACACCTGCTGCTACGCAGCTGCTTCCCGTTGCTGTTCCCCACCATCATGAACAGCGCGGCCTGGTTCAACCCCGACGTGATGTACTGGTGGGGCATGATCAACGGCATCATCGGCATCCCGTTCGTCTTCTGGTACTGCTACCAGCTGAGCAGTGGAAAGGCCGATGTCACCTTCCGTCGGCGTAAGGCCCGGGAGGAATATCTCGTAGGCCGAGAGGAAGGGCTGATAGATGAGTACGGAGATCCGGTGAGCACCGAGGCTGCCATCGTCGTTGACGAGCAGGTGGGCGACAAGCCCGAAATCTCCAAATAGGCATCGAGGAGAAGGGAAACCATCATGGGGATTCTGTATCAAGCTGCCGATCCCATCTACTGGGCCATCTGGCTGTTCGTCCTGTTCGCGCTCATGGCCTTCAACGAGCTGGGACGCGTGAAGCTGTGGGCCGGCCTGGCGCTTTTCGCCATCGTTCCCATCGCGCTGACCATCTTCGTCTGGCCCGAGACCGCAGCGCCCGGCAACGAGTACGGAACCGGCACCTGGTTTAACTGGGTGAAGACCTATTCGGCCCTTGCGGGCTGCCTTGGCTTCATCGCCTTGCGCTTCGTCAAGTGGAACGGCAAGGACGGTAAGGTCCATTACCTCTACGAGAAGAAATGGGCGCTGTGCTTCCCGCCACTTATCCTCGCCATCAACATCGCCGAGGCCGTCATCCGCGACTTCCAGGTGTTTGGCTTTGCCCTGTGGAGCGGTGGCGTCGTGGAGAACCTCTGGACCATATCGGGCCCGTGGAACATCATGAACGGCATTGCGGGCATCTTGAACATCGTCACGATTTGCGGTTGGTTTGGAATCTTCATCTCGAAGGACTCCTCGAAGGACATGATCTGGCCCGACATGATCTGGCCCTGGATCATCGCGTATGACCTGTGGAACTTCGCCTATACCTACAACTGCATCTCGGACCACTCGGCCTATTGCGGCTTGGCTCTCCTGTTGGCATGCACCATCCCGACCTTCTTCATCAAGCGGGGCGCGTGGCTGCAGCACCGGGCCCAGACGCTTGCGCTGTGGATCATGTTCGTCATGACGGTTCCGCAGTTTGCCGACGTACTGGCACCCATTCCCACCACGCATAACCCCACCGCGTTCTTCGTGGTGAGCCTCATCGCATTGGCGGCAAACGTCGCCGTGGCCGTCTACCAGCTCTATCGTATTCGCAAGCTCAAGCTCAACCCGCTCAAGGACGAGATCTACAAGGGCACCAAACCCTACGAGCGCGTCGTCGAGGAGAACCGCTAGACACACCGAATTATCGAAAGAAGCGGCCGGCATGTCAGATGTTGGCCGCTTCTTGCGTTTGCTTGGATGTCCTTTTGGATAAGGGTGGATGTCTGCAAGCTGCCGGAGTGAGATACGCCACCTGTTTCGATTGGAGTTTCCCGCGCGGCAGTAGGCTAGCCTACGGCTATAGTGTGTGCGTACCAAGACGAAGGCGGCCGCGTGAAAGAGCAAAAAGAGAGCATCTGGAGCTTTCCCTACATCGCGTTGATGGTGGTGAACCTCTTCCAATCCATGGCCGCGTTCATGGCCAACACCACGCTTCCGGTGTATGCCGACGCGCTGGGAGCATCTCCTTCCGTGGTGGGCATAGTGGTGAGCTCGTTTTCCGTGACGGCATTGCTCATCAGGCCCTTCGCGGGCCCCGCGTTCGACAGCTTCTCGCGCAAGCGTCTGCTCATGGCATCGCAGTGCATCATGTGCGCCTGCATGTTCCTCTACGGCGTGGTGGATTCTCTGCAGGGGCTCGTCATCGTCAGGCTCGTGCACGGCATCGGGATTGGCTGTAGTGGCCCACTCGCCATGTCGCTCGTATCGGAGTTCCTTCCGGAGTCGAGGTTCGCGAGCGGAATTAGCATCTATGCTTTGGCGCAGTCGTTCGCGCAGGTAGTCGGTCCGGCAGCGGGGTTGTATCTAGTGGATGCCATCGGCTTTTCGCCATCTTACTTTCTTGCTGCGGGTTGCCTTCTGGTGGCCATCTGCGGTGTCGGGCTCATACGGGAGCCATATCGGGAGCGCTTGCGTTACGAGTTGAAGCTCGATCGCATGTTCGCGCCGGAGGCGGTAGGAAAGGCAGCCGCTCTGATGCTGCTCGCGACCTCGTTTTCGTGCATGGGTGCTTACGTTGTGCTGTATGGCTACTCCGTGGGGGTTTCCCAGATGGGGATCTTCTTCATCGTGTATTCCTTTTGCCTGTTGGGGACGCGCCCTTTGTTCGGAAGCATGGCCGATAGATTTGGTGCACCGCGAGTGCTGCTTGTCGGCATCGCGTTCTTCGCGGCGTCCTATGTCGCATTCGCCGTCGCGGACAATCTGACGGCGTTCATCGTCGCCGCGATTCTGGGCTCGGCCGGATTCGGATGCTGCGGCCCGCTGCTCCAATCCGCCGCGCTGGCCTCCGTGTCCCCGTCCCGTCGTGGCGCTGCAAGCAATACCGCCTTCACGGGGCTTGACCTGGGAATGCTCATCGGTCCCATCATCGGGGGAATGGTCATAGAGGCCGCAACGCCGGTTCTCGGAAGCCAACCCGAGGCGTATTCGCTCATGTGGCTGGCGATGCTCGTGCCCGCCATAGGCGCCTCTCTGATTGTCTTGCGTTGGAATCTGCAGCACCGCCGGGATTCGTAGAGCGCTACTTCGGATGTGACAGGGGCCTGACCCCTGTCACATACCTGTGAGCTACTTCGAATTGCCACTCGCCTCCGTCGCACGCTTGCGATTGCGCCAGGCGAGTACCGCGAACACGATGGCTGCGAGAATCGCGATGCCGGCTAGCGTGCCCACGACGGCAATCGTTCTGTCGCCCGTATCGACGAGCGTCATGGTCTTCTCGACGCCGGTCGTGTAGGCGTTGATGGTTTCCTCAGCGTCCTTCTTGTTCGTGGGGTTGTCGAGCATGTCATCCGTGATGTCGACGGTCTCGTCATCTCCGGCCTCTCCGTTGCCGGGGGCATCGGTTCCGTCCCCGACAAAGTCCTCCACGATGACGTCGTCGGGTAGCGTCGTGATGAGGTCATCGTGATTGAAGATCTGGTCGGGAACCTCCACGGCATCCGGCAGCGTGGTGATCTGGTCGTCGTAGTCGAAGATGCCATCGGGGATTTCGACGCCATCGGGGAGCGTCGTCGAGGTGGGCGTGTAGAGCACGTTAATCACGTTGTTGTCAGGGTCGGTGCCCAGGCGGATTTCGGCCGGGTATGTATCAATGACAAAGGTCCCGTCAAGCTTGTATTCGTAGGCATCTCCAACGATAAGCTTGTCGAAACGCTGGTTGGTAAAGGTCTCCGATCCGAGCTTAGTGAATTCGACATCCTGGGGTGCAAGGGCGCCGCTCCATGAATCGGCGGTCAGGTCCGCCCCGGTCATGAGGTAGTAGTTGACCGTGTATTCGGAATTCCATAGCCGCACGTAGTTGAGCGTGTAGACGTTTTGGCTTGGGTCGCGCGAGACGACCATCTTGTTGGGCCAGCCATCCCAGAAGAAGTAGCCGGGAATGTTCACGACGTAGCTCCAGGCGGTCAGTTCCTGGCCTTCGTGAAAGCCCGAAAGGGTACGCGTTCCCATGAGGCGCAAGTTGTTTTCGTCTTTGGGCACGTCGGGGTCATCGAAGTCTACTATCTCGTAGTAGTTGAGCGTGATGGAGCAATCATCGGCAGGGGACAGCCCCGTGTCCCCGCCATCCGACAAGCTCTGTGCCTGCATAGTCGAAGCCGGAACCTCGATTTCGTTTCCCTGCGTGTCTATGACGGTTTTCGTGTTGCCATTGGCAAAGGCACTGAAGGCGCAGTACGCGCTGAGGGCGATGCCGATGCAAAGCAGGATGATTGCCGCGCTCAGGGCGAGCCTGAAGGAGCGCATGGAAGCCGAGCTGGAAGCAAGCGTTTTCATGGCAAACGCCTCCTTAAACGCAATTGATATTCGTGTCAAGAATAATACAGCGTTTATCCGTTTTACGGCTCAAGATTATCGGTAAACTTCCAAAAAGACACAGAATAAGACAAAACTCGCCGGAGCAAGTTTGTCTTATTTTCCTGTTGACAGCTGTATATAGGTGTGTATATAGTGTGCATATAGAGTATATACACTAGTGAATCGACGGGGACGCCCGTGATTCACGCGACGAGGATGCGACGGCCTCCTCGTGAAAAGAGGAATGTTGGAAATAATCGTATCGAACTCGAGCGCGTCCCCCATCTACGAGCAGATCGCGCAGCAGATCAAGGATGCGATACTGACGGGCGATCTTGCCGAAGGCGAGTTGCTCCCGAGCATACGCACCCTGGCAAACGACCTGCGCATCAGCGTCATAACCACAAAGCGCGCCTATGCCGAACTCGAGGCCGCCGGTTTCGTGAACACGGTCCAGGGCAAGGGAACCTTCGTCTCTGGCGGAAACATCGAGCTGCTGCGCGAGGAACAGCTGCGAAACGTCGAGCAACTACTTTCGCAGGCAACGGAGCTGGCGAAGTCCGCCGGCGTCGATGCCCGTGAGCTGCACGAGATGCTCGATTTGCTGATGGAGGACTAGCGGCGAACTACAAGGAGCATCATGGAAGACATGATTCGCATACAGGGGCTTACCAAGCATTATGACGGCTTTGCCCTCGAAGATATCGGATTCTCCGTTCCCGCAGGTTCCGTTGTGGGTCTCATCGGATCGAATGGAGCCGGCAAGACCACCACGCTCAAGATCATCCTCGGCCTTACGGCGGCAGATGGAGGAGACGTACGGCTTTTAGGCTGTGACCCCCGTGATAGCAAGGACGTCGACAAGATCAAGGCACGTGTCGGGATTGTTCTGGACACCTGCGCCTTTCCCGACGTGAGCAAGGTGGCGGATATCGGTACCCTCGGACGCGCCGCCTACGCGAGCTGGGATGACAGACACTTCAAGTCGCTTTGCGGCGAATTTGGGCTTGAGCCGCGCAAGACGGTGAAGGACCTTTCCCGCGGCATGGGCATGAAGCTCACTCTCGTCTTCGCTCTTTCCCACGACCCGGAGCTGCTCGTTCTCGACGAGGCGACGGCAGGGCTTGATCCCATGGCCCGGGACGAGGTGCTCGATATATTGCGGCATTTCATGGAGGACGAGAACCACGCCATACTCATCTCCACGCACATCACGAGCGACCTTGAGAAGATCGCCGATGAGGTGATTTGCATCGAGGACGGCCATATGGTGTTCGACCTGCCAAAAGACGCCATCTGCGATGAAGCGGGCATCGCGCATTGCCGTGCCGCGGATCTGGAGGGGCTCGTGCAAGACGGGCGTATTCCAGACAGCTCGCTCGCGTTGCGCCGCGGCATGGGCACGGACGTACTCGTACCCGACCGCTTCGCCTTCGCACGTGACTATCCCGGGATCCCGGTCGATCGCGCGAGCATCGAGGATTACATGACGCTCGCGCTCAAGGGCGAGCCGCTAAAGGAGGTGCAGTGATGAAAGCCATGATCTTCTCCGACCTCATCACGTCAAAGAACTCGATTGTCACGCTTCTGGGCGTGACGGTGCTCATCGCCATCTTCATAGCCATACCCACGGGCACGCTCTACGGCTCCATCGGCGCGTGTGCCGCCATGATTCCCTTCATGTACCTGTTCAGCATTTCGGCCTACGACGAGATGAACGGCTGGGAGCGGTTTCGGCTGACGCTGCCCATCAGCCGACGCCAGGTGGCGTACGGACGCTACGCGAGCATGCTCATCGTCTGCGTTTGCTCGCTTGTGATCGCGATTGCGCTGGGCTTGCTCATCGGCTTGGTTGTCGATGCGCTGCCCGAAGGCATTGTTCCCGAGGGCTTGCGCTTGTCGAATGCCGGAGTCGGGGAGGTTATCGGTGCGGCTCTGCTCACGCAGGTGGTCATCCTGCTCGTTGCGACGTTGACGTTGCCCTTCATCTTGCGTTATGGAATGACGAGGGCAACGCGTATCGCCCCGATGGTCCTGATCTTCGCGATCTCGGGGCTAGCCGTCCTCCTCGGCAACACGCCGATTGTCGGCGAGTTGGAGGTCTTTCTGGGTGGCATGGACCAGCTGCAGATGGTTCTTCTTGGTGCGGGTGCCGTCGTGGTCGTGCTCGCACTCTACGCGGCAAGCGCTCTTGTCGCCGCGCGCTTCTACGAACATCGCGAGTTCTAGTGTGAGCATCCCCGTGGCGTCTTCCCGAAAAGCTTGAATCCAGAAGCTGTAGAATGGCAGAACGTAACTCCGACGGAAGGATTAGCATGAATCGCTTGAAGGATAAGGTCACCATTGTCACTGGATCGACGAGCGGAATCGGCAAGGGCATCGCGAAGTTGTTTGCTGCCGAGGGCGCGAAAGTCGTCGTTTGCGGTCGTCGTGAAGAGCGAGGCGCCGCCATCGTGAAAGAGATTGAGGCTGCAGGCGGCACTGCCATGTTCCACTTCCTCGACGTGACGAAGCCCGAGACCGTCGACGCGCTTCTCGCCGACACGGAAGCCGCCTGGGGAAAGATCGACGCAATCGTCAACAATGCCGCTGGCATGGCGCTCAAGGATGGCCGCGTTGACGAGATATCCCTGGAGGATTGGGATGCCGTTTTCGCGAGCGACATCCGCAGCACCTTCTACTGCATCAAGACCGCCTTGCCGTACCTCAAGCGCAACGGCGGTGGCTCCATCGTCAACATCGGGTCCATGGCGGCCTGCGGTGGCGACCTGGGGTCGACTGCCTATGCGTGCGCGAAAGCCGGTGTCGACATGCTCACGCAATACACCGCCCTCCAGTATGGCAAGGAGAACATCCGCTGCAACTGCGTGCGCCCGGGCCTCATCATCACCGAGGAGAACGCCGAGAGGGTGCCCGATGCGCTCAAGGACATCTTCCTGGACAACATCGAGGTCACGCGTTACGGATCTCCCGAGGACATTGCGGCGATGTGCGTCTACCTTGCATCGGATGAGAGCGAGTACTTCACGGGGCAGGTTGTCACCGTTGACGGTGGTCTGAACTCGCATGTGCCCACGGTCGCGCAGTTCCGTGCCCTCGCCTCGCGCACTTGGTAAACATATTAAGAATCTGGGAACGTGACGATCCGGGAGGGACCCATGAAGCGCGATTACCCCAATCTCTGCAAACCCCTCAAGGTGGGCAACCTGACATTTCGCAACCGCATGGTGTCGGCTCCCATGGGTGCCACCGATATCACGGCTGAGGGTACGCCGGGTTTGCGCACTCAGGGCTTCTACGAGGCCCGTGCCAAGGGCGGTGCCGCCGCGGTCACCGTGAGCGAGCTCGTGGTGCACCCAGAGACCGACGGCTCGCAGATGCTGCACCTCTCGCTGGCCACGCCCGGCCAGCTCGGCGCGTTTGCCTACGTCGCCGATGCCATCAAGCGCCACGGCGCGGTCGCCTCCATCGAGCTGTCGCATTCTGGCCAGTACGCGGGCACCTATATGGTGGACAAGAAGAAAAAAGGCGACCTGTGCCAGTACGGGCCATCCGATGGCGTGCGGCCCGACGGCATCCCCGTGAAGGCGCTCACGCATGAGCAGATCGATGACATCGTCGCGGCCTACGCCAACGCCGCCGTGCTGGCGCGCCGTGCGGGCTTCCAGATGTGCATGGTCCACGCGGGGCACGGTTGGCTCATCAACCAGTTCCTCTCGCCGTACTTCAACAAGCGCGCCGACGAGTACGGCGGTTCCCTCGAGAATCGCCTGCGCTTCGCTCGCCGGATACTCACCGCGATTCGCGAGGCTACGGGCCCCGGCTTTCCCATCGAGCTGCGCATGAGCGGCTCGGAGCTCTTCGACGGCGGTTATGACGTCGAGGAAGGCTGCCGCATCGCCGCAGGACTCGAGGATCTCGTCGATCTCATCCACGTCTCGGCCGGCTCCTACCAGTTTGGCTTCTCGACCACCCATCCGTCGATGTTTCGCGAGCACGGCTGCAACGTGCACCTAGCCGCGCAGATCAAGCAGCATGTGAGCGTGCCGGTCATCGCCATTGGCGGCCTTTCGGACCCAGCGCAGATGGAGGAGATCGTCGCCAGCGGCCAGGCCGATGCCATCGCGATGGCGCGTGCGCTGCTGGCAGACCCGGAGCTCCCCAACAAGGTCATGGCAAATCGTGGCAACGAGGTCGTGAAGTGCCTGCGTTGCTTCGTCTGCATGGCCGAGCGCCCCGTGACCCAAACGCGTCGCTGCGCCGTGAACCCGCTCATTGGCCGCGAGTTCGAGGGGCTGACCGTGACGCCCACGGCCCGGCCCAAACGCGTGCTCGTAGCTGGCGGTGGCATTGCCGGCATGAAGGCGGCCCACACCGCGGCGCTACGCGGCCATGACGTGACGCTATGCGAGGCAAGTGACGAGCTTGGCGGCATCCTGCGCACCGAGGCGGCGCTTCCCTTCAAGTACGATATGTACGAGTTGGGGCGCACCTACGCGCATCTGTGCCGCGAGGCCGGCGTCGATATCCGGCTCGAGACGCCCGTGACTTCCGCTCTGTGCGAAGAGCTCGAACCCGACGCGCTCATCATCGCCGTGGGCTCCGAGCCCATCAAGCTGCCCTTCCCCGTGGCCGAGGACGCGCGCGTGATTTCCATAGACGAGCTCTACCTGGACGGCGCCGAGCCGGGACCGGAAGTCGCCGTCATCGGTGGTGGCCTCACCGGCTGCGAGTGCGCGTTGCAACTGGCGCGCACGGGTCACAAGGTGCACCTCATCGAGATGCGTCCCGAGCTGGCTCCCGATGCCAACATCCGCCATCGTCCCATCTTGCTGGCAGAGCTGGAGGGCGAGGATATCGACGTGCTGACGGGCGCTGCGGCGAAGTGCGTGGACGCCGATGGCGTAACGGTCACCATCGATGGCGTGGAGAGAGTGGTGCCGTGTCAGTCGGTCATCGCCGCCATCGGCCAGCGCTCGCGCAGCGCGGTCGTCGACGAGCTACGCGATGGCGCCCCCTTCGTGCGCGTCATCGGCGATGCCCAGCGCCCGGCCAACATCACGCTCGCGATCTACGAGGCCTATCACGCCGCCCTCGACGTGTAGGGACAAATGAGACAAAACCCGCCGGGGCAAATTTGTCTCATTCCCCCGGTCAGAGATGGCCTAGCTGAACAGCGCGATGCCGCGCTCGCGCGAGACGACGTTTTGCGCGGCGCTCAGGTGAACCTGCACGGCTGCTTCGTCGCTATGGCAGGTCTCGACCAGCGTGTCATAGACGTAGGGGAGCAGCCCCTCGGTTTTCTCGAGGCCGGCATCCGTCAAGACGAGCGGCTTGGTGCGGCGATTGTCGGCGCTGCGCTCCTTCGTGATGAGGCCCTTCGCCTCGAGCGCCTTGATGGGCGTCGTCACGTCGCTGCTCTTCAGGAACAGGTAATCCGCGATGTGCGAGGCGGTGGCGCTCGGCCCGAGTAGGTACAGGGCGAGCAGGACGCGAAACTCCGATGTCCTGAGCCCATGCTCGCCCAGACGCTGCGCGGTGAGCGTGCGCGAGATCATGACGGTATCGAAGAACGCCGTGTCGAGGCGTACCTTGCCCTCCTCGATGCGGCGCACGTTGTGCAGGGTTACGGCGTTCATCGAGCTGGAAAGCGCCGTGTCGAGCTGCTCGGGCGTGAGGTTGCTCCAGTATCCCTTGAGGAAGCTGTCGACGTGGAAGTCGGCCTTCTCGATGAGGGAGGCGCCTCGCTTCGTCAGGGTGAGCGAGACGACGCGCATGTCGTCGGGGTCTTCGCTTCGCGTGACGAAGCCCTCTTCCACGAGCTTGGGCGTAGCGGCCGATACCGTGCTCACGCCTGCGCGCAAGGTCGCCGCGAGGTCCGTGATGCGCAGCGTGTTGCCTGGCGCGCAGAGCAGGCGCAAGATCATGCGGTACTGCATCGCCGTGAGCGAACACTTCTTCGCAAGCACGTTGTTCATGGACTTGAACAGCAGGTTCATGATCGAGAGGTAATCGGAAAGCCCTTCGACGGCTGCCATGTATCCCGGATGGGCCTTGTCTTCGAGCTTGCGCCGGTTCGGGTCGACCTTGGATGCAGACATGGCAATCCCCTCACGATCATTCATCGCGGTATTTGTTCCATTCACAATATTATTGATTTACCACGGTGTCAATGAAGCATGCTTTACGCGGGGGACAAGTGGATTATTCTTTAACCAGCAATATCTGACGCGAAGAATATGCGTCAAGAGAGATGAAGCAAGGGAGAGGAGTTAGGTATGTCGGAAGAATCGTTCGTCTACACCGCCTGCCCTGGCTGGGGCGACCACGACTACTGTGCGCTCAAGACCATCGTGAAGGATGGCAAGATCGAGCGCATGGAGCGTATCGTTTACTCGGCCCCGGAAGAGCCCGATGGGCACATTTGCCAGAAGGGCTGCCTTGCAGGCCGTCAGCCCTATGATCCCAAGCGCCTGAAGAAGCCGCTCAAGCGCGTCGGCGAGCGCGGCGAAGGCAAGTGGGAAGAGATCAGCTGGGATCAGGCCCTCGACGAGATCGGCGAGAAGCTCTGCAAGATTCGCGACGAGTACGGCCCGGACAAGGTCGTCCTCTGGAATCTCGGCGCAGGCGTTCCCGCCCAGTACAGCTTCGAGAACCTGATGCCGTTCCGCTTCGCGAACACCTTTGGCGTCACCGTCCCGCTCGGCTCGATCGGCCTAGACAACGGCCCGTTCTACGCCGAGTTCTACAACGCCGGTAGCGAGTTCCCGCGCACGGTCATCGACCCGCGCATCATGGTCGGCACGGACCTCATCTACGTGTGGGGCTGCAACCCCATCGAGAATCAGATGCGCTGCGCCCAGAACCTCGTGCGCGCACGTGAGGCCGGTGCTCGCATCGTCGACCTCGGCCTCATCTTCGACGGCACTGCCGGCTTTGCCGACGAGTTCGTCGCGATGAAGCCCGCCTCCGATGGCTACCTGGCGATGGCGATGGTCAACTACATCTTGCAAAACGACCTGCAGGCAAGCGAGTACCTGCTCGCCCGCTCCATCGCCGCCTATCTCGTCGATGACGAGACCGGTCTGCTGGCCCGCAGCGAGGATGGCAGTCACTTCTACGTGTGGGACAACAACACCGGCAACTTCGCGCCCGTCGCCGCCAAGGCCGGCGCCTATCCCGAGGGTGCCGATATCCCGCTGTTCGGTCACTTCGAGATCAATGGCCGCAGCTACACGACCGCGCTCCAGAAGCTCAAGGACGCGGCCGCGGAGTACACCTTCGAGTTGGCTGCCGAGAAGTGCGGCATCAGCGCCGAAGACGCCGAGCGCCTCGCGCGTGATTGGGTCGAGGCCGAGAACGCCTTCATCCTGTCGGGCTATGGTCTGCGCTACCGCAACTCCAACGAGACCTATCGCCAGTTCCTCCTGCTCGGCGCGCTGACCGGCCGCCTGGGCAAGCCGGGCAGCGGCGTCTTCGAGGCGCTGCAGCTCCAGAGCTGGCCGCTCGTCTTCAACGACCTGCCCATCAGCTGCCCCGATGGCGTGCCCGGCGTCAAGTCCGTGCCGGTGCGCATGGGCGAGTGGTTCGCCAAGGCCGAGGCTCCCGATAGCCCCTACAAGGCGCTCATCGTGTGCTCGGGCAACCCCGTGCACCAGCAGCCCGACCGTCAGCGTTGGCTCGACGTCGTCGATGGCATGGAGCTCGTCGTCGACTACGACGTGTGGCTCACCGACACCGGCGAAATCGCCGACTACGTGCTCCCCGACCTCATGTCCTTCGAGCGCGAGGACCTCATCACGGGCGCTTGCTACAACCACATCATCCTGCAGGAGCCAGCCATTGAGCCGCAGGTCGACGGCCACGAGCCCGTCTGGGTCTTCAGCGAGCTTGCCAAGCGCGTCGGTCTCGGCGACTACTTCACGATGAGCATCCCCGAGTACATCGACATCCGCCTGCAGACGCAGTACCCGCTGATTGCTGGTGTCCAGCCGCCCGTCACCTACGAGCGCCTCAAGGCCGAGAAGATGATCCGCGCCGCCGCGCCGCCCGAGCCCAAGTACACGCCATACCTCAACCCCGCCGAGGTCCTCGACAACGAGACCGGCCGCATGGAGATCATGTACTCCGAGAAGCTCGCCGAGCTCGACATGGCGACGACCAAGGTGCTCGAGCCGAACAAGATCGGCAAGTCGACCGAGTATCCCTACCAGCTCTTCACCGGCCGCCAGCGCTTCTTCATGCAATCGAGCTTCACCGATGATCCCATCACCGTGAAGCTGTCGGGCGAGACGCCGGCGACGAGGCTCAATCCCGTCCAGGCGCAGCGCCTTGGTCTGGCCGAGGGCGACATGGTCGAGGTCTTCAACGAGCGCGGCCACGTCGTCACGCGCCTCGTGCTCGACGAGAGCGTGCCCGATGGCACCGTTCACGTGTGGTTCGGCTGGCGTCGCCGCCAGTTCGAGGAGGGCACCTACGCCGAGATCACTCACCAGTGCGCCGGCAAGGATTCGCAGGGCCCGCTCGAGGACAAGTGGTTTGCCGATTGGCTTGCCGCAGGTCATCATCCCAACCCGTACGTCGAGTCGATGAGTTCGCTCACGGGCTCGACCGACTGCTACTGGGATTCGTGGTGCGACATCCGCAAGTTCGAGGGTGAGATTACGCCCAATCCGCAGGGCACCATCGTAAAGGAGGCTTAGAGCCATGGCTTACAAGATGTTGGTCGACATTGACCGCTGCATTGGCTGCTGGACGTGCGCGATGGGCTGCAAGGTTGGCAACCACCTGGAAGATGACGAGTATCGCGTCGAGATCAAGACGCACGGATCGGGCGCCGGCATCGACCGTCCCGAGGGCGTCTATCCCGATCTGCGCATGTGGTGGCAGCCGATCTACAAGCCGAGCTGTACCTTCTGCGCCGAGCGCATGAAGGAAGGCGAACCGCAGTTCTGCGTAATGGACTGCCCGACGCTTGCGTTGGCCTTTGGCGACGCCGACGACCCGGACTCCGCCTACTCGCAGGCTCGTGCACGACTCGAGGCTCGCGGTGCGCGGTTCTGGGAGCTCGACGACGCCGGTACGACGACGCGCTCCTGTATCGAGTACGCAAGCACCCGCCAATAATGAGACAAAACGCGCCGGAGCACTTTTGTCTCATCGAGCGGTCCTCGGAGAAATCTGGGGGCCGCTTTCGTTTGTGACTAGGCACGACCTGTCAAGGGGAAATTGCCTGGCTATGTGACAGATGCCTAGAAACCAGACAAAACGTCCCCGGCACGTTTTGTCACGCTGACGTTTCGATCGCGTTCTGCTGCTAAAATGGAATCATCGTTACCGACTATAAAAGGAGGTTCCCATGAGCTACGAAATCGTCGACGCGAGTTACGTGCTCGAGCACCTTGGCAAGATGCCCATTCTGGACGTGCGTCCCAAGGACATGTACCTGGAAAGCCGCATTCCCGGCGCGCTCTCGGCTCCGCTTCTGGAGGCCAAGGAAGCCCCGGAGGACACGACCGAGTTCTTCCTGCGCGAGGTTCTTGACGCAGGGATCGACCCCACCAAGGACTTTATCGTTTACTGCTACAACGGCGGACTTGCTCGCGAGGCCTGCGACCTGCTCGAGAATGCTGGCAACACCTGCCAGAAATGCTACGAGGGTAGCTGGATCGACTGGATTTCCGACTCCTCACGCCCTGTCGAGAAATGAGACAACTGCTCTGAGCAACTGTCTCATTTTTGTCATTTCGAGCGAAGCGAGCGAAGTGGTCCCCATTGTCATTTCGAGCGAAGCAGCCGAAGGCTGCGAAGTCGAGAAATCTCGGTCTTGCCGTAACGGTAGATCGGGATTTCTCCATTCCGGGGCTTCGCCCCTCCAGTCGAAATGACAGTGGTGACGACGTCGCCTTGCCAGTCGAAATGACAACGGTGAGGGCTTCGCCCCTCCAGTCGAAAAGGGCAACGGGGGCAGCCCCGCTACTCGGCCATGAGCTTTTCGAGGGCGGCCATGCGAGCACAGACGGTGAATATGCGTGCCGCCTGCTCAAGCTCCTCGATGCTCGGAAAGCTCGGGGCGATGCGGATGTTGGAGTCGTGCGGATCGTTCCCATAGGGCCAAGTCGCTCCAGCGCCCGTCAGCGCGACACCCGCCTCCCTGGCCTTGGACACCGTCGCCTTGGCCGTACCATCCAGGCCGGTGAAGCTGATGAAGTAGCCACCACGCGGATGCGTCCACGTGCCGACGCCCGTGCCACCCAGGTCCTCGTCGAAGATCTCGAGCACGCGCTCGAACCGCGGACGCAGGAGCTCCGCGTGCTTGCTCATGTGCGCGGCCACGCCCTCGGCATCCTTCAAAAAGCGCACGTGGCGCAGCTGGTTGAACTTGTCGAATCCGATGGTCTGCGCTCCCATGCCCGCGAGCATCTCGTCCACGTTGGCAACGCTCGACACGAAGGCGGATATGCCCGCTCCGGGAAAGGTCACCTTGGAAGTCGAGCAGAACTCGAAGACCATATCGGGATGGCCCGCCTGCGCGCACGCGTCGATGATGTTGAGGACGTGGTCCTGATTCTCCGGGTCATCGTAGAGGTGGTGCACGGCGTAGGCGTTGTCCCAGAAGATCCTGAAGTCGCTGGCAGCTGGCTCGAGTGCGGCCAGTCCACGAACGACCTCGTCCGAGTAGGTGTAGCCGCAGGGATTCGAGTACTGCGGCACGCACCAGATACCCTTGACCATCGGGTCTGCCACGAGGCGCGCGATTTCGGCGACGTCCGGGCCGTTCTCGCCTAGCTCGATGGGGAGCATCTCGATGCCGAAGTGCTCGCAGATGGCGAAGTGGCGGTCATAGCCGGGAACAGGGCAGATGAACCTGACGCCCTCCAGCTGGCCCCATGGCGTCTGGCCACCTAGCCCGAAGGTCCAGGCCCGGGCAATGGTGTCGAACATGACGTTGAGGCTCGATGCGCCGCATACCACGACCTGATCGGGTGCGACGTCGAGCATGTCGGCGATGAGTGCGCGGGCTTCGGGCAGGCCGGCCAGCACGCCGTAGTTGCGGCAGTCGGTGCCGTCGTCTGCATGGCAGTCGCTTGTCGAGTTTATGCAGTCGAGCAGCGGCATACTTAGATCGAGCTGGGCAGGGCTTGGCTTGCCACGCGCCATGTTGAGCTCGAGACCCAGCGCGCGATACTGCTCGTACTGTCGCGCCAGTTCGTCGTAGAGCTCGCGCATCTCGTCTGTGCTCAGGTCCTTGTACTCAGCCATGCCCGCTTCTCTCCTCGTGATGAAAAATGTCGCGCCCATTATAGACGCAATGGCTATAATGCTCGCTGTATCTGTTCAAGGCGGGGTGTAATTCCCCACCGGCGGTAAGCAGCCGTAGTCGCTGCGCAGCCCGCTAACCCTCCTTCGGGAGGGCCGATCCAGTGAGAATCTGGAGCCGACGGTCACAGTCCGGATGAGAGAGCAGAAAGGAGCGGATTACTATGTCCGAAATCTCTCACGCAG
Source organism: uncultured Coriobacteriia bacterium (assembly GCA_902478425.1). GTDB lineage: Bacteria > Actinomycetota > Coriobacteriia > Coriobacteriales > QAMH01 > QAMH01. The sequence goes on along the minus strand of CABSKV010000004.1, from coordinate 1,457 downwards.
GCGGGAGCGTCACCCCGCAGCAGTCACGCAAGGCCGCATGGAGCACGCGCAAGCTCGTCTTGCTCGCCCTGTTCACGGCGCTTTCGCTCATCCTGTCGTTCATCGAGGCGCCCATCTTCCCGGCGGCGCCGTTTCTGAAGTACGACCCGTCGGCCGTCATCGCGGGCTTTGCCGCATGCGGCATCGGCGTGGGCGCCGGCCTGCTCGTGGGCATCGTCTCGGCCGCCATCCACGGCCTCATCATGGGCGATCCCTGGGGCTCGCTCATGACCATCATCGCCGTCGCGTGCTGGATCGTGCCGATGGCGCTCATCTACCGCACGAAGAGGACGCGCACGACGCTGCTTATCGGCATTATCGTCGGCTCCATCCTCTCGCTCGCGGGTGCCATCGTGGGCAACTTGCTCATCACGCCCATCTACACGGGTACGGACGTGGCGACCGTCGCGGCCATGATCATCCCCGTCCTGCTGCCGTTCAATGCGCTCAAGATCGTCATCAACGACGTGCTCGCCTTCGTGCTCTACAAGCCCGTCGAGAAGCTCATGACGAAGGAGTAGCCGCAGGTGAGCAGCAGCGTCGACAGCCCGGGCGGCATCTCGTTCGAGCACGTCTCGTTCTCCTACAAGGAGGGCGGCCCGCACGTGCTCGACGACATCTGCCTGGATATCGAGCCCGGCGAGTTCGTCGCCGTGCTCGGTGCCAACGGCTCGGGCAAGTCGACGCTCGCCAAGCACATCAACGCCCTGCTCGTGCCCACGGGCGGGCGCGTCGTGGTGGGCGGTCATGACACGCATGACGAGGCGAGCACCTTTGCCATCCGAGAGAGTGCGGGCATGGTGTTCCAGAATCCGGACAACCAGGCCGTTGCCTCCGTCGTGCGCGATGACGTGGCGTTTGGTCCGGAGAACCTGGGCCTGGCGCCCGACGAGATTCGCGTGCGCGTCGAGGAAGCGCTTGCGACCGTCGCCATGGCAGACCATGCCCTCGACGAGATCGACAGCCTATCCGGCGGCCAGAAGCAGCGCGTCGCCATCGCAGGCGTGCTTGCCATGCACCCGCGCATCCTCATCCTCGACGAACCGGGAGCGATGCTCGACGCGCGCGGCAGGCGCGGCATCACGCGCGTGGCCCACGAGCTCAACGCCAGCGGCATGACCGTCGTGCTCATCACGCACTTCATGGAAGATGCGCTCGGCGCCGACCGCGTCATCGTGCTCGAGGGCGGTCGTATCGCGCTCGCGGGCACACAGGAAGAAGTGTTCACCGATGCGGCAGCCTTGCGTGCGCTGCGCCTCGAGCTGCCGTTTTCGATCCAGCTCGCCGAGGACCTACGCGCGCAAGGCTTCGAGGTGGGAATGGGGCTTTCCGAAGACAAGCTGGAGGAGGAGCTATGCCAATTGCTTTCGAGCAGGTGAGCTTCTCCTACGATGACGAGCACGATGCCCTCAAGGGCG
>CABSKV010000003.1 GCA_902478425.1 uncultured Coriobacteriia bacterium | reverse complement strand
AGCGTAGCCCCCTCGCCATCAAAGGCGGGCTCGACCTTGCATGTCATGACCTGACCTTTTTGCATCGCTCCGGCATTTTGGAAAGGCGAGAGCTTCTTGCCAACACCGAAGTGCTGAGATATCTCGTAAGGATCCGCGGTGACATCCACAGAGGTGATTGCGGTTATCTTTTCAGTGATGGGGAAGGCCTTTGTCATGATGCCATCTTGCTTAATGCGGCTTTCAAGGTCCCATTCATCTTCCGTGAGCTCGCCATAAATATATACGCGGCGACGCTTTTGCGGCATGCCGTATTCTGCTGCGTTGATGACGCGCCACTCGACTGAGTAGCCTTCTTCAGCCAAGCAGCTCAGGATAATCGCAAAGTCACGTCCACGTTGCTTCACCGGGCTTTTGAGGAGGCGGTCGACGTTCTCAAGAAGCAAATACTTCGGCTGCTTTAAGTGAATCATGCGGTAGATATCCCACCACAGGACGCCCTTCTTGCCCTCGATGCCACGGGCCATATTGAGGGGCTTGGCGACGGAGTAGTCCTGGCAAGGGAATCCGCCGACTAGCATGTCAAAATCGGGAATGTCGCGCTCGCCTGCTTCGTATTCGTCGAGTACCTTGTTGATGTCTTCGTTGACGCAGCTACCCTCGCCGAAGCGATCTTCATAACAGCGCCATGCAAACTGCTTGGCTTCTGTTCCGGGCGGCTCCCACTGGTTGGCCCAAACGGTTTTGAATGGACCAGCAGCCTTCATATCAAATTCGGGATGGTCTGGGTCATGGTATCCGTCTAGACCTAGACGAAATCCGCCAACCCCGGCGAATAGCTCCGCAACTTCGATTGGGTCGTTGGCCATAGGGTGCTCCTTCGCATTCTTAAAGCCTTGGACGCATATTCTTGTTTATAGGTGTGACACGTGAATGTCGTGGGGCGTGCCGCACAGAGTGGTGTCTATTGTAGATGATCGGTGACAAAAGATCTAGGTTTCTCAGATGAGAACATGCTAAATATCCCGCACGATTTCATAAATATAGTCATTATTCAGCCAGAAACTCTGCTTCGTCATAGCGCGACCATCGGGCAACTCATCGGCGTGATGCTTGATGTCCCCAACGATCCGACCGTCTTCAAGTCGATAAGCCGCCTTCGACGTATGCGGTCTAACGTGCGCAACGGGATTCTCGGTTTTGCTGGGGAGATTGTTTTCGAAACGAGTCTTTTCGCCCCTAGGCACCTCAACAATCGAAACTCCATTACTGATTACGTCTTTGGTAGCTTGCCAACATGAGCGAAGAGGACCGTCGATATCCTTTCGTGGCATGCTCCAAAATGTTGCTCCTCTAAGTCTCAGGTTTTCGCCTTCTTTCTGAAATGCAACGAATAGAAATCTGGTTTCTTCGAAGTATTCATGAAGCGGGGCGGTTTCCCATTCCTCGGTCATGAGGTCGATAAAGGAGAAGGTATCGAGGGAAAGACTCTGTACGATACTGCCCCGCTCCTCAATGCGCACTGTTCGGACACTAATGTTTGCCTTCTCGAACTCGTCTGCGCGATTGTCATGCAGCCCGAGCATGTGATAAACAATTGTGGTCCATTGAGCCTTATTACCTGTGTAGGCGAGGCTAAGCTTGTCGCAAATCTCTCTGTCGGTCATTCCAACAAAAGGTTCGATGAGCGATATGACATGCTCTTCAAAGGAGTGGGTGGATAGCTGTTCCGAATCCTTGATGATGGATTCGCTGCCTCTTTGGCCGATGATGTAGTCGTTGAGAACGACATTCATGTAACTGTTCTTATAGCACCAGGCTCGACCTCTCGCTTTCTTTCCCGGTGCATACACGGTTTGGTCACGCATGCTTTTCTCGGCCGTCGCGCCTTTTGTGCATGCTCCCAAGTAATGAGTCATCGATTCAGACAGCTCATCTGCTCTTCCATCCATTACGTATTCTTGGATGGTGCTGTAGTCTTCGCGGATGATTGCGAGGTCTTCATCGGGAGGAGTGAAGAGCGTGACGTACTCGATTCTCTGGTCGTATTTATCGACTGTCTTGTCGCGCCTGTAATAAACGAGCAGAATGTTTCCGCCCTTTTCCCACATGTGCGACTCGTCGAAAGCGCGCTCAATGCTTTCATCGAAAGCGATCATGCCAAGGACCAGGCGTTCGCCGGCTCGAATGCTGCCATCGTTTTTGACGTCATAGCAGGTAGTTTTTAGCTCTACGCCAGCGTCGGCAAAGTCGGCATGCGCATCGCTATTGGCGTGGTAGCCGAAGTATCGCTCCTCGATGAGCGTGCCCATACCTCCTTTGAAAGAGATGTCGTTATAGCCAGTCTTTTCTAGGGCAGGCCCATCGGGAGTGATTCCAAGGTCCAAAACCTCACGGAACGTGTGGCCCTCAAGTTTCTTTGCGTGTTTGAGCAGTGCCTGCGGGTCATCAAAATCGATAGGCACATACTCGAGCTCGTTTGTCGATATATCGATGTTCATAGATCGCTGCATGGCGACCCCCTTGGTAGCTTTAGGCAATGCCGCTGTGTTGCGACTAAACGTATCACATTTGTGATACGCAGACGCAATCGCCGCAAATCATGCGGCGAATAGCAGCCCTAATCGCCGCATTACCGAAAATCCGCGGTTTCCATTAGCGATTTTCCGCTGTGGGCGTAACGCCCTCTACGCCTCGAACACCAGCGCACCACTCGTGAGTCCGCCGCCAAAGCCCACGCACACGACCTTTTCGCCCGGCTGGATACGCCCGGCCTCGTACGCGTCATGCAGCGCCATGAGCACGCTCGACGCGCTCGTGTTGCCCGTCTCGCCAATCGAGACCTGCCAGCGCTCGTAGGGCACGCCGAGCTTCTTGGCGGCGAAGCGGATGATGCGGTCGTTGGCCTGGTGGGGGATGATGCAGGCCACGTCCTCGACAGTGATGCCGGCGCGCCCGCACGCCTCGTTCACCGCCTCCACGATGGCGCTCGTTGCGAACTTGAAGACGCGCTGGCCCTGCATGCGGATGAAGGGCGCATACGGCGCGTGCTCACCCTCGTCGTCGGTGATGTCCATGATCTCGCTCACGCTCGCAAGCTCGACATCGCCAAAGGGGAAGGTCGAGAGGTCGTAGGCTTCGTCGCAGGTCAGGCACAGCGCGTCGTCATCCGTGTTCTTCAAGAAGCTCGCCAGGATGCCCGGCGTGTCGTCATCCCACTCGAGCACGACGGCGCCCGAGCCATCGCCAAAGAGCACGCAGGTGGCGCGGTCGGTCCAGTCGGTGATGCGCGAGAGGCGCTCGGCGCCCACGACGAGCGCGCGGCGCATCGTATTGCGCTTGCGGGCGTCACCACGACCGGCGAGCACGGAGGCCTCGATCATCGTCGAGGCAACGTCGATACCGTAGATGCAGCCGGTGCAGGCGGCGTTGAGGTCGAAGGCGACGGCGTTGCTCGCGCCCAGCTGCGCCTTGACGAGGCAGGCCTGGGCGGGCACGACGGTATCGGGCGAGATGGTCATGCAGACGATGAGGTCGATTTCATCGGCGTCTACGCCCGCGCATGCAAGCGCGTCGCGCGATGCCCGGACGGCCAGGTCGGTCGTCGTCTCGTTCACGGCGATGCGGCGGTTGTGGATGCCCGTGCGCTCGACGATCCACTCGTCGCTGGTCTCGACAATCTCGGCCATGTCGTCATTGCTCACGATGAGCTCCGGTAGCGCCTTACCATGCCCGACGATCTTGCATCCCATTACCGCATCTCCTTGCTGATAGCCCGATTTCCCGCCTCGAACACGGGAACAATGCCTGACAATCTTAATGCATGTCACCCGCTCACGGGACATGCGCACCTATGTTTGCGCAAGATTTCTCATTGTGGCTCGTGGGCGCAATCTTCGTCTACAATTATCGCGCTCATTTGTAAGACAAGCGTGAAAGGAACCACCATGGCTACAATCGACATCGTCCGCGAAGTGCTGGTCGAGAACCAGGATCTCGATTCGGAGGCTATCACCGAGGATGCCGTTATCGAGGATCTCGGCATTGATTCGCTCGATATGGTCGAGCTCGTCTGTGACATCGAGGACAAGTGCGAGATCGATTTTGGCGAGCCGGGCGACCTGAAGACCATCGGCGACATCGTGGCCCACATCGACTCCCTGAAGTAGGTCGACACGCTTCATGAAAACGAGAGTAACTGAACTCCTGGGCATCGAGGCACCCATCATCCAGGGCGGCATGGCTCGCGTTGCGGACGCATCGCTTGCCGCGGCAGTGAGTGAGGCCGGCGGTCTCGGCATCATCGCATGCGGCGGCGCCAAGCTCGACTGGATTGCCGACCAGGTCAAACAGGCCCAGGCCCAGACCAGCAAGCCCTTCGGCTGCAACGTCATGCTCATGGACCCGCTCGCTCCCGAGGTCGCCAAGCTCGTCGTCGAGCTCGGTGTCAAGGTCGTCACCACGGGCGCGGGTAGCCCGGTCGAGTATCTGCCCATGTGGCGCGAGGCCGGCATCAAGGTCATTCCCGTCATCGCTACGACCGCACAGGCCAGGCGCATGGAGCGCCTTGGCGTCGATGCGGTGGTCGCCGAGGGCACCGAGTCCGGCGGCCACGTCGGCGAGCTCACGACGATGGCGCTCGAGCCTTCCGTGCGCGAGGCCGTTTCCATCCCCGTAATCGCTGCCGGCGGCATCGCCGACGGTCGCGGCATCTGCGCAGCCTTCGCGCTCGGCGCCGAGGGTGTGCAGATGGGCACGCGCTTCCTCACCATCGAGGAGTGCACCGTGTGCGACCCGTGGAAGGAGAAGGTGCTCGGCGCCAAGGACTCCGACACGATCGTGACCGGGCGCGGAACGGGCCATCCCGTACGCGGCCTCAAGAACAAGTTCGCGCGCGCGTGCCGCAAGCGCGAGATGGAGGCCAGCAGCCCCGAGGACCTCGAGGGCATGTATGCAGGTTCGCTCAAACGTGCAGTTGAGGGCGACATGGAGAACGGCTCCATCCTCGCCGGTCAGATTGCCGCGCTCGTGAAGAAGCGCGGTACGGCACGCGAGCTCATCACCGAGCTCATGGCCGAGGCCGAGGCACTCAGCACGCTTGATCTTGCCGCGATGGCCGAGCTCAACGCTCGCCAGGGTCGCTGCCTGGAAGAAGCTGACGTTCAGGAAGACTAGCATCATGGATCAACTCGAAGGAATCGGCCCGGTCAAGACCGTGTTCATGGCCTCTGGTCAGGGTTCGCAAAAGCCCGGCATGGGCGTGTCGCTTCTCGGCGTGCCCGAGGTGAAGGCCACGCTCGAATGCGCATCCGACGTGTTCGACCGCGACATCGCCGCGCTCATCAACAGCGAGGGCGACGAGGCGCAGGCGCAGCTCAACGAGACGCGCAACGCGCAGGTCGCCATCGCCGCGCTCTCCATCGGTATTGGCCGCGCCCTCATGTCACGCGGCATCCAGCCCGACGTCCTGCTCGGCTTCTCGCTCGGCCAGATCAGCGCGCTTGCGCTTGCCGACATGCTAAGCGACGAGGAGGCGTTTCGCCTTATCGAGACGCGTTCGCGCGTCATGGACGAAGCGGCACGCTCGAATCCGGGCGCGATGACCGCGCTGCTCAAGGCTGACGAGGAAAGCGTCGCCGCATTGTGCGAGCGCTGCTCGCAAGGCGACGTGCTCGCGCCCGCGAACTTCAACTGCCCGGGGCAGATCGTCGTTGCCGGTAGCGTGCCGGCAATCGAACGTGCCGAGGAGGCGTGGAAGGAGCAGGGCGGCAAGCTCAGCCGACTGGCAACGCAGGGCGCGTTTCACAGCCCGCTCATGCAGACGGCGTGCGAGCCCTTCGCGGAGTACCTCGCGACGGTCGACTTCAAGGAGCCGTCCATCCCCGTGATCTGCAACACCGACGCCATGCCGCTCGACGCGACGAGCGTGCGCCAGCGCCTCGTCGACCATCTCACGCACCCGGTGCGTTTCCAGCAAAGCGTCGAGATGCTCAGGCAGGCCGGCGCTGGCACCTTCGTCGAGGTCGGCTTCGGCGGCGTGCTGAGCGGACTCGTGCGTCGCATCGACAAGGAAGCTACGCGCTGCTGCGTGCAGGATAGACCGAGCTTCGAGGAGCTCGCGGAATCGTGGAGGGAAAGCGATGACTAACACCGATCAGGGCGCTCCTGTCGCCCTCGTTACCGGCTCGGGCCGCGGCATCGGCCTTGCATGCGCGCAAGCGCTCGCTGCCGACGGCTATGACGTGTGCCTTAACTGCTCGAGCGAATCGAGCTTCGAGCGCACGAGCGCTGCAGCCGAGGTGATTGCCGACGCCTATGGCGTGCGCACGCTGGCCGTTGTCGCGAACGTGGCGGATATCGAGGCGGCCAAGGCCCTCGTGGACGAGACGGTCGCCGAGCTCGGGCGCATCGACGTGCTCGTGAACAACGCCGGCATCACGCGTGATGGCCTCATCGCGCGCATGGGCGAAGACGACTTCGATGCCGTCATCGACGTGAACCTCAAGGGCACCTTCAACTGCTGCAAGGCCGCTGCCAAGTACATGATGAAGCAGCGCAGTGGCGCCATCGTCAACATGAGCAGCATCGTCGGCATCGCCGGTAATGCTGGCCAGGCGAATTACGCGGCTTCGAAGGCTGGCGTCATCGGCCTCACGAAGTCGCTTGCCAAGGAGCTGGCGCGTCGCAACATCAGGGTCAACGCCGTGGCACCCGGCTTCATCGCCACCGACATGACCGATGCGCTCAACGACCAGCAGAAGGAGGCCATCACCTCCCAGATCGGCCTCGGGCGTCTGGGCGAGGCCGCCGACGTGGCGAGTCTCGTCGCGTTTCTGGCAAGCCCTGCGGCATCCTACATCACCGGTCAGGTAATCAGCATCGATGGAGGACTTTCCCTATGAGCACGACAAACGAGAACATGAACCTGCGCCGTCCCGATGGCACGCAACGTGTCGTCATCACGGGCATGGGCGCCGTCTCCCCGGCTGGCGTCGGCGTCGAGGCGCTGTGGGACGCCGTCATGGGCAAGCGCTGCTGCATCGCACCCATCGAACGTTTCGACACATCTGAATATGAGGTCCACAACGCCGGCGAGGTGCGCGACTTCGACGCGACCGAGCACGGGCTTTCCAAGAAGGAGGCGCGCCGCTTCGAGCGCTTCGTCCAGTACGCCATGGTGGCAGCTGACGAGGCCATGGCTCAGGCGGGCCTGAACATGGATGAGGTCGACTCCACGCGCGTTGCCATCGCGTTTGGCACGGGCATCGGTGGCATCGACGAGCTGCAGAAGGGCTTCGAGACGCTGGGCGAGAAGGGTCCCAAGCGCGTGAGCCCGCTGTTCGTGCCGACCATGATCGGCAACATCGCCGCTGGCAACCTCGCCATTCGCTACGGCATTCACGGCGAGTGCATCAACGTCGTCACGGCCTGCGCGACCGGCGCGCATAACATAGGCGAGGCAGTGCGTGCCATCCGCCACGGCTATGCCGATGCAGCGCTTGTCGGCGGCTCCGAGGAATCGGTCTCGCCCATCTGCATCGCCGGCTTCACCAACCTGGGCGCGCTCTCGAAATCCGAGGATCCCACGCAGGCATCCCTTCCCTTCGATGTGCGCCGCAAGGGCTTCGTCGCCGGTGAGGGCGCAGGTGCGCTCGTCATCGAATCACTTGAACATGCGCTCAAACGTGGTGCCACGCCCATCGCCGAGATCACGGGCTTTGGCTCGACGGGTGACGCCTGCCACATGACGGCTCCCGACCCCGAGGGTGCGGGCATCGTGCGCTCCATGCGCCAGGCGCTCGAGGAGGGCGGCTTCACGCCCGCCGACATCGGGCACGTAAACGCGCACGGCACGGGCACGCCCGCCAACGACAAGACCGAGTCCACCGCCCTGTACGCCCTGTGCGATGACGACGGGCTCGCCGCGAGCATCCCGGTGACCTCCATCAAGGGCACGACAGGCCACACGCTCGGTGCGGCCGGCGCGGTCGAGGCCATCGTCTGTGCGCTTTCGGTTGCCCGCGACTGCGTCCCGCCTACGACCGGCTTTGCCGATGCCGACCCGGAGTGCGCCGTAAACGTCGTCGTCGAGCCGCTCGAGGACAGGCCGCAGAAGGTCGCGCTCTCCAACTCGCTCGGCTTCGGCGGTCACAACGCGACGCTCGCATTCAGCCCATATACGGCCTAATGAAAAATGAGACAGTTGCTCAGTCTCGCTGTCTCATTTTCGACCGGTAGCAGCAGCAAATGAGACAGCGAGACTGACGGTTTGTCTCATCTGACGAAAGGAACGCTCATCATGGAAATCAGCTATCCCGCGGGACGCGATGTCATCGAGTCCGTGCTGCCCCATCGCGATCCCTTCGTGTGGGTGAGTCGCGTGCTCGAGTGCGACCCCGGCGTCTCCATCAAGGCCGAGCTCGACGTGTCGCCTGACCTGCCGCTTTTCAAGGGCCACTTCCCCGACTATCCCGTGCTGCCGGGCGTCATCATCATGGAGGCGCTCGCCCAGGCCGCCTCGTTTTCCATCCTGGTCGCGCGTGATGCCGAAGGGGCGCTCGGCTTCTTCGCGGGCATTGACAACGCGAAGTTCCGCAACCAGGTGCGCCCGGGCGATGTCGTGACTCTCGAGGCAACCATCGTGAAATCCTCGCGCCGCCTGTGCGTAGCCGAGGTCAAGGCATCGGTCGGCGATACGGTTTGCGCGACCGCAACCCAGAAGTACGTGCTCGCTACTGCCGAACAGGTTGCGTAGCTCATCTGCTAACGGAGTGTTGACGTGGAAGAACAAGCTGGCAAAACCATGACGAAGCAAGGCGTTGATGTCGTGTACCGCCTCGATTGCATTGCCTTCGAGATAGCATCCGACATGCACGACAAGGGCCTCATCCACTTCTCGACCCCCGCGGGCGACGATGACAGTCTTTCCGTGACGGGTCCGTCGGCCCTGGTCATGGTGCAGGGCAAGAGCTCCAAGCAGGCCCACAACGCCATCAACGAGGCGGGCATCGCAAGCGTCATGCCGCTCACGGGCGATTGGCGCCTCGACAGCAATCCACGCTTCGCCTACACGACCGTCGAGTTGGGCACCAAGCCCACGCGCAAGCTGTTCACGAACGCCTACGCCGTCTTGAAGGCGGCCGAGGATGCCCAGGTGCAGTGCATATTGCTCGGTACCGACTCGCTCGCGCTTGCCGATGACAACCGCTTTCTGCAGCGCGCGGCCGATGCGGGCCTGCGCGTGTTCAAGACGCTCGACATCGATACGACCTACGAGAACTGGGTCGAATGCGAGCCTTCCGACGACCCGGAAAGCCCCCAGCCCACCACGTGGCGCACCTGCCATGCATGCAAGCTCACCTTCGACAACGCCGAGTTCGTCGATAACGATTATGCCTGCCCCTCGTGCGACACGCTCGCGCGTTTGACGTCTGACGAGCGCATCGCGCTCATCGTGGACGAAGGCACCTTCGAGGAATGGGACGCCGACCTCGAGGATGTCGACCCGCTCGAGTTTCCGGGCTATGTCGAGAAGATCGCGTCGTATCGCGAGAGGACCGGCAAGCACGAGGCCATTCGCACGGGTCGCGCCATGCTCGGCGACCTGCCGGCGGCATTCGGCTTCATGGAGTCGGCGTTTCTCATGGGCTCGATGGGCACGCTCGTGGGCGAGAAGGTCAGCCGCCTATTCGACCGTGCCACCGAGGAGGGGTTGCCGGTCATCATCTTCTGCGCGTCGGGCGGTGCCCGCATGCAGGAGGGCCTCGCCTCGCTCATGCAGATGGCCAAGACCGCCTGCGCGGTGGAACGCCATGACCGTGCCGGCCTGCTCTATATCTCGGTGCTCACCGACCCGACGACCGGCGGCGTTACGGCGTCGTTCGCGACGCTTGGCGACATGATCCTGGCCGAGCCCAATGCGCTCATCGGCTTTGCCGGCCAACGCGTCATTCGCGACACCATCAAGCAGGACCTCCCCGAGGGCTTCCAGACCGCGGAGTTCGCGCTCGAGCACGGGCTGATTGACGCCATCGTCGAGCGCAAGGAGCTGCGCGACGTGCTACGCGCCGGCGTGGCGTTTCATCGCCCCTGGCATGGCAACGACCATAACGCGCTGTTCGGCCCGCTCACCAGCACGCTCGGCGATGATTCCGCCGATGCGAAGGAGCCGGGTGCCGCGCGCAGGTGGATCAACGCCCAGATCGACCGTCTGCCCTTCATCGAGCGCTTCAAGAAAAGCGCCGGTGCGGGCATCGACAAGGTGAACCAGAAGCTTCCGTTCCGCGGCAAGCGCGATGCCGGGCAAGCGGATGATTCGACGAGCATCGCCCCCGGTAGCGCCTGGGAAAGCGTGCAGATCGCCCGCAACGTCCATCGTCCCACGGCAAGCTCCTATATCAAGGTGCTCTCGCCGTCGTTCCTCGAGCTGCACGGAGACCGCGAGTTTGCCGATGACAAGGCGATTATCGCCGGCCTCGGCAGAATCAATGGCCGCCCCGTCACCATCATCGCGCAGGAGAAGGGCGCGACCCTCAACGAGCGCATCCAGCGCAACTTCGGCTGCCCGCAGCCCGAGGGCTATCGCAAGACGGCGCGCCTCATGCGCCAGGCCGAGAAGTTCGGTCGGCCGATCGTCTGCCTCGTCGACACGCAGGGCGCGTTTTGCGGCACGGAGGCCGAAGAGCGCGGCCAGGGAAACGCGATTGCCGAGAATCTCGAGCTTATGGCATCGCTGCGCGTGCCCGTCGTGAGCGTGCTGCTCGGCGAAGGCGGCTCGGGAGGGGCGCTCGCCCTCGCGCTCGCCAATCGCGTGGCCATGCAGCAGCATGCGGTGTACTCGGTGCTTTCGCCCGAGGGCTTCGCCTCGATCCTGTGGAAGGATGGCTCGCGTGCGCCCGAGGCGGCCGAGATCATGGGCATGAGCGCAAGCGATGTGCTCGAGCTCGGCGTTGTCGATGCGGTGCTGCCCGAAGGCGAGGGCGCGGCGCACGAGAATCCCGAGCAGGCCGCTGACGTCGTCTTCGCGTATGTAAACGAGACGCTCGAGGAGCTGAGCGCCCTCACGCCCGAGGAGCTGCTCGCCCAGCGTCAGGAGCGTTTCGCGAGGTTCTAGCCTCGCCTCTCCGCGAGCAGCAAATCCACCATGCGCCCATAGCTGCGCACGCCATCTGCCTGGTCGTTTGCCTTCAGGTACGCGTCGTTTGCGCCTTGCGCGAAGTTGCGAAACGGCCCGTCATAGCTTGCCCAGAACTCCCGGTTGGCCGCGTAGTCCGCGCACGCGGCATCCGAGAGCTTCGCGTCCACGGCACGCGCGGCGTCCTCGTCAACCTGATAGAGCGCGGTGAGCGCGTAGGCGTACGCGCTGAAATACCCGCTATAGCGAATGAGCGGATCGCCGCTCTGCTTGCAGGCGAGGTACGCGATGAAGTTCGCCTCGTCCTCGCGCATGTATCCGCATTGATGCGCGAGCTCGTGTCCCATCGTCGCGGGAATCGTGAAGAAGGGCGGCAGCGTATTGACGTTGCTCTCCACCGTGAACGCGAAGTACATGCCCGTGATGTTGCCGTATGACATGAGTTGCGAGAACAGCGTGACGGGTTTGGGCTGCGAGTAGACGGGCCGCCCGAGCGTCGTGTATTGCTCCGCAATCGTCTTCATTTCGTCGACGCAGCGCACGGCGTATCCTCCAAAGCCGCCACGTTCGTTGATATGTGCCTGCATATCGTCGCCAAGCTCGGCCCGGCTGGCGTTGAGCTCGGTCGCGAGTCCATCGCAAAGATCGACGAGTTCCTGCGTCGTGGACTCCCGCACGTCAAAGCTCTCGTTTTGCGCGAAGGTGAGGCGGTAGTAGTTGAGCCCGCAGAGCATGGCGTAGAGGAAGAACGCGACGGAAAGTATGCCAATGATGCTCGTGACCAGGCGGTACAGGTAGCGTAGCCGCTCGCCGCTACGCCTGATGATGCGTACGATGTAATAGATGAGCATGCATGCAATTGATATGACGGCGATGATGACGACCCATTGCGCCACCGAGATGCCGGTAAGCGATGGCAGATAACCAAAGACGCTCGATACTGCCGGGTACACGCTTCGGCTGAAGATATGCTCGCACGCATCCGGATTAGAGCGAGCAAGCACGATGAGCACGAGCGCGATTATGCCCGGTACGAGCAACCATAGACGGCGCAGATCGCGCAGCCATGCGCGCTTGCTGGCTTGCTTCCTCGATATTCTTTCGTCCGTCTGTTCCATGCCCTCATCATAGCGAATTGACGAGACGTTCTCTTCCCTCACCCAAAACGGACCCCGCAATCGCGGGGCCCGTTCGCTTGCAACCGTATGTAGCCTGCGTCTACAGCGCGGCGATGATGGCGTCGACGCTGTCCTTGGCGTCGCCCAGCAGCATGTCCGTGTTCTCGTTGTAGAACAGCGGGTTGTCCACGCCGGAGTAGCCGGCCGAACCCATCTTGCGCTTGGAGACGATGACCTTGCCGGCCTCCCAGACGTGCAGCACGGGCATGCCCGCAATGGGGCTACCCGGCTCGGTCGCGGCCGACGGGTTCACGGTGTCGTTTGCGCCGATGACGAGCACGACGTCGACATCGCCGAAGTCATCGTTGATCTCGTCCATCTCGTAGACCGCGTCGTAGGGCACCTTGGCCTCGGCGAGCAGCACGTTCATGTGGCCCGGCATGCGACCGGCAACGGGATGGATGCCGAACTTCACGTCCACGCCGCGCTCGATGAGCTTGCGCGTGAGGTCGGCGACGGGGAACTGTGCCTGCGCCACGGCCATGCCGTAGCCCGGCGTGACGACGACGCTCTTGGCGTTGCGCAGCAGCTCGGCGACTTCCTCGGGAGTCGTCTCGGTGTGCTCGCCGCTCTGCGTGGCACCGTCGCCCGAGGAGGCGGTGGGTGTCGAGCCGAAGCCACCGAGGATGACCGACACGAACGAGCGGTTCATGCCCTGGCACATGATCCAGGAGAGGTAGGCGCCCGACGATCCGACGAGCGCGCCGGTGATGATGAGCAGGTCGTTGCCGAGTGTGAGGCCGACCATCGCGGCCGCCCAGCCCGAGTACGAGTTGAGCATCGAGATGACGACGGGCATATCGCCGCCGCCGATGGCCATGACCAGGTGCAGGCCGAGCACGAGCGAGATGATCGTGAGGATGACGAGCGGCATCAGACCCTCGTCGATGCCCTCGGTGTTGGCGAACCACACGATGATCGCGATTGACGCGATGACCATGATGAGGTTGAGGATATTGCGGCCGGGCAGCGTGAGCGGCTTGCCCGAGATGCGGGCCGCCAGCTTGAGATACGCGATGATCGAGCCGGTGAGGGTGACCGCGCCAATGAACACGGCCAGGCCGGTCTCGGCCATGTGGAAGGCGTTCTCGGCGCCGCCCGCGAGGTTGCCCGGCGTCGTGAAGAACGACCCGAAGGCCACGAGCACGGCGGCCGCGCCCACGAAGGAGTGCAGCATGGCCACGAGCTGCGGCATGGCGGTCATCTGCACGGTCTTGGCGCGCCAGATGCCGATGATGGCGCCGATGATGATGGCGGCGAACATGAAGGCGATGACGGGGCCGAGGGGCTGCGTGGACGAGACGAGCGTCACGAGGATGACGGCGACGAGCGCGAGCACCATGCCCGCGATGCCGAAGAAGTTACCGCGCTGGGCGGTCTTTTGCTTGGAAAGCCCCGCAAGCGCGAGGATGAAGAGCAGCGCCGCGACAAGGTAGGCGAGCGATTCGAAATGCGCGAGCACGTCGAGAAGAGCGGAGTTCATCATGATTAATCAGAGCTCCTCTCGAACATCTTGAGCATTCGATGCGTCACCAAGAAGCCGCCGAAGATGTTGATGGAGGCCACGGCCATCGCGATGAACGCGAGGATGGTGACCACGAGGTTCGACGAGCTGATGAGCAGGATGGCACCCACGATGATGATGCCCGAAATCGCGTTGGTAACCGACATGAGCGGGGTGTGCAGCGTATGCGACACGCCGCCGATCACGTAGAAGCCCACGACGATGGCCAGCTCGAGCACGACGAAGTGCGAGGTCATGGACGGCGGGGCGAGCATGACGACAACCGCGCCGAGCAGCACGGCGGCCACCTTCCACCACCACTTGGCAAACGCCGACTTCTCCTTGGGCTCCTCGACAGGCGCTGCCTCAACCGGGGCAGCCTCCTCCTTCTTGGGGGCGGCAGAGACGCTGACCGGGGGCGGCGGCCACATGCCGACGCCGTCGAGCGTGACGGTGATGCCGCGGATGACCTCGTCGTCTTCGTCGAGGACGAGTTCCCCGTCCTTGCCCGGCGTGGCGAGCTTGAAGAAGTTCACGATGTTCTGGCCGTACAGCTGGCTTGCCTGGCCGGGCAGGCGTCCCGGCAGGTCGGTGTAGCCGATGATGGTCACGCCGTTGTCGGTGACGATGACCTCGCCCGGCTTGGACAGCGCGCAGTTGCCGCCGAGCGGGCTTGCGCCCATGTCGACGATGACCGAGCCGGGCTTCATGCCGGCGACGGCCTCCTCGGTGAGTAGCAGCGGGGCGGGACGTCCCGGCACCTGCGCCGTCGTGATGACGATGTCGTTGATAGCGACCTGGCCCTCGTAGGCCTTGAGGACACGCGCCTGCTCGTCCTCGTCGAGTGCCTTGGCGTAGCCGTCGGAGCTTTCCTGCTTGACGGGAATCTCGACGAAGGTCGCACCGAGCGACTCGACCTGGTCGGCGACCTCGGCGCGCACGTCGGTGGCCGAGACCTCGGCACCCATGGAGCTGGCCGTGCCGATAGCCGCAAGGCCCGCGACGCCGACGCCAATGACGTAGACGCGCGCGGGCGGCATCTTGCCGGCGGCGGTCACCTGGCCGGTGAAGAGGCGTCCGAAGACGTTCGCCGCCTCGATGATCGCGCGGTAGCCACCCACGTTGGCCATTGACGAGCGCACGTCGAGTGACTGGGAACGCGACAGGCGTGGCACCATGTCCATGGCAAGTGCCGTGATGCCCATCTCCTCGAACTTGCCGATGACCTCATCATTTGCACTAGGGTTCATACGTGCAATCAACGTCGCGCCGCGCTTGATGAGCGCGAGCTCGGCATCAGGTGGCGTATCCAGACACACGACGATGTCGGCACCCCACGCCTCCTCGCGGCTCGCGATCTTCGCGCCCGCCTGCTCGTACGCGTCGTCGAAGAAGTTCGCCCTCTCGCCGGCACCGGATTCGACGACGACCTCGTAGCCGAGCTTGATGAGCTTCTTGACGCTGTCGGGCGTGCCCGCGACGAGCGTCTGTTCGGGATTTGGCTCCCGGGGTATGCCTATGAGCATTTTTCCTCCCCATTACGAAAAAGCCCGTTATATATAGGAACGTATGGTAATGCATGTACGCGCGCATACATATACCGAATGCGAGGGATATCTCAATATCAGCCATGAGGTATGACCTCGTTCTCGCAGTACGAAGCCTCCAAGCTTTCTCTTGCGTTTGCGCAGGGCTCAGGTAGTATTCGCTTCAAGACTCGCGGGGAGGACGTCATGAGCAGAAAGATCGCCATATTCGACACCACGTTGCGCGACGGCGAGCAGTCGCCGGGCGCGAGCATGAACGCTCAGGAGAAGCTCGTCATCACGCGCCAGCTCCTGCGCCTCAACGTCGACGTCATCGAGGCGGGCTTTCCCGTGTCAAGCCCCGGCGACTTCAAGTCCGTGCAGGACATTGCCATCACCTGCGGCGACGCATGCATCGTCGCTGGCCTCACGCGCGCTGTCGAGCATGATATCGACGTGTGTGCCGAAGCGCTCTCGGTCGCGGCACGTCCGCGCATCCACACGGGCATCGGCGTGTCACCCGAGCATCTCAAGTACAAGTTCAAGGGCATGAGCCTCGAGGAGGCCATCGACCAGGGCGTTGCGGCGGTGCGTCATGCGCGCAAGTACGTCGGGGACGTCGAGTTCTACGCCGAGGACGCCGGCCGCGCGCCCTACGAGGACCTCGCCCGCATGCTCGAGGCCGTCATCGCGGCAGGCGCAACGGTCGTGAACATTCCCGACACCACGGGCTTCAGCGTTCCGTGGGAGTTCGGGCAGCGCATCCGCTATCTCATGGAGCACGTCAAGGGCATCGAGGACACCTGTGTCTCCGTGCACTGCCATAACGATCTGGGCATGGCCACGGCGCTCTCGCTTGCGGGCGTGATGAACGGCGCCACGCAGGTCGAATGCACCATCAACGGCCTGGGCGAGCGCGCGGGCAACACCGCCATGGAGGAAGTCGTCATGGCGATCAAGATGCACGAGGACGAGCTCGACGCGCACACCGACATCAACACGACCGAGTTCGCGCACGCGAGCCGCCTCGTTTCCTCCATCACCGGCATCAGCGTGCAGCCCAACAAGGCCGTCGTCGGTGCCAACGCCTTCGCGCACAGCTCGGGCATTCACCAGGATGGCGTCATCAAGAACCGCACCACCTACGAGATCATCGCGCCCGAGGATGTGGGCGTTTCGGGAAGCCAGATCGTGCTCACCGCGCGCAGCGGGCATGCCGCCTTGCGCAAGCGCCTCGAGGACCTGGGCTATGCGGGCATCCCCGACGACAAGTTCGAGCAGGTCCATGCGGCCTTCCTCGAACTCGCCGATAGCAAGAAGGAGATCTACGACGACGACCTGCACTCGCTCATGGGCGAGCAGGATCGCAACGAGAACGCCATCTACCGTCTCGATGCCGTGCAGATTTCCTGCGGCCAGCCGCTCGTCTCGACGGCCACGGTGACCATCACCGACGAGAACGGCGAGGTGCATACCGCGTGCGAGATCGGCTCCGGCCCCATCGATGCCATGTACTCGGCGATCAACAAGGTCGTGCAGGCCGAAAACGACCTCATGGAGTACTCGGTCAACGCCGTGACGCGCGGTATCGACGCTCTGGGTGAGGTGACCGTGCGCATCATGGACCGCGATGGCGCGATCTTCATCGGCCGCGGCAGCGACCGTGACATCACCGTGAGTTCGGGCAAGGCCTACGTCAACGCGCTCAATCGCATGATCGATCAGCACCGCCACAACCTGCAGCGCACCGAAAGTGGCTCAGACGCCCCTGCCCACATCTAAAACGTGCAAAAGGGTCAGGCCCTTTTGCACGTTTTGCCGCTCAAGAAAGTTCGCAAATCCGTTTATAAGTGGAAAACTCCACGTTTTCCCCTTGTGATAGCGTTCTGGTCTCCACATCGGCTGTTGACGAGTCCAAACGAGGAAAACGGTGTCTCACCAAGCGTGTATGGTGTTCACCCCTGAGAGGAACGACCAAGCAAGGAGACGCGAAGACCGCCATGCCAGAGCTCGCTTACACATCGAACGCCAACAATTCGGTCGAGCGCATCATGCCGCAAGACATCGATGCCGAGAAGGCCGTGCTTGCGGCCATGCTGCTCGGCCAAGACACGGAGGTCGTCGAGGAAGCGCTCATGAAGCTCTCGGCCAAGGACTTCTATCGTCCCGCGCACCGCAAGATCTTCGAGGCGATGGAGGAGCTCTACAACAAGAACGCCCCCATCGACCAGCTCTCCCTGGCAGATCGTCTCAAGTCTCGCGGGGATCTCGATGCCATCGGCGGCAAGCCCTACATCGTCGAACTCGGCAACAACACCTTCGCGCTCGCCAACTGGGCTCATCACGCCGATATCATCAAGCGTGCCGCCATGCTGCGCGACCTCATCGGTGCCTCCGTACGCATCACCGCGCTTGGCTACGACGCACCAGATGACCTCGACGAGGTCGTCGAGACTTCCGAGAAGCTCCTCTTCGACGTCACCAACAAGCGCGTCGCCACCAACTTCAAGTCGATGGAGTCCCTCGTCGTCGAGACCTTCAACGAGCTTCAAGAGCTCGCCAACACCAAGAGCCGCTACAACGGCGTGCGCACCGGCTTCAAAGACCTCGACGATCTCTTCGGCGGCCTGCGCGGTGGAGACCTCGTCATCCTCGCCGCCCGTCCCTCCGTGGGCAAGACGGCGCTTGCGCTCAACATCGCGAGTCGTGCCGCCCAGCTCGGCACCTCGGTTGCCTTCTTCTCGCTCGAGATGTCGGCCACGCAACTCGTCCAGCGCGTGCTCTCGACCGAGACGCGCATCAACTCCAAGAAGATGCAGACGGGTCAGATGAGCGGCCAGGACTGGGTAACGCTCGTCAATGCGTCCGATACGCTCTCCAAGCTCAAGCTGTGGGTCGACGATACCCCCAGCGCCTCGATTCTCGAGGTGCGTGCCAAAGCGCGTCGCCAGCTTCGCAACGTCGAGCCGCAAAAGGGCCTCATTATCGTCGACTACCTGCAGCTCATGCAGCCGCAAAACACCCGCACGGAGTCACGCCAGGTCGAAATCGCAGAGATCTCCCGTGGTCTCAAGATTCTCGCCAAAGAGATGGACATGCCCATCATCGCGCTCTCGCAGCTCTCCCGTGCCGTCGAGTCGCGTCAGGGCAAGCGCCCCATCCTGTCAGACCTGCGCGAGTCCGGCGCCATCGAGCAGGACGCCGACATCGTCATGTTCCTCGACCGTTCGCTTTCGGAGCGTGAGGCCGAGCAGGAAGATCGCCCCGCGTGGCGCACGGCCGATGTCATCGTCGCCAAGCACCGCAACGGCCCCACGGGCGTCGTGTCCCTGGCATTCCAGAGCGAGTTCACGCGCTTCGATAACCTCGCCCGCCACGAGGACGACCGCTACTAAAAAAGCTCCACGTCCTCCCAGGACTCGACCATGAGGCCGTTGACCCGGCCAAACTCATGAACATTGTCCGTCACGAGTACGGCTCCATGGGCCACTGCCGTGGCCGCGATGAGCATGTCGTTGGGCCCAATCTTCTTGCCCCTTCGTTCGAGGTCTGCCCTGATGTGGGCATAGGCGATGGCGCATTGCCTGTCGAAGGGGATGCTCGCGAAGGGGGCGAGAAAGCGCTCGAGCAGCAAGAGGCTCTTGCCCGGAGCATCGCTTTTCACTGCGCCGCAGCGCAGCTCGGCCTCGACAACCGCCGGTATCCCGAAAAGCTCGGGGCTGCTCTGCCGGATGTGCCCATAGGTCGTTGGCAGTTTGCCGCGCATCAGGTTGATGCAGATATCCGAATCGAGGAAGAACACGATTGCCTCCTAGAACTGGGGAAGCGGGCCATCGAGACTTGCATCGAGCTCTGGTGGAACCGTGAAGCTCGGGTCATCGAGACAGCCGTAGACGGAATCCCAGTATCCATCGGGCCAGGAGCCGGCATGCTCATGACGGTCGATTACCAGACCCGAGATGTAACGGGAGACGGATTGGCCGGATTGCTTGGCGTCATCGCGCAGAATGCTCGCCATATCGTCGGTGAGGTAAAGCGATAGCTGTGGCATAACAAGCTCCTTTCCACATGTATGTTATAACATATAATATACATACGTGTCACTTGGGTCAGGCGAGGGCGAAGCACTCCGCCTCCAACTTCACAAATCGGACGATTTGTCACCCTCCCTTACACGAAGGCAGGGCACCGCTTTTCTTCGGACACGAATGCCCGAGCTTGGGAATTGATGCTCGTCACCCCCTTTTGCATGATGAATAGCGAAGATGGATAGGCGTGTGCAAACTCCCCCTTTGCATGTGTCTTTTCACCTTTTTATGAGAAAAGGGAAAGGAGAGCAGATGAAGGAGATCAAGACCACACTCCAAAGCATCGCGTGTGGCGGAACGGGTGGTGAGATTACCGCAGTCGACACCATGGATGGCAAGATCGTGCGCATCAGGCCGTTCAGGAACGACACCGCCTACACCAAGGAGGAGCTTGCCCCCTCGATGTGGAAGATCGATGTCGACGGCAAGGTTTTCGAGCCGACCATCAAGACGTGCCCCAACTGGATCGCGCTTGCGTACAAGAATCGCGTGTACTCGAAGAACCGCGTTCTCAAGCCGCTCAAGCGCGTTGACTGGGAGCCGGGCGGAGACCCCGCCAAGATCAATTCCGCCAATCGCGGCAAGTCGAAGTTCGTCGAGATCAGCTGGGACGAGGCGCTCGACATCGTCGAGTCCGAGCTGCGTCGCGTCATCGATACGTACGGCCCGTACTCGGTGATCTGCATCGGCGAGGACGGCCATCGCGAGTCCAAGGACCTGCACGCCGGCGGCGGCATGCACGCGACCCTCATGGACAAGCTCGGCGGCTACACGCGCGAGACGCGTACGCCCGACTCGGTCGAGGGCTGGTACTGGGGCGCGAAGCACGTCTGGGGCTGCGGCGCCAACAAGGGCCTCGGCCTGGTGGCACCGCCCGAGACCGGCTACAACTCGTGGAACGTCCTACTCGACATTTGCCAGAACTCCGAGATGCTCGTGTTCGACGCGGGTGACTACGAGCTCACCACCAACTACGCATCCATGTTCCTCTCGCAGGTCATGGGCTATTGGGAGAAGCTCGGCAAGGAGATGATCTGCGTCGACCCGTTCTGCAACTACACCTCCGTGTGCCACACCATGAAGTGGATTCCCATCCTCCCCAACACGGATGCGGCCTTCCACTTTGGCGTCATCTACACGTGGCTGACCGAGGACCTCTACGACAAGGACTACGTCGAGACGCATACCGTGCACTTCGACAAGATGGCCGATTATGTGCTGGGCAAGGAAGATGGCGAGCCCAAGACCCCGGCATGGGCGGCCGAGCGCTGCGGCGTTCCCGCCTGGACCATCAAGGCCTTTGCACGCAACACCGCCAAGAAGGCGACCTCGCACATACACTACAGCTCCGGCTCGATCAAGACGCCGTACAGTCACGAGCCCGCGCGTACCGCCGCCTACCTGCTCGCCCTTCAGGGCCTGGGCAAGCCGGGCGTGCAGCAGTATCACCTGAGCGCGCAGGTTACCGCCAAGGAGACGATCGCCCGCTCGACTACCGCGCCGTTCACCATGGCCATCCAGTGCCGCATGTTCTTCCCGAGCGCGCAATCGCTGCCGCGCACGATGATCGCCGAGGCTCTGCAGACCGGCAAGGCCACGTGGTGGGGCAGCCCCTGCATCGTTTACGTCGAGACGAGCGAGCAGTTCCAGGAGTTTAACTATCCGGGCAACCCCAAGGCCGCGCTCGCGATGCAGCAGGCCATGGCCGAACGTTTCGGCAAGCCCATCCCCACCGAGGAGCCCAAGGTCAACCGCATCCACCTGCTGTGGTCGGAGAAGCCCTGCAACATGAACTGCTGGGACGGCGGCTTCAACTACCAGGACGCTATCCGCACCGATGAGGTCGAGTGCTTCATCACCAACCACCAGTGGCTCGAGAATGACTCGCTGTTTGCTGACCTCGTGCTTCCCGTCACGACCTGTCTCGAGGACAACGACGACATGGGCGCTTCCTCGCAGGTTCCCGTGCGTCACGCCGGCCTCACGCCCGCGGCCATCGAGCATCAGGGCGAATCGTTCTCCGACTTCGAGATTGCCTGCAAGATCGGCGAGCGCTTTGGCGTGCGCGAGGAGATCGACAAGGGCATGACCGACGACATGTGGATCGAGACCGCCTTCCAGAGCTCGCGCCTCGTCGAGGAAATCGACTGGGAGACCTACAAGGAGAAGGGCTACTACTACCCGAAACTCGAGGAAAACTGGGAGCAGATGGCCCCCGGCATGCGTAACTTCTACGAGAATCCCGAGGAGTACCCGCTCGACACGCCCACGGGCAAGATCGAGTTCTGGAGCCAGGCGCTGGCCGACAACTTCCCCGACGACAAGGAGCGCACGCCCATGGCGCGCTGGATCGTCGGTGGCCTGGCAAGCGAGGGCTGGACGCACGACGAGACCTTCTGGGGCGAGCGCTGCAAGAAGTACCCGCTGCTCGTCACGGCCAATCCCGCCAAGTGGCGCGTGCACGTCCAGGGCGACGACATCAAGTGGTTCCGCGAGATCGAGACCTGCAAGGTCAAGGGCAAGGACGGCTACCTCTACGAGCCGCTGTGGATCGCTCCCGAGGACGCCGAGGCCCGCGGCATCAAAAACGGCGATATCGTCAAGATCTTCAACGAGCGCGGAACGGTGCTTCTGGGTGCCCGCATCTCCGAGCGCGTCGCCGAGCGCAGCGTCGTCATCGCCAAGGGCAGCCGCGTCGATCCCATCGCTCCGCATCTCGACCGCGGCGGCGCAATCAACCTCATCTGCCCGGGCAACCAGGTTTCCAAGCACTGCAAGGGCTTCGCGGTCACGGGCTACCTCGCCGAGGTCGCCAAGGTCACCGACGAGGAATACGAGGGCTGGAAGCGCGATTACCCCGAGGCGTTCGCCCGCGACTACGACCCGGCAGTTGGCATCAACCGCAAGTCCTGGGTCATCGAGCAGTAAGAGAGGAGTCACAACATGAAGGTATTCGTTATCGATGCCGCCCGTTGCGTCGGCTGCCATAACTGCCAGATCGGCTGCAAGGACGAGCACTGCGGCAACTGCTGGATGCCGTATGCCGCCGAGCAACCCGAAATCGGGCAGTTCTGGATGAAGGTCGAGCAGAAGGAGCGCGGTCAGAAGCCGCACGTCAAGGTGAGCTATACGCCGCGCCTGTGCAACCATTGCGGCGATGCTCCCTGCATGAGGGCGGCCAAGGACGATGCGGTCTATCGTCGCGATGACGGCCTGGTCATCATCGACCCGGTCAAGTCCAAGGGCCAGAAGCAGATCGTGGACGCTTGCCCGTACCATGTCATCTACTGGAACGAGGAGAAGGAGATTCCGCAGAAGTGCACCGGTTGCGCGCATCTTCTCGATGATCCCGAGCAGCCCATCCATACGCCGCGCTGCATGGACAACTGCCATCTCGACATCATCCAGTTCGGTGAGGCCGAGGACTTCGACCTGACGGGTTGCGAGGTGCTTCACCCCGAGTACAAGACCGACCCGCACGTCTACTACAAGAGCCTGCCGAAGAAGTTCATCGCCGGCACCGTGTACGACCCTGAGGCCGAGGAGATCGTCGAGGACGCGACCGTCACGGCGACCTGCGCCGAGGGCACGGTCACGGCAAAGACTGACAGCTGGGGCGATTTCTGGCTCAACGATTTGCCGGATGCCGAGTGGCGTGTCGAGATCGAGAAGGGTGGCAAGAAAGCCGCTCTCGAGGTGAGCACGCTCGAGGAGGACAAGGGGCTGGGAGATATCCCGCTCGCATAAGTCTGGGGCATGGGGTCGTCGGCAGCATGTCGACGGCCTCCGCTTTCGTTCGAATCCTGGTGGCCCGGTGCGAAGAAATCCGCTCCGGGCCGCTCGAGGGAGTTATGCATGGTCATGGCACAGCGCGAAATACCGGTCATCGGCATCGATAGGGAGACGAATGCGTTTCTCGGCGCCGATGGCAATCGCTATTTTGAGATCGACAACGACATCTTCGTTTTGGATGGCGCCGTCGAAGAGGGCTGCGTTGCATGCCATGCCTCGGGCTCGCATGGTGGGCACATCGTGCTCAAGCCATTCTACGTTCGCAATGGCGGACGCTGGGTAAACATGTATCTGAGGAGGAGCTGACATGGTCAACCAAGGAGATCGCGTCGTCATCGAATATCGAGGCAAGCTCGATGACGGCACGCAGTTCGTGAGCACGAGCGAGCAAGGCGCTCCGCTCGAGTTTACCGTTGGCTCTGGCGTCATGCTGCCCGATTTCGAGTTCGCCGTGATGGGCATGAACGTGGGCGAGACGCGAAGCATCCACATTCCGGCCGATCGCGCATACGGCCAGCGAGACGAATCCCTCGTCATCGCGATGCCCGCCACGCAGCTCCCCAATGGCGAGGCACTGCCCGTGGGAGCCATGCTCGGCATCCAGACACCAGATGGTGACGTCATGCGCGTGCGCGTCGTCGAGGTGGGCAGTGACGAAGTCGTGGTCGACTGCAATCACGAGCTCGCGGGATGCAATCTCAACTTCGACATCACGCTCGTGGACGTAGAGGGCGAAAGCCCCATCGAACACGAGCTTCATCCGCAGGGATGCACCTGCGGATGCGATAGGTTACAGGAGGCACTCAAGACCGCTTAGTAACAAAAACCGCCAGAAGGCGTGGCCAGATGACCCGTACGTGTATGTTGCGTACGGGTCATCTGGCTGCGCTGTTTGCCGTATGATTGCAGGTGATTATTCTGCGTAGTGATGTGCCTCCTCTCTGCAATCAAGTATCATTATCGGCGTGGGACGAGCTAAGGGGAGCTCATGGGGGATGCAAAAAGCGCGATAGAGGCGAGCCTGAAAGATCTCGCCGAGAAAAAGCCGTATGCGAGCATAACCGTATCGGACATATGCGAGAACGCGCATGTCTCGCGCAAGTCCTTCTATAACATCTTCGCGAATAAAGACGACGTTCTGTCCTCGATCTTCAAGCAGGATGTCATCGAACCCGTGGAGAGCCTCAATTCGGTGCTCACGCGAGAGCAGGCCTTCGACATGAACATGCTCTTCTACGAGAAGGTCTACGAGAGGATCTACGATTCTGCCTCGTTCTATCGCGCGCTCATCGGTCCCATGAAGGGCAGGGACGATACCTTCATCCGCATCGCGACCCTCGCGGTCTACGACCTCAACATCGATATCCTTGCCGATTACGAATGGGCAGGCGATAGCACCAAGGCGGATTACATCGCCTATTTCTTCGCCTCGTCCCAGGCCATGCTCATCCAGAAGTGGGTGAGTGATGGCATGCCCTATACGCCGCACGAGCTTGCCGCGCTCTACGAAGAGATGACGCGGCAGTTCTGGCTGACGACGTTTCCGGTGCCACCAAAGTACTGACGAGAGTACAAGGGTACAAATCACTTGATTTGTACCGTTCGGGTTAAGACAGTCGCGATATGTCACCCCTGTTGCGGCAACAGCATCGTATGCCGCAACATCATTCTCATTTCAGAATCATTGCCAATTGAATAGATAACCGCACTCCTCCATCTTTGTATATGTCGAGATGGGGGAGTTCTTGACGCGTGCAGAGCGCATCTTCTCGCTATGCGAGAGGGGCTTTGTCGCATGCGCGGAAGTCGACGCAAATCAAAGGTACAAGGGAATAGAGGGAGTGATCGAGTCATGAACGAGCAAGTTCTGAACAAGTACGGAATCAAGCAGATTGGCTACTACGTTAAGAGCATCGAGAAGACTGCCGAATTTCTGCGATCTTCGCTTGGTGCGGGCCCCTTCGTGGATCTTGGGACCAACCCGCTCGAGAGCTGCAAGGTGCGTGGCGAAGATGCCGAGCTCAAGATGCGTACCGCACTTGGTCACATAAACGATATCCAGCTCGAGCTCATCGAGGTCGAAAGCGCTGGTCCCGATCCTTATCACGAAATGGGGCACTTTGGCCTGCACCACTTCTGCATTTGGGTTGACGACGTGGATGCGGCAGTCGAGGCGTTCGAGAAGGACGGAATGTCCCTTGCCATGCGCATCACCTCGGGACAGGGCCTCCAAGTCGCCTATGTCGATGCACGCAAGCAGCTTGGCCAGTACATCGAGGTCAATACACCCGCCGAACAGCTCTGGCAAGGTATCAAGGCAGTTCACGAGAACTCCCCTGCCGAGGCCCCGGCACTCATGCCCATGGCAGTTCTCATGCAGGGCAAGTAGCAAGTGGAATTACTAAAGCATGCATCTGAAGAGAAAGGGGTCATTATGAGTGGAAATCCGTTTGACCTCACGGGTAGGGTTGCGCTCATCACCGGCGCCAGCTCACACGGTATCGGCAACGAGTCGGCAAAGGTCCTTGCCGCGCATGGCGCCAAGGTGTTTCTCACCGCACGCCGTGAGGACAAGCTCATCGATGCCGTAAAGGAGATTGAGAATGCGGGCGGCGAGGCTGCCTATCGCGTTACGGATGTCTCCAATGAAGAAGATTGCAAGGCGGCCGTCGAGTCATGTGTCGAAAGGTTTGGACGCCTTGACATCATGGTGCTCTCGGCGGGCATCTCGGGCCTGTCCGTCTCAGGTGGTCTTTCCACGGCCTTCGATACGGATAACTGGCGCAAGGTGCTCGGGATTAACCTCGACGGCGTCATGTTCATGGTCAAGTACGGCTGGGAGGAATGCGCCAAGCACGATGTTGGGTCGATTATCCCCGTCGCCTCCCTTGCAGCTTGGAAAGCGGCCGGCTCTGTCGCATACACGGCCACCAAGGGCGCCATCCGTGCGCTCACGCCCTGTATCGGCAAGCTCCTGGCTCCTGAGGGCGTACGCATCAACACGCTCTATCCGGGCTTCATCGAGACCGACATGACGCACCCGGAAGGGTCCGATGACATCTTCCAGAAGATAGCACCGGGTATTCTCGCAAAGATTCCGCTCGGTCGTACGGGCAAGGTTTCCGATTGCGCAAACGCGGTTCTCTATCTCGCATCCGACGCTTCCAGTTTCATGACCGGCCAGCATCTCGTGGTCGATGGAGGCGAGCTCTGCTAGCACCACGCATACAAGGGGGATATAGAAGGGAGAAACCTGATGGATCAGGTCAAGGAGGAGCCCAGAAACCCGTTTCTGGACGCTCCGAATGCAAAGAAGATGATGACGGTCATAGGACTCTATCTTGCCGTCATCGCAAACATGCTCGTCTCGAATACCAACTCGGTCATGTTGCCGGCAGCGGCAGCCGAAATCGGCGGCATGGATATCTACGGCCTCGCACAGGGCGTGAGCGGCATCATCGGCGTATGTGCCATGCCGATTTACGGCTTCATCGGCGCACGTAATCCAGCCGCCAAGCGCCTGCTTGCCGGTGGGTCGCTCGTCGTAGGAGCTCTCGTGCTCTTCATCCGCGGTATCGCGACTAACATGTTCGTGATCATCGCTGCGAATATCTTCTGGGGTCTCGTGAGCGCGGGTGTCTTCGCCATTGGCTTCACGATGATTCGCGACATTTACGACAAGAAGCAAGCTGGCCTCTACCTCGGCCTCGTGGGTACGATGATGTCCATCGGCATCCTTGCCGGCCCCTTCGTGGGTGGCCTGGTCATCGACCAGATCGGCTGGCGCGTGTGGTGCTTCATCCTGTTCGTCTTCCTCGCGCTCGGCGCCATCCTCATTCTCATGGGCGTCAAGGTCAAGAAGGAAGAGGTGGCCTTCCTGGCTGTCAAGGGCGGCAAGTTCGACTTCGCCGGTGCAGCGGTCATCACCATCTTCCTTGGCTGCCTCATCATCGCGCTATCCATGGGTAGCAATTACGTGAAGTTTGGAACACCTCTCAATACCGGCCTGCTGGTCGTGTCCGCCATTGCGCTCATCGTGCTCGTCTTCATCATCAGGAAGAAGAAGGACGATGCCATTGTTCCGCTCAACGCGCTCAAGGATCGCAACACGCTTGTCTTGGCTGGCTCGAACTTCCTGCATAACTTTGGCGCGATGTCGATTTCGTTCTTCATCCCCGGCTTCATCATGCGCACGCTCGCGGCCGACCCCATCGTGCAGACGATCGGTCCTGCGCTCGCCGGCGGACTCTCCACTTCGCTTATGGCCGTGCTCGGCCTGTTCCTCGGCCCCGTATTCGGCAAGATCATCGCCAAGCAGAACACGGCGAAGTGGGTCATGACCTTCGGTAACGTCTGGCGTGTGCTCATCATGGGCGCGTTCGTGCTGGTGCTCGTGCCCGGCGTGCCCGTATGGGTCATCTACATCCTCACGTTCCTCGGCGGCTTCTTCAACTCCCAGCAAACCGTCACGCAGTCTGCGGCCCCGCAGATCATGCTCAAGGCAAACCTGCGCACGCTCGGAAACTCCGTCATTCAGCTGGGCCAGAACCTCGGCGCCGGTGTCGGCATGGCGGTCTTTACGCTGCTCGTGGCGATGGATCCGGCAATTGGCATGCGCCTGTGCATGATCGTCTCGCTGGTCGCCTGGATCGTTTTGCTCCTCATCACGTTCCTGCTCAAGAAGCCCACCGAGGCCGAAGCGGACGCCGATTAGATGTGATTCGGACGAAACGAGAGGGAGGATTTTCATGATTGATCGCAGCGATTACTTCAAGGGCAAGGACTGGGTGCATCAGCTCGGCTTTTGCGCACCCGACTGGCGTGCGTTCATGACGGCGCATAACCGCCTGTTTGAATCCGGCCCGTTTTTCTACACCACCAACACCTTTGGCAAGCTTCTCTACCATGGCGAGGAGGTGGACTGCACGGGACTCGAGTTCCATGCCTGCTACGGCGCATGGGGTAGCCACTCAATCGAGGTCGTGACGCAGAACGATTGGTCAATCCCCACGATGTTCACCGAGCTCAACAAGGAAGAGGAGCCCGGCCTCAATCACGTGCACATCTTCGTCGATAGCCTTGCCGAGGCACAGGATGCCTGCGATTTCCTCGGCATCGATGTCATCACGGTGGGCTATCCCGACCTCGAGAATGCCCTCGAGAAGGCGCGTGCAACGGGTGCCGACGAGGCGATGGTGCGGGCCAATGCGGGCAAGCCCTCGTTCATGGTGGCTGACATGCGCAAGGATCTCGGCTTTGCCGTTCAGTTCGTCGAACCCCGCGCGAAGAAGCTTCATGATGCCATCATCGGGGCACGTGAGAAGTGGGACGGCTCCGAGGAGACGATGTTCATCCCCATGGGCGGCAAGTAACTCTCCTTTTGCTTGCATCGGGCAGGAGTTCCCCCATTCCTCTTCTCCTGCCCGACGCACAGAAAATGTGTCACTCGTGCCAGGTGCGAGTGACACATTCTCATTTATGCCCGTATCGCTGGTCACATTCGATACAATGATGATTCGCGCGCAAACGCGCTGAGCCTCTCATAAAGGAGAACCACATGTCGGGCACTATATTAGTCGGTACCCAATGGGGCGACGAAGGAAAGGGCAAGGTCACAGACCTGCTTTCCTCGAATTACGATTACGTCGTCCGCTTCCAAGGCGGCAATAACGCCGGCCACACCGTCATTCACGGCGACACCAAACTTGCCTTGCACCTCATTCCCTCGGGCATCATGTACGAGAGCGTGACGCCGCTCATCGGCAACGGCTGCGTCGTTGACCCGCAGGTGCTGTGCAGCGAGATGCAGGACCTCGAGGAGAAGGGCATCTCCACGGACAAACTGCTCATCAGCAGCAACGCCCATGTCATCATGCCCTATCACCGCGTGCTCGATGGCGCCACCGAGGCGCGCCTGGGCGCGAACAAGATTGGCACGACCAAGCGCGGTATCGGTCCGTGCTACCAGGACAAGTACGCGCGTATCGGCATCCGCATCCAGGACCTGCTCGACAAGAAGATCCTGCGCGAGAAGCTCGAGACCGCGCTCGCCATCAAGAACGACATCCTCCAAAACGTCTACGACATGCCCACCTTCACGGTGGATGAGATCCTGGACGAGTACCTCGACTACGCGGACCTGATCCGCGCGCATGTCGTCGATGCGAGCCAGCTGCTCAATGCCGAGCTGCGCGCTGGCAAGTCGGTGCTCTTCGAGGGCGCCCAGGCCACCCAGCTCGACATCGATCACGGCACCTACCCCTTCGTCACCTCGAGCAACTGCACGGCAGGTGGCGCCATGACGGGCACGGGTGTGGGCCCCACGCGCATCGACAAGGTGCTCGGCATCGCCAAGGCCTACATGACGCGCGTCGGCAGCGGCCCGTTCCCCACCGAGTTGTTCGACGACTACGGCAAGACGCTGGGCGAGGCTGGCCACGAGGTGGGCGTCACGACCGGACGCAAGCGTCGCTGCGGCTGGTATGACGCGGTCATCATCCGCTACGCCGCCGACGTCAATGGCCTCACCGACATCGCGCTCACCAAGCTCGATGTGCTCGGTGCCGTCGACAAGATCAAGATCTGCACGGCCTACGAGGCCGATGGCGTCGTCTACGAGAACGTCCCGAGCCAGCAGACGGCCTTCCACCACGCCAAGCCCATCTACGAGGAAATGCCCAGCTGGCAGTGCGATATCTCCGGCTGTCGCAGGTACGAGGAGCTTCCGCAGGAGGCCCGCGATTACGTGGAGCATCTCGAGGAGCTCGCGGGTGTGCCCATCAGCATCGTCACGGTCGGCCCCGATCGCGATCAGACCATCATGAGAGGATGGAACTAACATGAATATCCTGCTTCTCGGCAGCGGCGGGCGCGAGTGTGCCATCGCCACGGCACTCGTCGAGTCGCCCTCGTGCGACCAGCTCTTCATCGCTCCCGGCAATGGCGGAACGGCCGAACTCGGCACCAACGTCGTCCTCGACGCAGAAGATGGCCAGGCCGTTGTCGATTTCGCCCGCGAGAACGATTGCGAGCTCGTGGTCATCGGCCCGGAGGCCCCGCTCGTCGCCGGTGTCGCCGATGCCGTGCGCGACGCGGGCATCGATTGCTTCGGCCCCGGTGCCGCAGGTGCGCGCCTCGAGGGCTCCAAGGACTTCTCCAAGGGCATCATGATGAAGTACGATCTGCCCACGGCGGCGTACGGCACCTTCACGGACTGCGATTCGGCGCTCGCCTACCTCAACGAGCACGGCGCGCCCATCGTCGTCAAGGCCGATGGCCTGGCGGCCGGCAAGGGCGTTACGGTCGCGCTCACCAAGGAAGCCGCCGACGAGGCCATCTGCGAGTGCTTCGACGGCCGCTTTGGCGAGGCGGGCCAGACGGTCGTCATCGAGGAGATGATGACGGGCCCCGAGTGCTCCATGCTCGTGTTCACCGATGGCATCACGGTGCTTCCGATGGCGCCGTCGCAAGACCACAAGCGCGCCTACGAGAACGACGAGGGCCCCAACACGGGCGGCATGGGCGTGTACTCGCCGGTTCCCATCGTCACCGATGAGGAGCATGCGACGATGGTCGACATCATGGAGCGCGCCGTCGCCGGTCTGCGCGAGGAGGGCATCGACTATCGTGGCGTCCTGTACGGTGGCTTCATGCTCACGCCGCAAGGCCCCAAGCTGCTCGAGTTCAACGCCCGCTTCGGCGACCCGGAGACGCAGGTCGTGCTGCCGCGCCTCGAGACCGATCTGGTCGACCTCATGCTCGCGACCGCCCAGAAGCGCCTGAGCGAGGTCGAGCTTTCCTGGCGTCCCGAGTGGGCCGTGAGCGTCGTGCTCGCGAGCGAGGGCTATCCCGGCGATTACGAGAAGGGCTTCGAGATCACGGGCATCGACGAGGCCAACGCGCTGCCGGGCGTGCACGTCTACCACGCCGGCACCAAGGTCGAGAACGGCAAGGTCTACACCAACGGTGGCCGCGTCCTCAACGTCACCGCGCTCGGCGACACCTTCGAGGCCGCGCGCGACCGCGCCTACGAAGCCTGCGATCTCATCAACTGGGATGGCAAGTTCATGCGCCGCGACATCGGCGCCCGCGCCATGAAGGGCCGCAGCGCATGGGAGAGCTAATCGAGCACTTCGAGGATCCCTCCATCAGCGAGAAGATCCTCGGCTCGAAACGCGTCTTCGACGGCAGGCTCCTCAAGGTCGATGCCGTCGATATCGAGCTGCCCAACGGCCACGAGACCACCCACGAGGTCATCCGCCACCCCGGCGCGGTGTGCATCGTCGCACTCGACCACGAGGGGCGCATGCTCGTCGTGCGCCAGTACCGCACGGCGCTCGAGCGCGTAACCATCGAGGTCCCCGCGGGCAAGATCGACCCCGGCGAGGACCCTGCCGATGCCGTGCGCCGCGAGCTCGCCGAGGAGACCGGCTACGTTGCGGGTGACATCCGCCGCCTGGCATCCATCGCCGTAGCCGTGGGCTATAGCGACGAGATCATCCACATATACATGGCGACCGATCTGACGCCCGGTTCCGCCCATCCGGACGAGGACGAGTTCGTCGTCGCCGAGTGGGTGAGCGGCGAGTCGCTCATCGATTCCGTTCTCGATGGTCGCATCGAGGACTCCAAGACCGTCATCGCCGCGCTCATCTGCGATGCGCTGCGCCATAGAGTGTGAGAGAGGAACATCATGTCCAATGACAAGCCGCTGGTGGGAATCATCCTGGGATCCAAGTCGGACGCGCCCGATTTCGAGGGCTGCAAGCAGATGCTCGAGAAGTTCGGCGTGCCCTACGAGTTCGTCATCCACTCCGCGCACCGCAACCCCGATGACGTGAGGGAATGGGCGATTAGCGCCGAGCTGCGCGGCCTCAAGGTCATCATCGCCGGCGCCGGCAAGGCTGCCGCGCTTGGCGGAGTCGTCGCGTCGCACACGCCGCTGCCCGTCATCGCCGTGCCGATGAAGACGAGCGATCTGGGTGGCATGGATTCGCTGCTCTCGACGGTGCAGATGCCCACGGGCGTGCCGCTGGCCTGCGTGGCCATCAACGGCACGAAGAACGCGGCGATTCTGGCGACCGAGATCCTGGGCGTTTCGATGCCCGAGTACCGCGATGCCATCATCGAGTACAAGCGCGAGCTCGCGGGGAAATAGGAAATTCGCTTTCGCGAGGCCATGAATCTCATCGAAATACAACGCATCCGCGTGCGTGAGGGGGCGCTCGACCTCGAAGTCGAGATGCCGGTTGACGCGCTCCATGTCACCCAGGAGCAGGCCGGCCGCGTTCTCGGGCTGCTGCCCAACCTCGCGCATCACGTCTGCGTGAACGGCGCGGGTGATGGCAGCTTCGGAGACGAGCTCGTGGGGACGGAGCTCGCGCATCTGCTCGAGCACCTCATCATCGAGTTGCAGGGCAAGGCGACACCACAAGGCGCCGACCTCATGGGGCACACGTCGTGGCTCGAGGAGCTGGAGGTCACGGCCCCGCAGGGCTACGCGCTCATGCGCACGACGGTTTCCTTTTCCAATGACTTTGTCGCGCTCGGCGCGATGAGGTGCGCACTCGAAATCATCGACTGGGCCTCTGGGCCCGACGAGGATGTCACTCCCGATGTTGGAGGAATGATAGCTTTCCTTGCCGCGATGTGATGGCAACTTTATACTGAATGAAGAAGCATTACCGCAATCTGAGGAGGACACATGCATTGCGAACAGAAGCTGGCTGAGGGACTCTATTGGATTGGCGGAGATGACAAGCGCCTCGGTTTGTTCGAGGCCTGTCATCCCGTTCCCAACGGCATGTCCTACAACAATTACCTGCTGCTCGACGAGAAGGTCGTGCTCTTCGACACGATCGACCGTGCGGTCGAGGAGCGCTTCTTCGAGACGCTCGAATACTTGCTCGACGGGCGCAAGATCGACTACATCATCGTCTCGCACATGGAGCCTGACCATAGCGCGACGCTCGCCGCAGTGGCAGACGCGCACCCCGAGGCACAGCTCGTGGGCACGAAGGTCTGCAAGACGCTCATCGGGCAGTTCTTCGGGCCCGAGCTCGAGGCGCGCACGATGGTCGTCGGCGATGGCGACTCGCTTTCGACCGGCTCGCGCACGCTCGCGTTCGCGACGGCGCCCATGGTCCACTGGCCCGAGGTCATGGTCACCTACGATGTCGAGGACAAGATCCTGTTCTCGGCCGATGCCTTCGGCTCCTTCGGCGGCCTGGACGGCAAGCTCTTCGATGACATGTACGACTTCGAAGACGAGCTGCTCGATGAGATGCGCCGCTATTACACCAACATCGTGGGCAAATACGGCACGCAGGTAAACGAGCTACTCGACAAGATGGACACCCTCGACGTCAAGATGATCTGCCCGCTGCACGGCGCGCTCATTCGCGACAACGTGGACCTCATAAAGTCGAAGTATCGTATCTGGGCAAGTTACGAGCCCGAGCAAGACGCCGTCGTCATCGCGTATGCGTCGGTCTATGGAGGTACGCGCGACGTGGCCGAGAAGCTCGCCTTCAAGTTGAGCGATGCGGGCATTCACGATCTCGCGCTCTTCGACCTATCCGTGACCGATCCGAGCTACGTGCTCTCCGACGCCTTCCGCGCGAGCAACATCGTGTTGGCATCCGTCACCTTCAACGCGGGCGTCTTTCCCAAGATGCGCGAGCTCGTCGATTGCTTCGTAGATCATAACCTGCGCAAACGTCGATTCTCGTTCATCCAGAACGGCAGCTGGGGCCCCATCGCCGGCAAGAAGATGATGGAGGCGGTCGAGGCCATTCCCGAGCACGAGATCGTGGGCGACTTGTTCACCATCAAGTCGCGCATGACCGACGAGCAAGACGCCGAGCTCGATAGGCTCGCGCAGGCCATCGTCGATTCGATCCGCAATCCCGAGCAGCCCATCATGGCCGACGTGAATCACGTCGCACCCGAGCCCACGCCCATCGTGGGCGCCGTCAAGCCGCAGGCGGCGCCGCCGAGCGCCGTGCCGGTGCGCACCAAGGGCGGCGTGCCCATCGCACCGGGTATGGAGGACAAGGTCACGCAGGAAGAGGCACCCGCGCGTGCCGGGGGCGAGGAGAAGACCAAGATCATCCAGATCTGGCGCTGCACCTTCTGCGGTTACCAGGCCGAAGTTCCCAAGGGCACCGACATGGACACCTTCGTATGCCCGGTTTGCCTTAGGGTTGGCCCGGG
Organism: uncultured Coriobacteriia bacterium; assembly: GCA_902478425.1. Classification (GTDB taxonomy): domain Bacteria; phylum Actinomycetota; class Coriobacteriia; order Coriobacteriales; family QAMH01; genus QAMH01. The sequence continues at coordinate 7,904 of CABSKV010000003.1, read as the reverse complement.
GCAGTTCATTCTCGTGCGCGAGAAGATCGTCCCGGTGAAATGAGATATTTGCCCGGGGCGAGTTTCTCATTATTTGTGCGTTCGATAAAATGTGGGTTTCTTCTCCCCATGTGCATGCGGGGGTGGTACCCTAACGGTATTGTATTTTTGGTTGAATACAATGACTGTTACCAGTTCTTACAGAAAGGGCGTGGTTATCATGAATAAGCCTCTCGTTTTCACCCTCGGAGCCGCCGCAGGCGCAATCGCAGCCCTGCTTCTCTCGCCTAATTCCGGCGAGCGCAACCGCGAGATCGTTGCGGATAAGGTCGACTACTACACCGCTCAGGGCGAGCAGGCCCTCCAGCAGACGGCTGATACCGTCCGCAGCAAGGTTCGGGGCGTGGCCGATGTCGCCAACAACGCAGATGCCGACGACATCCGCGAGAAGATCAACGAGGCCCGCGATCGCATCGCCGAGCAGATCACGAAGAACAGCTCGGTACCGCAGGACGTCGCCTCTGATGTCTCCGATGTTGCGCTCGACGCCGCCGCTGGCGTTTCCGAGGCAGCCGACACTGCGGCGGATGCAGCCGAGGGTGCTGCCAAGGCCGCTGCAGACGCCATCAAGTCGAAATAGCACGCGCTCGCTCATAGCGCCAACCGTATATGCCTTCAACTGACGAGGCTCATAAGCTGCACGTCTACGTGCGCAATTCCAAGGGCGACCTCAAGCGCTTTGGCCGCGTGCGCGCAACGGTCTTTCATCCAAGCGAACCACGCGCCATCGGCTTTGTCATCAAACGCCCCGACGCGCTGCTCATGGTCAAGCGCAAGGAGCGCTTCGCGGCCATCGATCGCGTCGAGCAGGTCGAGGGCGGCATCAGCGTCATCGACGCCGCCGACTCCTGGGATGCCGAGGCATGCAAGCGCCTGGGCGTCGACTATGACTCCTGCATCATCTGGGAGTACATGCCCGTACGTACCGAGTCCGGGCAGGAAATAGGGCTCGTGGGCAATGTTGTCTACAGTGGTGACGATTTCACGATTGAGCACATCGACATATCAGCGAACTCGGCTAACCGCATGTTACTTGGCAGCTCCCTCATTCCGCGCTCGAAGATCATCGGCTATCGTGACGGCGCCATCATCGTCAAGGACGAAGAGGCAGATCTCGAGGAGACGGGCGGGGCGGCCGCCAAGGCGGGTGTCGCCTGGGCCAAGACCAAGCATGCCGCCTCGGAAGGCACGAAGAAGGCCGGAGAGGCCATCAACGAGGGCGCGTACAAGGCCGGCGAGGTCATCGGCAGCGTGCGCGATAAGGCGAACAAGGCCGGCGAGGAGCACAAGGCCAAGAAGCGCGAAGCCGAAGAGCGCGGCGAATACACCGGGGTCGATAAGGCGGCGAATCTCCTCGGAAAGCAGCTCGGCCGCGCGTCGGACATGTTCAAGGGTTTCAAGGAGGAGTTCGACAAGGCCTCCCACGACGATTAGGGGGACGCCGTGGCACGGCGCAGATCCTACAGAAACTACGGCGCGTCGCGCAGGTCGAGCGTCGGCCCCATCGGGACCATCGACATCCTTGCCCGTGGCTATGCGTTTTGCGATACCGACGAGGGCAGCTTCTTCATTCCCAAGTCCGGGCTTGGCGGTGCCATGCCCGGCGATAAGGTCGAGCTGCGCGTAAGCTCCCGCGATACGCCGGAGGGTGGCAAACGCTCGGCACGCGTCGTGCGCGTCGTGAGCCGCGCGACCGAATACCTTATCGGCACGCTCGAAGTCAACGACCCGCTCGCCGTGGTCGTCGCGCAAGATCCGCGCGTGCGCCACGACCTCTTCATCACCGATGGCAATATCGGCGGCGCGCAGGACGGTGATGTCGTGCTCGCGCGCATCACGAGCTACCCCGACCGTCGCCAGCCCATGCAGGGCTATGTTGTCGAGGTGCTCGGTGCGGCCGATGCTCCGGGCATGGACGTCGACATCATCATCCATAACCTCGATCTTCCCACGAAGTTCAGCCCCCAGGCACTCGAGCAGGCCGAAGGCATCGAAGTCGACGTGGAGACGGCACTTGCCGAGCCCGGTAGGCACGACTTGCGCATGCGCGACATCTTCACCATCGACCCGGCGGATGCCAAGGACTTCGACGACGCGATCTCGCTCGACGAGGTCGATGGCATGCTGCGCCTGGGCGTGCACATCGCCGATGTCTCGCATTACGTTGACTGGGACGGCCATATCGACATATGCGCACGCGATAGGGCGACGAGCGTCTACCTCGTCGATCGCGTGCTCCCCATGTTGCCCGAGAAGCTCAGCAACGACGTATGCTCGCTTAGGCCGGGCGAGGACCGCCTGACCATGACCTGCGACATGTACCTAGACGCATCCGCAAACGTCAGGCGCTACGAGATATATCCGAGCGTCATCTGCAGCAAGCGCCGCTTCAATTACGACGAGGTGCAAGAGGTGCTCGACGGCAAGCGAGAAGACCCGTATGCTCCCAAGCTCAGGCGTTTCGACACACTTGCCAAGAAGCTTCTCGCGTTGCGTATCGAGCGAGGCGCCATCGACTTCGACACGGTCGAGGCCAAGCCCGTCCTCGACGAATGCGGTATGGTCACGCGCATCGACCTGCGTCGCAAGACTGACGCCACCTCCATGATCGAGGAGGCGATGATCCTCGCCAACGAGACCGTCGCGCATCATGCCCATAGCAACCACATCCCCTTCGTGTACCGCGTGCACGAGCCGCCGAGCGCCGCGGCTCTCGAAGCGCTGCTCCCGCCGCTACGCGAACTCGGCTACAACGTCTCGGAACTTGCCACCGGCAACCCCGTCGCCTTCCAGGACGTGCTTGACGAGGCACGTGGCACGCGCGAGGAACCGCTCGTGAACTACCTCGTGCTGCGGGCCATGGAGCGCGCCGTCTACAATACGGAGCCCATCGGTCACTTTGGGCTGGCCTCCACGTTCTACTGCCATTTCACGAGCCCCATCAGGCGCTATCCCGATCTCATGGTTCATCGCCTGCTCAAGGATCCGCACGCCATGGAAACCCACCTGCAATGGCTCGCGAAGCACTCCTCGAAGATGGAGCGTCTCGCCGAGCAGGCCGAGCGCGACAGCGTCGAGCTCAAGCTCTGCGAGTATCTTGCCGAGCGTATCGGCGAGGTCTTCACGGGAACCATCTCGACCGTCGTGGCACGCGGTCTGTACGTGCGGCTCGAAAACACGATTGAGGGCTTCGTGCGCTTCGATTACGTGCACGGCGAGTATCACGAGTTCGATTCGCTCACGCAGACGCTCGTGGGCGAGGAGACGGGGCGCACCTATCGCATCGGCCAGCAGCTTCGCGTGCGTGTCGAGGAGGTTGACCCCCGCGAGCGCAGCGTATCGTTCTCCATCGCGTAGCTGCGTGCAAATCTTTATGTGAAGTCGCGATGTATGGGCCGCTTCGGTGATAATCTATATAGATGCGTGTAAGATCACCGGTGTTTGCGCAACGTAGTTGAGGAGAAACATCTCACATGAACCTGAATCCGGCAATCGTCATTCCCAGTTACTGGTGTGGTCGCAGGTCGTCGCATTCGATTAATCGCGGTGTCGTGTACGATCACATGACTCCCATCGACCAACCGGGCGAGCTGTCCCGCTGCCTCGAGTCGCTGCGTCATGTCGTCGGCGTCGATCGCATCATCTTGCTTGTCGCGGCAGAGCCGGGCGTCGAGAACCAGGCAGTCGAGCGCGTGCGCGCCATCGCAGGTCACTTCATGGATCTCAATATCGTTATCATCGGCGATGCCGAGATGCGCCACATTCACCGCCGTTTCGAGCAGGTGGGCGTGGGCGAGTACAAGGGCGCGGCCTGCCTCACGGGCTACGGCGCCATCCGCAATCTCGGTCTCATCGTCGCCTCGATCTTCGGCCACGACACGGTCGTCTTCGTCGACGACGACGAGGTCATCCCCAATGCCGACTTCCTCGAACGCGCGGTGCACGGCATCGCGTGCAAGACCCCGACGGGCTCGATCATCACGGCCAAGACGGGCTTCTTCTACGACAGTTACGACAGCCCCAAGGCTCCGGAAGACGTGCCCTGGTACGACCGCTTCTGGAACAAGGCAGCTGACTTCAATGACTACATCGAGGGCGCCCTGCACGGTCCGCGTCTGAGCCGATCCAACGTCTGCTGTGGCGGCTGCATGGTGCTGCACGCCGATTCGTATGGCAATATCGCCTTCGACCCGTGGATTGCCCGCGGCGAGGACCTCGACTACCTCATCAACGCGCGCATGTACGGCAACGATGTCTGGTTCGATAACCAGTTCAGCTTGCTGCACCTCCCGCCGGAGGGCTCGCAGCATTCGAGCCGCTTCGAGCAGGACGTGTACCGTTGGTTCTACGAGGTGCGTAAGATCGAATTCGCCAAGACGCAAATCGACCTCATGCAGGTCACGCCGTCCACGCTCGATCCCTATCCCGGTCCATGGCTTGATTCGTCCATCCGCCGCCGCGCGCGCATCACCGCCTACCTACGCGCCATCGGCCACAAGGAGCATGGCGAGTACCTGCGCATCGGCAACAAGACCATCCGTGACGCCAGCGAATTCGCCCGCGAGAACTGCGCCAACTACTTCGAGTTGCAGCACCAGTGGCCCAACATCGTGCGCGCCATGTGGTCCAACTCGGCGCTCGCCACGCAGCTGGGCACGAGCGGCCTGCAAAGCTCGTCCGCGAGCTATACGAGCCGCTTCTCGGCCATCACGCCCGAATAACGCTCGTTACCGCACGAAAGAGCCGAGACGATGGACGTACAAAAAGCAACGGGCTACATCATGCTCATCGTGTGCTATATCGTCTTCAGCCTCTTCGCGATCATGGGCATCGTCTTCTACGATGACGTCTCGCCGTGGCTGGCGCTCGTCGCCATCATCGCCATGTTCGTGCTCACGATCATCGGCCTGCGCTCGGCGGGCACGTCCGATCACGCCCGTGCACGCCAATCCAACCAGACGCTCGATCTCGCGAGCAAGACGGTGACCTTCATGCGTCAGGGCCTCGACCCCGATTCCGCCCAGGCGGTGTGCGAGCTGCTGTTGCCGGCGGCAACGGCCGATGCCGTCGCCATCACCAACCGCGAGCGCGTGCTCGGCTTCTCGGGTCTCGATCGCGAGAACCACCTGCCCAACTCGCCCATCCAGACGATGAGCACGTACATGACGCTCGAGGATGGCATCACGCGCGTGCTCGAGACATCGGGTGCCGTGGGCTTCAGCCGCGAGTCGGGCAAGCTCAAGGCGGGCATCGTCGTCGCGCTCGTCGTCAACAAGCGCATCGTCGGCGCGCTCAAGTTCTACTATCGCTACCCACATAACCTGGGCGAGAACCAAAAGGCAATCGCCGAGGGCTTCGCCCAGCTGCTCTCCACGCAGCTTTCGCTGTCATGCCTGCAACAGCAGACCGAGCTCGCCGCGCGCATGGAGCTCAAGGCCATGCAGGCGCAGATCAATCCGCACTTCCTCTTCAACACGCTCAACACCATCGCGTCGGTCACTCGTACCGATCCGGTCAAGGCACGTGTCATGCTGCGCGAGTTCGCGACCTACTATCGCCGCATGCTCGAGAACGCCGAGGACTTCATTCCGCTGGCAAAGGAAGTCGAGCAGACCGAGCGCTATCTCATGTTCCAGAACGCGCGCTTCGGCGATGATGCCATCGTGCTGCACGTCGACATCGAGCCTGGCCTCGAGCGTCTCAAGATGCCGTCGTTCATGCTGCAGCCCCTCGTCGAAAACGCCGTCGGGCACGGCAGGCGCGATGACGGCACGCCGCTCAACATCACGATCAAGGCATATCGCGCATCCGACAGCGTCACGATCTCGGTGTCCGACGATGGCGTGGGCATTCCTCCCGAGCGCCTCGAGAACTTGCTCGACCGCGAATCCGAGACGGGCATGGGAATTGCGCTCAAGAACGTCAACGGACGCATCAAGGCGTTCTTCGGCGCGATTTCGGGCCTGTATGTCGATTCGGAATACGGCAAGGGCACGACGGTATACCTCAACCTCTACGACGCCCTCGTTGATCAGGGCATTGATATCAGTGATGATGATGTGGGCGCAGGATCGGGCGAAGATGCCTCCCCGGGTGCGCCCGATGCTGCACCAGATGCGCGTGACCTGCAGGATATTATCTAAACCATGATTATTCGCATGTGCGCATCGTTTGATGTTAGAATCAAGCGAACGATGCACAAAGGAGACACTCTATGCTCAAAGCAATAATTGTTGATGACGAAGCGCCAGCACGCTCTGAGCTGCGCTTTCTTCTCGCCGAGACCGGCGAGGTCGAGATCGCCGCAGAGGCGACCAACGTGCGTGAGGCCATCGAGCAGCTCAAGGACGTGGGCGCCGACATCATGTTCCTCGATGTGAACATGCCGGGCGTCGATGGCCTGCAACTCGCCGAGGCCCTCAACGAGCTCAAGTATCCGCCCTACATCATCTTCGTGACCGCGTACAGCGAGTTTGCCGTCAAGGCATTCGAGGTCAACGCGACCGATTACCTGGTCAAGCCGGTCGAGACCGACCGCCTCATGCAGGCAATCAACAAGGTCAAGCAACTCATCACTGCCCAAGGCCGCTCCACCACCAACGAGCGCATCCCCGCCGAGAAGGGCGGCAAGAAGCTGCTCATCCCCGCCAGCAAGATTCACTTCATCATGGCGAAGGACGACTATTCGTACCTCCACACGGAGAACGACCGCTATCTCTCGACGGTCTCGCTTGCCCAGCTCGAAGCCAAGCTCGAGCCGCTCGGCTTCTTCCGCGTACACCGTCGCTACCTCGTGAACCTCGCATGCGTAAGCGAGGTCGACCCCGTCAGCGGCGGCACCTTGCTGCTCACGCTCACCGGCGAGGACGAGCAGATTCCCGTATCGCGCCGGCGCGTCTCCTCCCTCAAGAAGGCGCTCGGTCTGTAACCCGAAACCAGGCAAATGCATCGCGTATTTGTCTGGTTTTTTCTTATCCCACAAGAGGAGCAGTCATGGCAGAGCAAATTACGTACAAGGATGCAGGTGTGGACATCGACGAGGGCGCACGCGCCGTCGACGCGATTCGCGCGAGCGTGAAGTCGACGTATCGTCCCGAGGTCATCGGCGATATCGGCGGCTTCGGCGGGCTGTTTTCCGCTGCCGCGCTCAAGGGGATGGACGATCCCATCCTCGTGAGCGGAACGGACGGCGTGGGCACCAAGCTCGCGTTGGCCCAGATGGCCGGCAAGCATGACACCGTCGGCATCGACCTGGTCGCCATGTGCGTCAACGACGTGCTTGCCTGTGGCGCAGAACCGTTGTTCTTCCTCGACTACGTTGCCATCGGCAAGCTCAAAAGCGATCACATCGCCCAGGTCGTGGGTGGTATCGCCGAGGGCTGCCGTCAGGCGGGCTGCGCGCTCATCGGCGGCGAGATGGCAGAGCATCCCGGCGTCATGGATCCTGATGATTACGATCTCTCGGGCTTTTGCGTGGGCGTGGTCGACCGCCCCAAGATGCTCAATCCCGATGACGTGGCCGAGGGCGACGTCATCCTGGGCCTTGCCTCGACGGGCATTCACTCCAACGGCTTCTCCCTCGTGCGCCGTGCCGTCACCGAGGTCATGGGGATGGACGAGCTCACGGTCGAGCGCGACGAGCTCGATGGCACCTCCGTACTCGACGCCCTGCTCGCGCCCACGCGCATCTACGTCAAGTCCATCCTGGAGCTGCGCCGTGCCGTGCCCCAGGTTCATGCCGTCGCCCACATCACCGGTGGTGGCATTACCGAGAACCTCAACCGTGCCCTCAACGACCACGTGGACGCGCAGATTGACGAGGGCACGTGGACGCAGCCGCCCATCATCGACTTCGTGGTCGAGAA
>CABSKV010000002.1 GCA_902478425.1 uncultured Coriobacteriia bacterium | reverse complement strand
ATAAGAGACAGATGCCAGGTTGCTTGATAGTGCGTCCCATTAAACGTACCTGGCCCCTGTCGCATTTTATGAAATTGAACCTCTTGGCTGGTTTATTATGCTATTCTGCTAAAAATGAACCTCATGACCAGTAAATTGAACTTACGGAGCAGAAAATGAACTCAACAGTTTTCGCCGACAGACTCAAGGAAGCGATGAAGGCAAGCGGCCTCAAGCAAGTCGATTTGCTGAGGCAGGCCGAGATTCAGGGCTTCAAGCTCGGCAAGAGCCAGCTCAGCCAGTACGTGAGCGGCAAGACCACGCCACGCAAGGCAACATTGAACTTCCTCGCCCGGGCGCTCGAAGTCGAACCCTCATGGCTCAATCCGGGATCGGAATTCCAGAAGGTTCAGAAGGCCCAGAAAACCCCGAAGGCCCAGAAAGCGCCGAAGCAGACGCAGACGAGCGCGGTGATGGCCGAGGAAGATCCGGAGCTCGCGCCCATGCGTCGGTTCAAGAAATCATCGAAGCTCGATAACGTGCTCTACGATGTGCGCGGTCCCGTGCTCGACGAGGCGAACCGCATGGAGCAGGCGGGCACGCACGTCCTCAAATTGAACATCGGCAATCCGGCGCCCTTCGGTTTCCGTGCAGTCGACGAGGTCGTGCACGACATGGCGCTGCAGCTCACCGATTGCGAGGGTTACTCGGATTCGAAGGGTCTGTGGTCTGCCCGCAAGGCCATCATGCAGTACTACCAGCTCAAGGGCCTTCCCAACGTGCAGATGGAGGACATCTACACGGGCAATGGCGTATCCGAGCTCATCAACATCTGCATGTCGGCACTGCTCGATGACGGTGACGAGATTCTGCTGCCCATGCCCGACTACCCGCTGTGGACTGCATGTGCCACGCTAGCTGGTGGTCATCCCGTGCATTACGTGTGCGACGAGGAGGCGGAGTGGTATCCGGATCTCGATGACATCCGCGCCAAGATCACGCCGCGCACCAAGGCCATCGTCATCATCAATCCCAACAACCCCACGGGTGCGCTGTATCCGCGCGAGGTGCTCCAGGGCATCGTCGACATCGCGCGCGAGCACCAGCTCATCATCTTCTCGGACGAGATCTACGATCGTCTTGTCATGGAGGGCGAAGGCGAGCACGTCTCCATCGCCTCGCTTGCGCCCGACCTTTTCTGCGTCACCTTCTCGGGACTGTCGAAATCGCATATGATTGCCGGCTATCGCATCGGCTGGATGGCGTTATCTGGCAACAAGCGCATGGCACGCGACTACATCGAAGGCCTCAACATGCTCACGAACATGCGCCTGTGCTCCAACGTACCGGCGCAGTCCATCGTGCAGACGGCGCTGTGGGGACACCAGAGCGTACGCAATTACGTGGTGCCCGGCGGTCGCGTGTACGAGCAGCGCAACTTCGTCTACGAACGCCTCTGCGAGATGCCCGGTGTGAGCGTCGTCAAGCCCAAAGCCGCGTTCTACATCTTCCCCAAGCTCGACAAGAAGCGCTTCAACATCACGAACGACGAACAGTTCGCGCTCGATCTGCTCAAGGACAAGAAGGTGCTCATCGTCCAGGGAAGTGGCTTCAACTGCGCCGATACCGACCACTTCCGCATCGTCTACTTGCCACGACGCCGCACGCTCGGCGAGGCGATGGACGCAATCGAGGACTTCCTGACCTACTACCGGCAGTAGACGCGCATGACGAGCTTGCAGATATACTGCGACGGCGGCTGCCGCGGCAACCAAAGCGATGCGAACGTGGGTGGCTGGGGCGTCTACCTCATCTGGGGCGAGCATGAAAAGGAGCTCTGGGGAGGCGAGCGTGACACCACCAATAACAAGATGGAGCTGACGGCCGCCATCGAGGGACTGCGCGCCATCAAGAACAAGGCGGTGCCGACCGACGTCTACCTCGACAGCGCCTATGTGCTCAACGGCATCACGTCGTGGATTGCGGATTGGAAGCGCAAGGGCTGGGTCAACTCGAAAAAGCAACCCGTTGCCAACAAGGAACTCTGGCTAGCGCTCGACGAGGAGCGGCGGCGCTTTGCCGACATACGCTTTCACAAGGTCAAGGGCCATGCGGACAACGTCGGCAACATCAAGGCCGACGAGCTGGCAAACCGCGCGATGGACGAGCTCGAGGAGAACGCGTCCTAGAACGACGTGCGCGCGGAGAACGCGACTTCGCCCTGCTCGTCGACGCCCTTGGTGAGGATCACACCCTCGTCGCGCGCCGTGTAGATGAAGAGCGGCTGTCCCGTGCGCACTTCGTGCCGGAAGTCGATCTGGAAGCTCTTGACGTTGTGCTCCTCGCCCGGATTGATGGCGTCGAAGGGATAATCGGCATAAACGCTGTTGTTGACGTGTCCGTTGATGTCGGCCGAGGTGTAGGGCGGGACGATGACATAGGGCGCTGCGTCATCGGTCTCGAAATCACGTATCTTGCGTGGCTTTTTCTCGAAGTTTTTCTCGTCGAGTAGGTTTGCAGGTGGTTCGTACACGTCGGCGAGACTCACGAACTGCCGTGTCTCGAGGCTCATGAGCACCCATTCCGAGGTGCCGCGTACGAGCACCTCGTCATAAAGCGAGCTGATGATGTAGTCACGCTGGAACGAGAAACGCGAGGGGGAGTGGGGCCAGGTGCGCACCTGTACGCTCGTGTACAGCTCAGGTTGGCGGATGACCTCGTAGTAGGTGCGGATGACGGCCCAGAACACGCCACGGCGCTCCATCGCAGCGTGATCGATGTCCATGACGCCCGCCTGTGCGGTAGCGGCCTCCTGGAAGAGTTCGAGCACGGCCGAGGGCTTGATGCGGCCATAGCGGTCGAAATCGGTGACGCGCAAGGGAACGGTCACCTTAAGGTCCACTGTCAGTTCGGTGTCAATCATCAGTCTTCCCGTCATTTGGCGTTGCGGGTCATTATACTCGCGACAGACACTTTGACCTGCACGATGAGACAAATGCTCTGAGCAGTTGTCTCGAGCAGTTGTCTCATTCGAAAGGAGATGCGATGGCTGGACACGAGCATCATCACGAGCACGACCATGACGGGCACGGCAGCATGCCCGTATATCAGTTTCTCGGCAACATACTCGGATATCCACTCGACGAGACCCTGCTCTTCAACGTGAGCGATCCGGCGTTTTGGGCCGAGCTGCGCGGCAAGCTCGAGAACGAGCGCACGCATGACGCCCTCGATCATATCGCGGCGGCGGTCGCGAAGCTGGCGGAAATTCCCGAGGACCATCGCAAGATGGCGATGGACGCCGAATACGCGCAAACCTTCCTGCTGCCCGACGCTCCCATGCCGCCGCTCGAGAGCGCGTACGGGATGCAGGGAAGCGCCATTTACGATGTGGCTCGGGAGCTGGGCGTCGAGACGAGCATCCAGCGCTTTCTTCCCGATGACCATATCGCCAACGAGCTCTTCATGCTCGTGCCGCTCGACTACCTGCAGCAGCCGAGCGACGAGCAGCTCGAGATGCTCGCGGGCTTCTTCGAAGAGCATCCCCTTGCCCTTTTGCGGCACATGCTCGATAACGAGCAGGCGACGCAGGATGGTTCGGGCTTCTACCGCGCCATCGTCGAGCTTGCCGCCGCATGGCTGCAGTGGGACCTCGATGCATTCGAAGGAAACTAGTCAGTTGGTCTAAAAAATTTAGACGCAAAACACGCCGTAGACGGCTCGGCCGGCTCCGTTGAGGGGCCGGCCTTTCATTTTTGTGTCATTTATTTTCAAAATTATATGTCAAATCGAAATATATGGGATATACTATGCACGCCTAATGCACTACTAATAGACATACATATTATATAAACGTAGCCAAAGGCAAGAACAATGATGAAGTCGACGACCATACGCATGGACGACGATCTGAAGAAGGAGGCCAGCGCAAAGCTCGACGCGCTCGGACTGAACTTCAACACCTACGTCGTCATGGCAACAAAGCAACTTGTTGCCCAGAACCGTATCCCGTTTGACCTCGTCGTTCCCGACGTACAGCCGGAAGACGGGGATAAACGGGAAAAGGCATGCTGAGTCTAGGTTTCATCGGGAAATACAGGGCGAGGACGGATAGCAGTACAAGGGTGGTTTAAATGTGGATCTCAAGACTGTTCAATCGTGAGGACAACGCAATTTATATCCGCCGTCACTGGATCTTCAACAGGAGAAGCTCCGGTGTCGTAGCCTACGGCCGCCGTTACAGCTAAATCAAGAGGCTGCAACGTTTGGTTCGGATGTTGTCTGGGGCATCCGCTATGGAAAGCTCACGTTCCGCTCGTCTATGAGCGGGAGGTGAGCTTTCCGCTTTTCCGGGTTAAAGCAAGCCATCAGGCTGTGACGAGCAAGCGAGGCGAAGGCCATCTGGTGCTCGCTTGCCTCATCTAGTGGCTGGCGTGGATGGCATCATAGGCAGTGAGCCACTTCTGGGCATGCGTGGGCGTGCCCTTGGCATCTGCCGGCATCTTCGTCTTCGAGTATTCCTTGGCGAGCTCGACGGTGTATGCGTGGATGCCACGCTGCTTGCACCAGGCAAACCATCCCTCTGCGCCAAAGTTGTATCCCTGGATGACGAGTTGTATCTCGGTCGTGTCATTGGGCGTGATGGTGCCAAGATAGCCCTCCCAAAGCTGGAGGTTCTGTTTGAACTCCATGACGCCGGCATAGATCGAGGCTTCGGTGGATTCGGCTGCGATGCCGCGCTCGGGCCAGCCGTTCATGACGATCCACCCGTAAGCGCCTTCTGCTGCCTGCATGATGTCTCCGCTGACATCGAGAACGCTCTTCACGTTCTTGTCGCCGCCCGATTCGACGACCATCGCCGCGAGCAGGCAGTCGACCCAGTCCGCGCCAAGCCCGCAATCCTTGCATGTCTGCTGCACGACGGGACGGTACTGCTCGCAGGCCGCGTACTTCGCCGTGTCGGTTTGGGAGAGGACGGCGGCAGCCCCTGCGCCGATGATGATGACGCAGAGCGCGACGACGAGTACGATGCGCGGGGGCTTGCGGGGAGTCTTCACGCGCTTGAGGTTGCGGCTGTTGACAGCGCCCCTGCGATTGACCTGCCGTTGCGCGGCGGCCTTGACCGACCCGCGCTTGCCCTTGAGGGGAGGACGTCCCGAACGGGAGCGGCCGGCACCCGCACGACCCGAACGGCTGCGTTCCGGACGATTGTTGCCCGCGTTCGTGCGACGTGCTCGATTGGGACGCTGGCTCATGGGCTAAGGGGCTACGCCTTCTATTCCTGAGGCTGTTCCTGGGCGGAGCCCTCGCTCGCCGGCTGGGCTGCCGACGAGGCCATGACGACGTCGGTGAGCGCGTCGATGATTTCGTTCGAGCTGCACCTGGTCATGATGGCGGCGCCATATTCGTCGCCCATGGAGAACGAGTACGTGTCGTCGCCGTTGTCTATGACGGCAAAGGAGATGGAACTGCTCGTCGTCTCGTCGGTGATGGTCAGCTTGTTGTCCTCGCCGACCGTCGCCGGCCCGATGAAGATGGCGGACGTGTTGGATTCGGGGACGATGAGAACGAAGATGGCGCCGGCACCATCGGCGCCGCCGGCATAGTAGAGTTGCTCGCCCACGGGCGTGCTGCCCTTGTAGAACTCGCTCATGGTCGCGATGGTCTGCTCGAAGACGCTGCGGACGTCGTCGCGCGACATGCCCGATGCCGACGCGTCGTCCGGGTTGGCGGCATCGGCGCCGTTCGCGCCGTTTGCATCCGAAGAAGCCGCCGAGCTCGAGGCTGATCCGCTTGGGGAGTTGGATGCTCCGCCACAGGCGGTCAGGGCGAACAGGGCGATGGCAAGTGCGCAAACGCAGGAAATAACGAGTATGAACGAGCGCTTCATGGTGGCTCCTTTGGCATTGTCGAGACGTTGTGCAAACCATACCACATGCTCCATTCATGTAAGATAGTTCGCGGCAAATAAGCCACGAGATAATTGGAGGCCTGGGAATGGTTTCTCGCGTCTATGTCGAAAAGAAGCCCGAGTTCGATGTCGAGTCGCAGCAGTTGGAGGCGGAGCTTCGCAGCTTGCTGGGAATCGAGGGGCTCGAGAGGCTACGTACCATCCATCGTTATGACGTCGAAGGCATCGACGAGGAGCTCTTCGAGCAGTGCATCCCCACCGTCTTCAGCGAGCCGCAGGTCGACATGGCGCATCGCCGCCTGCCCACCCTCACCGACGACTACGTCCTCTTTGGCGTCGAGTACCTGCCTGGCCAGTTCGACCAGCGGGCCGATTCCGCGAGCGAGTGCATCCAGTTCGTCTCGTGCGGCGAGCGCCCCGAGGTGCGCAGCGCGACGCTGTACCTGCTCGAGGGCGACTTGAGTGATGAGGATGTCACCACCATCAAGCGCTACCTCATCAACCCCGTCGAGGCGCGCGAGGCCTCGCTCGATGAGGTCGAGACGCTCAAGACAGATTATCCCGAGCCGGATGATGTCGAGGTCATCGAGCACTTTATCGACTACGACGACGAGATTCTCGAGATCTTCATCCGCGAGCGCGGCCTGGCGATGGACCTTGCCGACATCAAGGTATTCCAGGACTACTTCGCCAACGTCGAGCACCGCGACCCGACCATCACGGAAGTGAAGATGGTCGACACCTATTGGTCCGACCACTGCCGGCATACGACCTTCGGCACCGAGCTCACGGATGTCGAGATCGATGACGAGATCGTGCAGGCCGCCTTCGACGCGTACTTGGACATGCGCCACGAGCTCGGACGCGACGAGAAGCCCGTCTGCCTCATGGACATGGGCACCATCGGCGCCAAGTATCTCAAGAAGCAAGGCATCCTCACGGGCCTCGACGAGAGCGAGGAGATCAACGCCTGCACCGTCAAGGTCAAGGTCGACGTGAATGGCGAGGACGAGGACTGGCTGTTCCTCTTCAAGAACGAGACGCACAACCATCCCACCGAGATCGAGCCCTTCGGCGGCGCGGCGACCTGCATCGGCGGCTGCATCCGCGACCCCCTGTCCGGCCGCTCCTACGTGTACCAGGCCATGCGCGTGACGGGTGCCGCAGACCCGCACACCCCCATCGCCGAGACGCTTGCGGGCAAGCTGCCCCAGCGCAAGATCGTGACGACGGCTGCGCACGGCTATTCGAGTTATGGCAACCAGATTGGCCTGGCAACGGGCCAGGTCAACGAACTGTACCATCCGGGTTATGCGGCCAAGCGCATGGAGATCGGCGCCGTCGTGGGCGCGACGCCCGCCGATCACGTGCGCCGCGAGACGCCGGTTGCCGGCGACAAGATCATCTTGCTCGGCGGACGCACGGGTCGCGATGGCATCGGCGGTGCGACCGGGTCCTCGAAGGCCCACAACGTGTCGAGCATCGAGACCTGCGGTGCCGAGGTGCAAAAGGGCAACGCTCCAGTCGAGCGCAAGCTGCAGCGCCTCTTCCGCCGCAAGGACGCCTGCCGCCTCATCAAACGCTGCAACGACTTCGGAGCCGGTGGCGTGAGCGTGGCCACGGGCGAGATTGCCGACGGCCTGCTCATCGACCTGGACCGCGTCCCCAAGAAGTACGACGGCCTGGATGGCACCGAGCTCGCCATCTCGGAGAGCCAAGAGCGCATGGCGTGTGCCGTTGCTGCCGAGGATGTCGACGAGTTCCTCAAGTACGCCGAGGAGGAGAACGTCGAGGCGGTCGTCATCGCGACCGTCACCGAGGAGCCGCGCGTCGTCATGACTTGGCGTGGCGATACGATCGTCGACGTGAGCCGCGAGTTCCTCAACTCGAATGGTGCGTCCAAGCAGATGAACGTGCATATTGCTGCCGGTGAGGATTACGCGCCCCAGTGGGAGGGCACGAGCTTCGCCGAGCGCATGAAGAGCGTCGTCACCGACCTCAACGTGGCCTCGAACAAGGGTCTCGTCGAGATGTTCGACTCCACCATCGGCGCCAACACGGTGCTCATGCCCTTTGGCGGTGCGCGCCAGCTCACCGCGCCCATGGCGATGATCGCCAAGCTCCCCGTTCTGGGCGAGACCACGACGACGAGCGGCATGTCCTGGGGCTTCAACCCGTATCTGTCGTCGGCCAACCAGTTCAAGGGCGCGTACCTCGCCGTTGTCGAGAGCGTCGCCAAGCTCGTGGCCGCGGGCTTCTCGCGCAAGGACGCGTACCTGACCTTCCAGGAGTACTTCGGTTCGCTGCGTGACGTTCCCGAGCGCTGGGGCAAGCCCGCCGCATCGTTGCTGGGCGCGCTCGTGGCCCAGATTGACTTGGGTGTGGGCTCCATCGGCGGCAAGGACTCCATGTCGGGCAGCTTCGAGGACCTGGACGTGCCGCCCACGCTCGTGAGCTTCGCGACGGCCGTCGGCACCGTCGACCACGCCATGAGCCCCGAGTTCAAGGGTGCTGGCCACGAGGTGCTGTGCATCCATCCCTTCTACGAGACCGACGGGCTCATGCCCGAGAAGGCCGGACTGCTCGAATGCCTCGACACGATCGAGCGCCTCATCGACACCGGCCAGGTGCTTGCGGTTGGCACGCCGGGCTTCGGCGGAGACGCCGAGCTGCTCTTCAAGATGTGCCTGGGCAACGGCATCGGCCTGCGCATCAACGATGACGTCGACCTCGACACGCTCTTCGTCAACGCGTACGGCTCCTTCGTCGTCGAGATGGCACCTGGTGCCACGCCGGTCGAGTCGACCGAGAACATGCACGTCGTCGAGCTGGGCGAGACCATCGACGAGTACGCGATCATCGCCGGTGATGAAACCGTACGTCTTGCCGTGCTGCAGGAGGCGTGGGAGAGCGAACTCGAGGACGTCTTCCCGTACCGCGAGGACGGCGGCGGCGTCGACATGATCAGCGACGCGAGCAACATCCCGCTCACGTACTGCGGCAACCTCGCCAAGCCGCGCGTCATCATCCCGGTCTTCCCGGGCAACAACTGCGAGTACGACACGGCGCTCGCCTTCGAGCGCGCCGGTGCCGTGCCCGAGACCTTCATCATCAACAACCTGACGCCGGATGCGGTCGCGGAGAGCACCAAGGCCTTCGTCGAGAAGATCGACAACAGCCAGATCATCATGATTCCCGGCGGATTCTCCGGTGGCGACGAGCCGGACGGAAGCGCCAAGTTCATCACGGCGTTCTTCCGCAATCCCAACGTCACGGATGCCGTACGCCGCCTGCTCAACGATCGCGATGGCCTCATGCTGGGCATCTGCAACGGTTTCCAGGCGCTCGTCAAGCTCGGATTGGTTCCCTATGGTGACATCGTCACGATGGATGCGGGCTGCCCGACGCTTACGTTCAACACGATCGGCAGGCACCAGAGCCGCATCGTGCGCACGCGCGTGGCGTCCAACCTGTCGCCGTGGCTCTCGCGCTGCGAAGTCGGCGACATTCACACGGTGGCGATCAGCCATGGCGAGGGACGCTTCGTCGCCAACGACGATACGCTCGAGCAGCTCATCGAGAGTGGGCAGATCGCGACGCAGTACGTGGGTCTGGACGGCATGCCGAGCATGGACCTCGACGTGAACCCCAACGGTTCGGTGCTCGCCATCGAGGGCATCACGAGCCCCGACGGGCGCGTGCTCGGCAAGATGGGGCACACCGAGCGCTGGAGCGAGGGCGTGTACCGCAACATCCCCGACCTGAGCTACCAGCCGCTCATCGAAGGTGGCGTGGGGTACTTTACGGATTAGGCTACGGGGCGGGTCCTTGACGGGCTATCGCTCATACCGAAACTGCGAAAAGCCAAAGCAGCGTGCGGCGACGCGAAGCTAGTCCCTTTAGGGAAACTCGAAAGGCGACTGCAAATGTAGTCGCCTTTCTCAAACAGTCCTCGCAAACCCGCTTTGGCTTTTCTTGTTTCATTCGCGGGCCTCGTCAAGGGGCCGCCTCGCAGCCTGGTGCCTACGCGTTCTTCAGGAACGCCTCGTAGCCTTTGCGTGCTTCGTAGATGTCGGCCTTGCTCGTGATTTCCCAAGGTGCGTGCATCGAGAGCACGGCCACGCCGCTGTCGATGACGTCCATGTCGTACTTGGCGGGGATGTAGGCGATCGTGCCGCCGCCGCCGATGTCGACGCGGCCGAGCTCGGCGGTCTGGAACGCGACGCCGGCATCATCCATGACCTTGCGCACCTCGGCGACGAACTCCGCGGAGGTGTCATTGCTGCCGCTCTTGCCGCGCGCGCCCGTGTACTTGTTGAAGACGAGGCCGCGCCCCATGTATGCGGCGTTCTTGGGCTCGAAGACGCTCGCATAGCAGGGATCGAGGGCAGCGGAGACGTCGGAGGACAGCATCTTGCACGCACCGAGCGCGCGGCGTAGCTTGAGCTGGCCGCCTTCGCCTGCGAGCTCCATGATCTCGGCGATGGTGTTCTCGAAGAACAGCGACTCCATGCCCGTGGCGCCCACGGAGCCGATCTCCTCCTTGTCGACCAGCACGGTGACGGCGGTGCGCTTGGGATCCTCGATGGCGAGCTGGGCGACGAGCGAGGTGTAGGCGCAGACGCGGTCGTCCTGGCCGTAGCCAATCACCATGGAGCGGTCGAAGCCCATCTCGCGGGCGCGTCCGGCTGGCACGATTTCGAGCTCGGCGGAGAGGAAGTCTTCCTCTTCAATACCGTAGTATTCGGCGAGGTACTTGAGCACGGAAGCCTTGACGGGCTCCTTCTCGGCGACCTTCTCCCATGCGGGCGAGTCGTCGTTGAGCTTGTCCTTCTCGAACAGGAGCGGCCTGCTTCCCACGATCACGTCGAGATCCTCGGCGTCGATGACCTCCTTCGCGTTCTTCTCCATCTGCTTTTGCCCCAGGTGGGGGAGGAGGTCAGAGATGCAGAACACCGGGTCAGACGGGTCCTCGCCTACGCGGACTTCGATGGACTTGCCCGCCTTGAGCGCGATGACGCCGTGGATGGCCAGCGGGAGCGTGACCCACTGGTATTTCTTGATGCCGCCGTAATAGTGCGTGTCGAGCAGGGCGATGTCCGTGTTCTCGTAGAGCGGGTTTTGCTTGGCATCGAGGCGTGGCGAGTCGATGTGGGCGCCGAGGATGTTGAAGCCGTCCTCGAGCGGATCGGTGCCGAGCACCGCCAGAATGAGTGCCTTGCCGTGCGTCTGTGCGTAGACCTTATCGCCGGCCTTGAGCTTGCGGCCCTTCTTGATGGCCTTGGCAAGCGGCTTGTATCCGGCCTTCTCGGCCATGGCGATCGAGGCGTTCACGCACTCACGCTCGGTCTTGTTTTCCGAAATGAACTCGATATAGTCGCTGCTAAGCCTCTCGAGTTGCTCGAGCTCCTTGTCGCCGTAGCTCTTCCATGCGTTCTCGCGTTCCATGAACACCCTCCTATATGGTGGTCGATGCAGTATGCTTAGTGCGTCAATATACTACGAGTGCGCGAGTGGGAAGGCGATTGTCATGAGCCTGATAGAAATAAGCCGTCAGTTCGATGATGCGACGCTGGCACTTTTGCGCTCGTGCGTCGGTCGCGAACTCGTCGCGTACGAGGGCTATTGCCTCGACGGCGAAAGCGATCACATATACAAGACCGCGCGACTCATCTTCGACGGCTTTGCGGTCGACCTCGTAAACGAGCACGAGACCTTGGCTTTGGGACCCGAGTTCGTCGAGGAGGAGGTCGCCATCTTGCGCGCCGAGCCGGCGAAGGGCGAGCTGTGGACGCCGCCGGGCAAGCACGTGTCGCGCGTGGAGTGTGGCTTTCAGGTTGCCGATATTCTCGTGGTGGTGGATACGGCGCTGCTTGCCAAGGGCTCGCGCAAGCTTATCGACTTCAGGTGGGTGCAGGCGGTGCTCATCGAGAACGAGGACGGCGGCTTGCTCGCCTTCGATCGCGATATATGGAGCGACGAGTACCTCGCCGTGCGCCGTGGTCCCAGCGTGGCGACCACGACGCGCGACTTCAGGGCCGATTGGGTGGCCGAGCCGCCGTACGGCTACACGTTTGGCCGCAGCATCCTGCGGCTCACGAACCCGGGGGTGTAGGGGGCGTTTTCCCTATAGCTCCACGCGGCCGAACTGGGCGAGGATCTCGGTGGCGGCGGTGCAGGCATCGCAATCGCACCACTTCGCTCCGTCGGCCTTGCGCTGCTATTGCATCGCCAGGATTTGTGCCGCCGCCTTCTCGCCGAACATCTCCTTGGCGGGACCCTGCGCAAAGGCGATAACGCCGTCGATGGTGGTGGGGCGTCCCTCGAGGATGTCGAGCAGCTGCTTGGTTGCCTGCTCTACGGCAGCATCGCTGCTGTCGACAGCGACGGCTTCCTTCCAGGCGAGCGCCGCGTCCTTGGTCACCTGCGTGCTTGCTTCGGACGTCTCGAGAATGTCAACGCGCGGGGCGATGTAGTCGAACGTGGCCTTTTCGGTGGCGAACATCATGGGGACAATGCGAGTTGCTATCATTGTCCGAACTTAGGATGACGGCCTCGCGCAAGCGCCTCGAGTTAGGACGGCACATGATAGGCAAATTGCGTCTGCGCGGATTGCGCGGTCCATTGGGAAAACGCATGCAGGAGCAAGATCGCCCCGACGCGCTCGAGCCTGATGTCGTCCGTCTTGACGACCTTCCCGCCCGGGTGAGCGCCAAGGCCATCGATGGCTCGTTTCGCCATGCTCCAGCCGAGCTGCGTGTGCCCATCGAGGCCCAAGATTGCCCCGGGATCTCGTTCTTCGGTCGTCACGTGAAGTCGCTCGTGTTCTCGACCGATCTCGCGATCATCTGCAATTGCGATGCCGACGCGGTGTTCGCCGTCTATCCCTTCACCTGTCAGCCCGCCATCACGCAGGCACTTGTGATGGCATCGGGAAGGCCCGTGTTCACCGGCGTCGCCGGAACGACCACGACGGGCGTGCGCTCGGCTGCCCTGGCCGTGCAATCGGAGATGCAGGGTGCATACGGCGTCATCGTCAACTCGCCCACGAGCGTCGAGGACATTCACATGATCTCGCGTGCCGTCGATATTCCGCTCGTTCTCACCATTGTCACCTTTGACGAGCTCGTCGCCACCAAGATCGCGACGGGGGCGCGTGTCGTCAACGTCGCGGCTGGCAGGAACACGCCCGATGTCGTCAGGTCCGTGCGCGAGCATTTCGGCGACATTCCCATCATCGCGAGCGGCGGCAAGGATGGTGAATCCGTCAAGAGCACGATTGATGCGGGCGCGGATGCCATCACCTGGGTGCCGCCCACGATGCAGGATCTCCAGCGCAAGCTCATGGATGTGAACCGCGCGATGGGCCAGGCCGGCGAACCGGATAGCGCGGCGTAGGGACTAACCGTGGGCTTCATCGAGATCTTCTTCATCGGCACCGGCCTGTCGATGGACGCGTTTGCCGTGTCCGTCTGCAAGGGTCTCGGCATGCATCGCATCGACTATGGGCGCGCCCTCGTCATCGCGCTGTTCTTCGGCGTCTTCCAGGGCCTCATGCCGGTCATCGGCTGGGCGCTTGGCAGCATCTTCGCCGTCTACGTCACGACAATCGACCACTGGATTGCCTTTGCGCTGCTCGCAGCCGTGGGTGGAAAGATGCTGTGGGATGCCTTTCACGAGGAGTGCGAGGGCTGCGAACCCGATGACGGCAAGCTGGACCTTCGCGAGCTCTTCATGCTCGCCATCGCGACGAGCATCGATGCGCTCGCCGTCGGCATCAGCTTCTCGTTTTTGCAGATCAACATCGTCGAGGCTGCGTTTATCATCGGCATCACGACATTTTGTCTCTCCATCATCGGCGTCGTCGTGGGCAATCGCTTTGGCGCGCGCTTCGAGAAGACCGCCCAGATCATCGGTGGCGTCGTGCTCGTCGTCATCGGCCTCAAGATACTCCTCGAACATCTGGGTATCATCGCGTTCTAGCGTGTATTTCCGCGGCAAAGCGGTATTATGAGGCACTGTTTTATCTGACGGCACATCGGAGGTTGGCCATGCATGAGGCGTATGATCCGCATTCCATCGAACCCAAATGGCAGAAGCGCTGGGCGGAGCATGAGCTTTTCAAGCTAGACGAGGCATCGACACGTCCCGCGAAGTACGTGCTCGAGATGTTCCCGTATCCGAGCGGCGACATCCACATGGGCCACGTGCGCAACTACACGATCGGCGATGTGTACGCGCGCTATCTCCACATGAACGGCTACGACGTGCTGCATCCCATCGGCTGGGATGCCTTTGGCCTGCCGGCCGAGAACGCCGCCATCAAGCATCATAGCCACCCGGCCACCTGGACCTTCGAGAACATCGAGACCCAGATGGCGAGCTTCAAGCGCATGGGCCTTTCCTATGACTGGGACCGCACGGTCATCACCTGCAAGGAGGACTACTACCGCTGGGGCCAGTGGTTCTTCCTCAAGATGCACGAGAAGGGTCTGGCGTATCGCAAGTCCAACCCCGTCAACTGGTGCCCGGATTGCAAGACCGTGCTCGCCAACGAGCAGGTCGAACAGGGCACGTGCTGGCGCTGCCATTCCACGGTCGAGCGCCGCGAGCTCGACCAGTGGTACCTCAAGATCACCGATTACGCCCAGGAGCTGCTCGACGACCTCGACAAGCTGCCCGGCTGGCCCGAGCGCGTCAAGCAGATGCAGGCCAACTGGATCGGCCGCAGCGAGGGCGCCGAGGTGAAGTTCACGCTCTGCGATGCGGCAGGCGAGCCCACCGACGAGAAAATCACCGTGTTCACGACGCGCCCCGACACGCTATTCGGCTGCACCTTCTTCATGCTCGCGCCCGAGCACAAGCTCGTCGAGCGCCTGGTCGCGGGTACCGAGTACGAGGCCGAGGTGCGCGAGGTGCAGAAGGTCGCGGCTGCTGCCACGGCTGTCGAGCGCACGATGGGCGATCGCGAGAAGCATGGCGCGTTCACGGGTCGCTATGTCATTAACCCCGTCAACGGCGCCAAGGTGCCGGTCTGGGTCTCCGATTACGTGCTCACCGATTACGGCACGGGTGCCGTCATGGCCGTCCCGTGCGGCGACCAGCGCGACTTCGAGTTCGCGCGCAAGTACGGCCTGCCCATCCCGCCGGTCGTCGTGCCCGCGGATAGCCCGCTTGCCACCGAGCTTGCCAGCGTGCGCAATCTCGAGGTGACTGACGTGGACTGGGACGAGGCCTATGCTGGTGACGGCATCATGGTGCAGTCCGGCGAGTTCACCGGCATGCCCGGCGGACATGACTCCGAGGGCATGCAGGCGGTCATCGACTGGCTTGCCGAGCGCGGACTGGGCCAGGGTATCGTGAACTTCCGCCTGCGCGACTGGCTCATCAGCCGTCAGCGCTATTGGGGCAACCCCATCCCGATGATCTACTGCGACGAGTGCGGCCTGGTGCCCGTGCCCGAAGAGGACCTGCCGGTCATCCTCCCGATGGACATCGACATCGCCGCCGGCCAGACCCTCAAGGACTCCAAGGAGTTCTATGAGTGCACATGCCCGGTGTGCGGCAAGCCCGCGCATCGCGAGACCGACACGATGGATACCTTCACGTGCAGCTCGTGGTACTACCTGCGCTACACCGACCCGCACAATGACACGCTGCCGTTTGCCAAGGACAAGGCGATGCGTTTCATGCCCGTCGACCAATATATTGGTGGTATCGAGCACGCGATTCTGCACCTGCTGTACTCGCGCTTCTGGACGAAGGTCGCACGCGATGCGGGCATGCTCGACTTCGACGAGCCGTTCACGAACCTACTGTGCCAGGGCATGGTGAAGGATTCCAAGGGTGAGACGATGAGCAAGTCCAAGGGTAACGTCGTGTCGCCCGAATCGCTCATCGACGAGTATGGCGTGGATGCCGCGCGCGCGTGCATCCTGTTCATGGCGCCGCCCGACAAGGACCTGCAGTGGGACGACAAGAGCTGTGCTGCGATGGCGCGCTTCCTCAAGCGCACTTGGGGCCAGGTGTGGAGTCTCGCTGACGCGAAGGGCCCAAAGGATGACGGGCAACTCGCCAAGGAGCTCAATCGCCAGATGCACGCGACCATCAAGAAGGTGGGCGCCGACATCGAGCGCTTCAACTTCAACACGGCACTTGCGGCCATCATGGAGCTTTCCAACACGACTGCCGACTACCTCAACGCCACGGCCGAAGATGCACGTGACGGGGAGCTGTGCCATGCGGTCGCCACGACGCTCGTGCTGTTGCTCGCGCCGTATGCCCCGCATTGGGCCGACGAGCTGTACAACGAGGCGCTCGGCAACGAGGGTAGCGCCTACGCCGCCAGCTGGCCGAGCTTTGACGAGGAGGCAACGAAGGCCGACGAGGTCGAGCGCGCCGTCATGATCGGCGGCAAGGTGCGCGGCCACATAACGACGGCGGCCGATGCCAGCGAGGACGAGATCGTCGCGGCGGCTCTCGAGGCCGTGGCCGACCGCATCGCCGGGCT
Source organism: uncultured Coriobacteriia bacterium (assembly GCA_902478425.1). Taxonomy (GTDB): domain Bacteria; phylum Actinomycetota; class Coriobacteriia; order Coriobacteriales; family QAMH01; genus QAMH01. Next base: position 31,755 of record CABSKV010000002.1, on the reverse strand, counting down.
CACCGTGCGCAAGACCATCGTCGCCCCGACCGTCGTCAACGTCGTGGCGAACTAATACATAGTGAACATATGGTCGTCAGGCGCGGGTCGCGCCGCCCGATGAGCAGAAGCACGATAATCGCGAGGCGGGTTTGCGAGGACTGTCTGAGAAGGGGTAACCACGTATGTGGCTGCCTCTTCGAATTTCCCTAAAGGGACTAGCTTCGCGTCGCCGCACGCGGCCGAGCGATTATCGCGCTTCGGGTGCGAATCATTGGCAAGCGACCCCGCGCCGGACGACCCCCCTGTCGCATATTGACTCGGCGGCAAATCCGAGTAAAATAGGGTGGCTTGTCAAAGCGCCCGTTTCGTGCGCCTTGAGGCTGTTCGCAGCCACGGTATGGCTTTCTACGCCGCCGTTGAGTTAGTAAAGGTCTAGGAGAAAGTGGGATTTGCCCCGCTTTCTTTGTTTGTAAGGAGACATGCAGGTGAATAGGGAGGACAAGCTGATCGAGGTGCTCGAACCGCTCGCGGTCAAGCATGGTCTCGATTTGGTGACGGTCGAGGTGGCCGGCACGCGCAAGCGTCCCATCCTGCGCGTGTTCCTTGACACGCCGGCTGGCGGCATCACGCTCGACGAGCTCGTCGATGCCCAGGAGTGGGTGGATGCGGCAATCGAGGAGGCTGACCCGTTCATCGAGTCGTATGACCTCGAGGTCTCGTCGCCCGGCATCGACCGCCCCTTGCGCAAGCGCGACGACTTCGATCGCTTCGCAGGCGAGACGACGGTGGTCTACCTCAAGCCGGGTGCCGCACGCAGCAAGTACACGGGTATTTCGCATGGGCTCGACGCAGACGAGCTCGTGCTCGAAATGGAAGATGGCACGATGGAGCGCATCGCCTTCGACCGCATCAAGAAGGCGCACATCATCGGCCAGATCGACTTTAGCGGACGCAACTTCGATGACGAGGACGCACCGCTTGGCCAGGACAACTAAATAGGGAGGAACCATGTCATCAGAACTCATCAGCGCACTTACCGATCTTGCCACCGAGCGTGGCATCGACCAGCTCGCCGTGCTCGAGCGCCTCGAGCAGGATCTGGCGCGCAGCTATAAGGGCATCCTCGACCTTGACTGGGATGCGCAGGTCACCATCGATCGCGAGAGCGGCCGCATCTTCGTCTACGAGATGGTCGGCGTGGGCGAGGAAGACCCCGAGACCGGCGAGTACGAGGACTACGAGCCGCGCGATGTGACGCCCGACAACGTCTCGCGCATCGCCGCGCAAAACGCTAAGCGCGTCATCAACGAGATCGTCCGCGATGCCGCTCGCGCGAGCATCTACAAGGAGTTCGCCGACCGCAAGGGCGAGCTCATCACCGGCACCGTGCTTCAGACCACGCCCGACTTCACCATCATCAAGATCCGCGATGGCGTCGAGGCCGAGCTGCCGCACTTCGACAGGCGCCGCAACGAGAACGAGCGCAACGAGCGCCCCAACAACGAGTACTACCAGCACAACCAGCGCATCAAGGCGCTCATCATCGACGTGCGCGACCCGAGCCAGCAGGCACAGGGCGCCACGCGCACCCGTGATGGCGGCAATCGCCCGAGCATCATCGTGAGCCGCACGCATCCCGACCTCATCCGTCGCCTGCTCGAGCTCGAGGTTCCCGAGATCTACGACGGCGTCGTCGAGGTCAAGTCGGTCGCGCGCGAGGCCGGCGCCCGCTCCAAGATCGCCGTGCACTCCCGCGAGTCCAACCTCGATCCGGTCGGCGCATGCGTCGGCCCCAAGGGCTCGCGCATCCGCATGGTCGTGGGCGAGCTGCGTGGCGAGCGCATCGACGTCATCCAGTGGAACGAGGATCCGGTGACCTTCGTGGCCAACGCGCTCTCTCCGGCCAAGGTCTCCAACGTGCTCATCGACGAGGACTCTCATTACGCGACGGTCATCGTGCCCGACGACCAGCTTTCGCTCGCCATCGGCAAGGAGGGCCAGAACGCCCGCCTCGCCGCGCGTCTGACCGGCTGGCACATCGACATCAAGTCGGCGAGCCTCGCCGCAGCCGATGGCGTCTCGCTGGCATCCATGACCTCGCTCATCGACGAGGATGACGAGGTGCCCGAGGAGCCGGTGGACATGCGCTGCGAGTACGTGAGCCCCGAGGGCGTGCGCTGCCGCAACCATGCTCGCCCCGGCTCGCACTTCTGCGGCATCCATGCCGACGGCCAGGCACCCGAGGCCGCTGCAGACGAGGAAGAGGAGTCCCTCATCTAATGACGAAGAAGGTCCCCACACGTACCTGCATCGCCTGCCACGCGAGCTCGGACAAGCGCTCGCTCGTGCGCTTCGTGCGCATGCCAGACGGCATGGTCGCGCTTGACGCGAGTGGCAAGGCGGCAGGACGCGGGGCCTATGTGTGTGCGGACGAAGCGTGCTTTGCCAAAGCATGCGACAAGCACCTTTTGGGTGGGCGGCTGCGCACCAAGGTGGGAAACGACGATTACGACCGGCTCAAGGCCGATTTTGACGTGTATATGAGCGCCATGAGCGCGGCGCCGGCAGGGGATAGGTGATAGGGAATATGGCAGGAATGCGCGTACATGAACTCGCCAAGGAGTTCGGGATGACCTCCAAGGAGCTCGTCGAGAGGCTCAAGGAGATGAAGATCCCCGTCAAGAACCATGCGTCCACGCTCGTCGACGCCTATGTCGACAAGATTCGCAAGGAGCTCGGTCCCGAGCTGCAGAATCGTGCCGACCAGGCTCAGGAAGACGCCGAGAAGAGCGCCGAGGAGGAGAAGGCGAGTGCCGAGGAAGAGGAGCGCAAGCGCCTCGAGGAAGAGCACAAGCAGGCTGCTCAGGCCGAGATAAAGCGTCGTCAGAAGGAGCAGAAAAGGCGCGAGGCCGCCGAGGCGGAAGCCAAGGCCGCCCAGCAGGAGGCCGAGGCCGCCGAAGAAGCCGCTGCTGCCGAAGCCAAGCCTGCCAAGCCGTCCGTCTTCGACGGCCTGCTCTCGCAGATCGCCGCCGAGAGCAATCGTCTGACGCAGGAGAAGCGCGAGGCCGCTGAGGCCCGTGCCGCCTCCGAGCAGACGGATGCCGAGCCCGCACAGCCCGAGTCGCCGTATCGCGAGAAGGGCGCGAAGAAGAAAAAGAAGGGCCGCCAGCAGGTCGAGGTCGATTCCGAGTCCGAGGACGACCGCTATCGCCAGATGGCACAGGCCGCCGAGCAGTTGCAGCGTGACAAGGTGCTCGAGGAGGCCCGCGCCGCCGTTGCCGAGGCCGAGAAGCAGTCGAGTGGTCGCCGCAAGAAGCGCAAGGAGCGCCGTGCCGCCGAGGCCGCCAAGAAGGCCGAGGAAGAGGCGCTGCGCAAGGCCGAGATCACGGGCGTGCCCGTCGGCGTAGTGCAGGTCACGAGTGGCATCACGGTGGGCGAGCTCGCCGACGCGCTCGAGGTGCCCGGCAACGAGGTCGTCAAAAGGCTCTTTTTGCTCGGCACGCCGCTCACGCTCACGCAGTCGATGAGCGACGATTTGGTCGAGCTCATCGTCGGCGACATCGGCCGCGAGGTCAAGATCATCTCGCCGGAAGAGGAGATGTCGTTCACCTTCTACGATGACGAGAAGGACCTCAAGCCGCGTCCGCCCGTCGTCACCGTCATGGGTCACGTCGACCACGGCAAGACCTCGCTGCTCGACGCCATTCGCCATTCGGGCGTGCAGCAGGCCGAGGCAGGCGGCATCACGCAGGCCATCGGCGCGTCCGTGGTGTGGATCAACGGCAACCAGATCACCTTCATCGACACGCCGGGCCACGAGGCGTTTACCGCCATGCGTGCACGTGGCGCGCAGGTCACCGACATCATCGTGCTGGTCGTCGCCGCCGATGACGGCGTCATGCCGCAGACCATCGAGGCAATCGACCACGCTAAGGCCGCCGACGTACCCATCGTCGTGGCCATCAACAAGATCGACAAGCCGGGCGCCAACCCCGATCGCGTGAAGACCGAGCTCGCCGAGCGCGGCGTCATTCCCGAGGAGTGGGGCGGCAACAACATGTTCGTCGAGGTCTCGGCCCGCCAGAACCTCAACATCGACGAGCTGCTCGAGACGATCATCCTGCAGGCCGAGGTACTCGAGCTCAAGGCCAACCCCGACACGACCGCGAGCGGCTTCGTCATCGAGGCCAACCTCGACAAGGGCCGTGGCCCGGTGGCGACCGTCATCGTGCAGCGCGGCACCCTGCGCGTGGGCGATGCGCTCGTCGCGGGCGTGTGCTTCGGCCACGTGCGCGCGCTCATCGACCCGAAGGGCAACTCGGTCAAGGAGGCTAAGCCCGCCGATCCGGTCGAGATCCTGGGCCTGTCCTCGGTTCCGAGCGCCGGTGACGAGTTTGCCGTCTTCGAAAACGAGTCTGAGGCCCGCAGTCTGGCCGCCGAGCGCGAGCTCAAGCAGCGCCTGGCTGCCCAGGAAGCACCGCGTCACATGAACCTCGACGACCTGTTCGCCCGCATCGAGGCCAACAAGCACGCCGAGCTCAACCTCATCGTCAAGGCCGACACGCAGGGCTCCATCGAGGCACTGCGCGGTGCGCTCGAGAAGATGGACCAGTCCGAGGTGCGCATCAACGTCATCCGCGCTGCCGTCGGTGGCGTCACCGAGACCGACGTTAACTTCGCCGCGGCATCCGACGCCATCATCATCGGCTTCGGCGTGCGCCCGCAGTCCGGCGTGCGTCAGGTCGCCGAGCGCGAGAAGGTCGACATCCGCCTGTATCGCGTCATCTACCAGGCCATCGAGGATATCAACGCCGCACGCGTCGGCTTGCTCGCTCCCGAGGAGGTCGAGGTCGACACCGGTTCTGCCACCGTGCGCGAGACCTTCAAGATGCCCAAGGTCGGCGTCATCGCCGGCTGCATCGTCACCGAGGGCGAGATCGCGAACACCGATCACGTGCGCATCGTGCGTGACGGCGTCATCGTTCACGATGGCTCCATCATGTCCATGCGTCACTACCGTGATGACGTCCCATCGGTGCGTTCGGGCACGGAGTGCGGCATCGGCATCGAGGATTTCCAGGATATCAAGGAAGGCGACGTCATCGAGGGCTATCGCATCGAGCAAGTCGCTCGTAAGGAATAGACATGAAGCAGACACCCACATCGCGTCGCGTCAACGAGGAGTTGCGCGAGAAGATCGCCAATGTACTCCTGTTCCAGATCGCCGATCCGCGTCTCGAGCTCGTGACGGTCACCGACGTCGAGGTCTCGAAGGACCGCGAAGTCGCCAACGTCTACGTGAGCGCTGAGGCAAGCCGCTACGACGAGGTCATGGAAGGGCTCGAGGCTGCCAAGGGGCGCATTCGCTCGCTCGTCGGCAAGAGCCTCGGCTGGCGCGTCACGCCCGAGCTGCGCTTCTTCATCGACCCGTCGGTCGATGCGGCCGAGCGCATCGCGTCGCTGTTCTCCGACGAGGGCTAGCGCGACGGCTCCTTCGCTTACGGCGACGACACCAGAACAAAGGGATGATCTATGACGAAGCTCGATTACACGCAAGGCATTGAGCTGCTCGATGGGGCGCATAGCGTCGCCGTCTGCGGTCACGTCAATCCGGACGGTGACTGTCTGGGCAGTGCCCTTGCGCTCACGCTTGGCCTGCGCAGCCTTGGTTACGCGGTCACTCCGCTGCTCGCGACACGCGAGCGCCCCAGGCTCTATGACTTCCTCGAGGGATACGAGGATTTCGTATCCGCCTGCGATTATCATGCGCAACCGGATGTCTTCATATTAGTGGACGTGCCGAGCGCCTCGCGCGCAGGCGATGGCGAGCACGTGTTCAAGCGCGCGAGGAAGACGATGGTGATCGACCACCACCAGGGCGATGCGGCATTTGCCGACGTCGGCTACGTGGATAGCACGGCCGCGGCGGCCGGCATGCTCGTCTGGGACTTCCTCGAGCAAGCCGGTGTCGAGATGACACCTGCGATCGCGACGTGCTGCTATACCGCGCTCGTGACGGATACCGGGCGCTTTCAGTTCCAGAACGCCGATTCGCGTGCGCTCATGGCCGCCGCCAAGATGGCGAATGCCGGCGCGATTCCATCCGAGGTCGCCCGCTACGTCTACCAGCGTCGCAGCTGGGCCGCCCTGCAGCTCGAGGCCCTCGTCGTGCGCCGTCTCGAGCTCCTCTTCGATGGCAAGCTCGCCCTGTCCTGGGCTTGCGAGGCCGACTTCGAGGAGCTTGGCGCGAGCAAGGAGGACGGCGACTCGCTCATCGACGCGATCCGCCAGCTCGACGGCGTCGAAGTTGCCGTCATGCTGCGCGAGCAAGGCCCCATCGTGCGTGGTTCGATTCGCTCCAAGACCGATCGCGACGTCGCGGCCATCGCCGCCAAGATGAACGGTGGCGGTCACAAGGCTGCGGCCGGCTTCACCATTCACGGCAAGCTGCCCGAGGCACGCGCCATTGTCGAGGAGCTCGTCGCCAAATCGTTTGCCGAGCAGCCGAGCGCGTCGATGACGACGGACGCCGAGGTCACCAACACGACGATGTTCGCCAAGATTCGCGAGGACATGCTATGAGCCGTAGGCGCATCGCCAGCGGGCTGTGCGGCGTGCTCGCACTCGACAAGCCCTACGGGATGACCTCTCATGACGTGGTCAACCGCGTACGCCAGATTACGGGTGAGCGTCGCGTGGGCCATGCCGGCACGCTCGACCCGGCGGCCACCGGGCTCATGCTCGTGGGCGTGGGCGCGGCGACGCGCCTGTCCGAATACCTCACTGGCCATGACAAGGGCTATGACGCGCGTATCGTCTTCGGGGTTGCCACCGATACCGATGACGCGCAGGGTCGCGTGTTGTCCAGTAGCGAGGATGCCGCGCTGGCCGATGCCATGCGCAGCGTCGATGCCCAGGCCGTGCTCGACGAGTTCACGGGCACGCTCGAACAGCTGCCACCCGCGTACTCGGCCATCAAGAAGAACGGCGTCGTCGCCTACAAGGCGGCGCGCGAGGGCAAGGCAATCGAGCTCGAGGCACGCCCCATCACCGTGCATGCGGCGCGTCTTGCTGCCACGGGCATGCAGGATGTCGAGCTTGCCGACGCCGATGGCGAGGCGCTCGTACGCGCGCTGCCATATTGGGACGTCCACTTCGACGTGAGCAAGGGCACGTACATTCGCGCGCTCGCACGTGACATCGGCGCGTATCTGGGGTGTGGTGCGCATCTGGGCTCGCTACGCCGCACGTCGGTTGCGAACACGAACATCGAGGAGGCATGTTCCATCGACGAGCTCTCGAGCTGTGTAGCGGAGGGTCGTGCGCTTCCCTGGTGCGATCCGGCCAAGTTGCTGGGCTTTCCCGTCATCGAGCTCGGCGAACAGCAGGTCCAGTGCGTGGCAAACGGGCGTGAGCTCACGGATGTCGGTGCAGGCGAGGGAATGGTCTCGTGTACCTGTGACCATAGGTTGCTCGCGGTCTATAACTTCGTTGCCGGGGCGTGTCGTCCCGCGACGGTCATTCCCGGAGGTGTCGTCGGCGTTGTCTAGGGCGGCAGACATCATGCGCGTTGACCCGGCTGCCGGAGTGCTGCCCGCGCTCGGTGATGCCGTGCTCGTCATCGGCGTCTTCGATGGCATGCACATCGGGCATCGCGCGATCTTCGCGCAGGCGCGCGAGCAGGCCCGCGAGCTCGGCGTGCCGCTCGTCGCCGTGACATTCGAGCGCGATCCCGACGAGATGTTCCGCGCCGATGACCCGGGCTTCGGCAAGCTGCTCTCGAATGCCGAGCGCCTGGCGATGGTCGCCGAGCAGGCCGGGGGAGGCGTGCTGAGCCTTTCGGCAAGCCCGGAGGTTTTCTCGATGCCGCCGATGGAGTTCCTCGACTTCCTTGCAAGCGTCGTCTGCCCGCGCGTCATCTTCACGGGCTCGGACTTTCGCTTCGGGGTGCGTGCGAGCGGCACGGTCGATGACCTGGGGCGCTGGGCGCTCGCGCACGATTGTGACTACGTCGCCTGCGAGCTCATCGAGGAGGATGGCGAGGTCATCTCGGCGACGCGCATACGCGATGAGCTGCGCGAGGGAGCGGTCGCGCAGGCAAAGCGCCTGCTCGCGGGGCGGGCTCACAGCATCAACGGAACGATCGTGCACGGACGTGGCGCGGGTGACGGCTTCGGCTTCGCGACGGCCAACCTCGACCTCTCGGATTGCGAGACGATGCTGCCGCGCGAGGGCGTGTACGGTGCCTACGCCTTCGTCGAGGGCATGCGCTATGCGGCTGCCGTCAACGTGGGCGTGGCCAAGAGCTTTGCCGATGCGACGGCTCCGGTCGAGGCGCATCTGCTCGACTTTGACGGCGATCTCTACGGCAAGGAGATTCGCATCGAGTTCGAGGAGTGGTTGCGCGGGCCACGCGTATTCGAGACGAAGGACGAGCTCATCGAGACCGTGATGGGAAACATCGCATGGGTACGCGAGCACCTGGGAGGCAGGTGACGCATGGCACGCATCTCCGACGATGACATCCGCCGCGTGCGCGAGGCGACCGACCTGGTCGCCCTCGTGAGCGAGCGCGTCGTGCTCAGCCAGAAGGGGCGTCTGTTCTGGGGCTGCTGCCCGTTCCATGACGAGAAGACGCCCTCGTTCAAGATCGATCCCGACCTGCAGAACTGGCACTGCTTCGGCTGCGGCAAGAGCGGTGACGTGTTCGGCTATCTCATGGAAAGCGAGCATCTCGAGTTTCCCGAGGCCGTGCGCGCGCTGGCCGATCGCGTCAACATCGAGATCACCGAGGTGGGCGGAAGCGGCATTCCGCGCAGCCTCAAGGACCGCATGATGCAGGCGTGCGCCGAGGCCGAGGACTTCTACCACATGGAGCTCATGCGCTCGCGCGATACCGGCCCCTCGCAGGCGCGCGCCTACCTGCATGAGCGCGGCTTTGGCTCGGAGTGCGCACGCGAGTGGAGGCTTGGCTACGCACCCGGACATGGCAAGCTCGTCGCGCACCTGCAGTCGCGCGGCTTTAACCGTGGCGAGATCGTCGGCGCGAACCTCGCCTACGTGAACAAGGGTGGGCGCCTCGTCGACCGCTTCTTCGAGCGTGTCATGTTTCCCGTGCACGACTTGCAGGGGCGCAGCATCGCCTTTGGCGGGCGCATCATGGGGCAAGGCGAACCCAAGTACCTCAACACCTCGGAGACGCCGATCTTCCACAAGTCGTCGAACATGTTCGGCATCGACATCGCGAAGAACGCCATCGTCAATAGCGGCGAGGCCATCGTCGTGGAGGGCTACACCGATGTCATCGCCATGCACCAGGCCGGCATCAAGAACGTCGTCGCCACGCTCGGTACGTCACTCACGGCACAGCACGTCAAGCTCATCAGCCGCTTTGCCTCGCGCATCGTCTACCTCTTCGACGGCGACGCGGCCGGGCAGAAGGCGGCCGACCGCGCAAGCGAGTTCATCGACTGGCAATCGGCGGTCGAGAGCAGACGCGATCCGATCGACCTGCGCGTCGTGGTGCTACCCGACGGCAAGGACCCGGCGGAATTCCTCGGCAGCAACGATGCCGATGCGATGCGCGCCGTCATCGCTGCTGCCGAGCCATTGCTCGCCTTCTCGATCAACCGCTGCATCGAGCGCTACGACCTGCGCCGCCCGGAAAACAAGGCGCGCGCCATGACCGAGGCGCTGCAGATCCTGTATCCCATCAAGGATTCCGTCTCGGCAACGGATTATGTCAATATCATCGCTGACCGTTTGAATGTGGAGTATACTGCCGTATTTAAGGCTCTCAAGGAGACCAAGGCCCCTATGGCTGCCCGCCATCAAAACGATCAGGCCGTCTCAGAGCCCCAATCGAATGCGGTTGACCCTGTAGCCAGGCAGATCATCGAGGCGGACCAACAATCCGCCCGCATGGAGTACGGGCTTATCGCGCTCGTTGTGACAGACGCTCATCTCCTCGATCATATCGGGAAGGACTTGGTGCGCATCAGGTGGATGGACCAGGCAGCGGAGAGCATGGCTGATGCCCTCATCGCGCTTGATCATGATGCATCCGCCGCGCAGGCGCTCGCGTCGGTCCAAAGCGCATGCCCTGACGCTTCGACCCTGCTCGCGCAGGCGATGATCGAGACGGAGGACGGCGAGGAGAAGCTGTTTCAGGCACGACTCATGGTGCGCACCCTGCGGGAGCGCGATCTCGAGCGAAGCATTCGAGACGCGAAGGCGCGTATGCGTTCGGAGAGTGGGCTTTCCTCCCAGGAGCTCGACGAGCTCTTCGAGCAAACCGTGTCGATGCAGAAGGAGCTCGTGAGGCTGCGAAGCAATGCACCTGACGAGTTGAAGGACTAGAAAAGGGGTTTTGACGTGGCAAAGACTTCCACCACGAAGAAGAGCACGACCAAGACGGGCAAGTCCACATCCAAGAAAACGAGCGCCAAGTCGGCGGCCGTCAAGCAGGCCGAAGCCGAAGAGGGCGTCCTCGATAACGAGCTTATCGCTCGCCTCGACGACTTCATCAAGGAGTCGGGCAAGAAGGTCGAGCGCAGCGTCGTCGAGAGCAGCTTTGCCGACGACGACTTGACGGCCAAGCAGATGGGCGCCGTCTTCGAGTACCTGGAGGCAAACGGCATCAAGCTGACCGGCGTGAGCATGCAGGCCGTCGAGGTCGACGACGATGATGACATCAACGCCGCCATGAGCGACGAGGAAATCATGGACGGCATCCCGGAAGACGAGCTGGGCGCCCCGAGCGAGGTCATGAGCATCAAGCAGGCCGAGGAAGCCGTCGAGGCCGAGGCCGCCGAGGCGATGAAGGCCGCTGGGCTCGATGACGAGAAGCCGGCAGACGCCAAGAAGCGTCGCGCCGAGGCGCGCAAGGCACGCATCGAGGCAAGCTCGGTCGTCATGCTCACGGGAGATCCGGTGCGCATGTACCTGAAGGAGATCGGCAAGGTCGATCTGCTCACCGCATCCGAGGAAGTCGACCTGGCCATGAAGATCGAGGCCGGCCTCAAGGCGACCGAGGAGCTGGAGCGCGCCGAAGACGAGGGCGTCGAGCTCACGCGCCGCGAGCGTCGCCGCCTCACGCGTGTTGAGCAGGTCGGATTGGACGCGAAGGACCAGCTCATCGAGGCAAACCTGCGTCTCGTCGTCTCCATCGCCAAGCGCTACGTCGGTCGTGGCATGCTCTTCCTCGACCTCATCCAGGAGGGCAACCTCGGCCTCATCCGTGCCGTCGAGAAGTTCGACTACACCAAGGGCTTCAAATTCTCGACCTACGCCACCTGGTGGATTCGCCAGGCCATCACCCGCGCCATCGCCGACCAAGCACGTACCATCCGCATTCCGGTGCACATGGTCGAGACCATCAACAAGCTCGTGCGCATCCAGCGCCAGCTGCTGCAGGAGCTCGGCCGCGAGCCAACGCCCGAGGAAATCGGCGAGCAGATGGACATGACCGCCGAGCGCGTGCGCGAGATCCAAAAGATCAACCAGGAGCCGGTCAGCCTCGAGACGCCCATCGGCGAGGAGGAGGACTCCCAGCTCGGCGACTTCATCGAGGACCACGAAGCCGTGCGTCCCGACGATGCCGCTGGCTTCTCGATGCTGCAAGAGCAGCTGCAGATGGTGCTCGACGGGCTCGCCGAGCGCGAGCGCAAGGTCATCGAGCTGCGCTTTGGCCTCAAGGACGGCCATCCCCGCACGCTCGAGGAGGTCGGGCGCGAGTTCGGCGTCACGCGCGAGCGCATCCGCCAGATCGAGAGCAAGACGCTCGCCAAGCTGCGTCACCCGAGCCGCTCGAGCAAGCTCAAGGATTATCTGGAGGACTAACGGGCCAAACGGTATAATGGCCGTCACTTGGCCCCATGGCGCAACGGTTAGCGCGATCGACTCATAATCGACAGGTTGCAGGTTCGAATCCTGCTGGGGCCACCAATAAAAACAAGGGCCGGGGATTACCCCGGCCCTTTTCGTTTACTGGAGGCGACGACCGGAATCGAACCGGTGATAAAGGCTTTGCAGGCCTCTGCCTTACCGCTTGGCCACGTCGCCATGCCACGTGCTTTGAGTAAAAGAGCCGACTGGAAAGCCGGCTCTTGACTTAGCATGGAGCGGAAGACGGGGCTCGAACCCGCGACCCCAACCTTGGCAAGGTTGTGCTCTACCAACTGAGCCACTTCCGCGCGCAGAGCGGTATTCTAGGGAAACTTAGGACAAAGCGCAAGAGAAACTTGCAAAAATCGTGCTTGCGATGAAGCGTCATTCTGTTAGACTACTTTGCCACGGGCGTTTGGCGCAGCGGGAGCGCGTTTCCCTGACACGGAAAAGGCCACTGGTTCGATCCCAGTAACGCCCACCAGATACATGCGAGGGGCCGAGGCACATGTCTCGGCCCTTTTCTTTGCGCACGTAGATGCGTTGGTTGCCGTTTCGTAACTGACATGCGCCCAGACCATGCAGTACCATGATGCACGTCTTTTTCAGAGAGGTCCCGGGAACGACCGGGACGGTTTAGGGAGATTCGACATGGCTGAGTGCAACTCGAACTGCTCTGCATGTGGCGATAGCGCGTGCGCTGACCGCACCGCCCCGCAGACGCTGCAACTTCACGAAGGCACGAAGATCAAGAACGTCATCGCCGTGGCCAGCGGCAAGGGTGGCGTCGGCAAATCGCTCACGGCCGCGATGCTCGCCTGCGAGCTGCGCCGTCGCGGGCACGAGGTCGGCATTCTCGATGGCGACATCACCGGCCCGTCCATTCCGCGCTCCTTCGGCATTCACGAGCCGCCCGCGGTCGACGAGGACGGCATGCTGAGGCCGGCCGAGACCAAGACGGGCATCAAGGTCGTCTCGACCAACATGCTCACCGCCGACGAGGCGACGCCCTTCCTGTGGCGTGGCCCGGTGCTCAACGGCATCCTCACGCAGTTCTACAGCGACATCAACTGGGGCGAGCTCGACTATCTCATCGTCGACATGCCGCCGGGAACGGGCGACATCCCCATGACGGTGTTCCAGCAGTTCCCGCTCAAGGGTGTCGTCATCGCGACGGCTCCGCAGGTGCTCGTCAACATGATCGTCGAGAAGGCCATCCGCATGACCGAGCACATGAACGTGCCGGTGCTGGGCCTGGTCGAGAACATGTCGTACTACGAGTGCCCGGACTGCGGCTCGCGTCACGAGATTTTCGGCAAGTCCGAGGTCGAGGCCATCGCCAAGAGCAAGGGCATCGACGCCTGGGCCTGCGTGCCGATGGACCCGAAGATTTCGGCCGAGGTCGACTCGGGCAACGTCGAGGACATCAAGGGCGACTGGCTCGACCCGATCGTTGACAAGATCGAGGCGCTCTAGTACTTGACTCTCTGCGCGTGAAGCGCTCACATCCCGAACGAAACGGGGGTTTTGCCGAAAGCGGTGCAGATTGCGCACGCAGGCGAAATCCCCGTTTTCATAGCTTCACATAACCTCCATCCCGTGATTTAATACGGAAGTTAGACGTTAGACGTCGGCATTGCCATGTCCACTCATCGAACAGGCGTGAAAATGCAGACAGATAGCGTTGACGTGCGAGGATGGCAACATCTTCGCAGGAGGTGTTCCGCATGACTGCATGGTCTGCGGAAAGCAGGTAATGCAAACATGTGGCAAGAGAGAATGAAGGAGGAGGCAGAGTGAGAGACTATTCATCGACGAAATGGTTGGATGAAATCCACGCAGAAGGCGTGGAGGTCAAGAAGTCATGCTGCTATTTCTGCCATCAGAACTGCGGCGTTCTGGCTTACGTCAAGGACGGCAAGCTCATCTACGCCGAAGGCGATCCGGATCATCCCACCAACGCCGGCGGCCTTTGCACTCGTGGCAACCAGGCCTACACGTTCGTGGACAATCCGTCGCGCATCAACTACCCGATGAAGCGCGCGGGCGAGAAGGGCGAGAACAAGTGGGAGCGCGTCTCCTGGGATCAGGCCCTGACCGAGATTGCCGCCAAGATCAACCAGATCAAGGAAGAGTCCGGTGCAGAGGCAGTCGCCGCCGCCGCCGGTACCCTGCGTACCGATGACTGGGCGAGGCGTCGCTTCCTCAATCTGTTCGGAACGCCCAACGGCTTCCACAACGCACTGCTGTGCTGGATCCCGACCTTCATGGTCGAGACCGCCATCAATGGCTGGTCGCCGTTCGAGACCGACCTCGGCGCATCCAAGTGCGTCATCCTGTGGGGCTTCAATCCCGGTGCGTCGTCCATGCCCGGCATGCACGGCTACACCGACCTGCAGCGCGCCAACGGCCTGAAGCTCATCGTCGTCGATCCGCGCTACTCCGAGACCGCCGCGCACGCCGATCTCTGGCTGCCGCTGCGTCCAGGTTCGGACACGGCCCTGTCCATGGCCATGATCAACGTCATCATGAACGAGTTCATCTATGACATGGACTTCGTCGACGAGTGGTGCGAGGGCTTTGACGAGCTCCGCGACTACATCGAGCCCTACACCCCGGAGTGGGCTGCGCCCCTCACCTGGCTCGATCCCGAGCTCATCCGCCAGGCGGCTCGCATGTACGCGACCAACCGTCCCGGCAACATCCAGTGGGGCTGCACCTGGGACCAGCTCGGCCGCACGGCTGGCGCTGGCATGCACGCCCGCTCGATCCTGCGCGCCATCTGCGGCAACCTCGACTGCCCCGGCGGCGACGGCATGCCCGGTCCCGCGGCTTACGTCACTGACGAGGAGCTCGAGGCCAACGATCGCCTGCCCGTCGAGATGAGGGCCAAGCAGATCGGTGCCGACAAGTACAAGATGACCTCCTGGCCCGGCTACGAGCGCCTCTCCCAGATCTCCAAGGACAAGTGGGGCAAGGCATTCACCGCCGAGTGGATGTGCGAGGCCCACGGCCCGTCCGTCTTCAAGGCCATCCTCACGGGCGATCCGTACCAGGTCCGCGCGCTGTTCGTCAGCGGCTCCAATCCGCTTTCGTCCTACGGCGACGCGAAGATGACCTTCGAGGCCTGCAAGCAGGTCGAGTTCCTGGTCGTCCTCGAGTACTTCATGACCCCGACGGCCCTCATGGCCGACTACATCCTGCCGGTTGCCGGTGCCATGGAGCGCCCGATGGTTCACACCAACTACGGTGTCACCGACTCCATCGTCTGCTCCGAGCGTGCCATCTGGCCGATGTACGAGCGCAAGACCGACTACAACATCTGGAAGGACCTGGGCCTTGCCTGCGGTCAGACCGAGGAAGACTGGCCCTGGCCCGAGCTCGAGGACGCGTACTTCCACGTTCTCTCGCCGCTTGGCCTTCCCATCACGAGCTACAACGACTTCGTCGAGCGCTTCCGCATGTACTATCCGCCGCTGCAGTACCAGAAGTACCTGCAGAAGGGCCAGTTCTGCACCGCTTCCGGCAAGGTCGAGCTCAAGTGCTCGGTCTTCGAGGAGTTCGGTCTGCCGGCGTTCCCGAAGTACATCGGTCCGGCCGAGAACGAAATCGACGACCCCGAGGTCGCAGCCGAGTACCCGATCGTGCTCACCACGGGCGGCGGCTTCATGCCATTCCACCACTCGGAGCACTTCAACAACCCGATCATCCGCTACATCAAGCCCGATCCGTACTTCACCATCCATCCCGACCTGGCCGTCACGCTGGGCATCGAGATGGGCGACTGGTGCTGGATCGAGACGCGTCGCGGCCGCATCAAGATGCGCGCCAACGTCGAGCCGGGCATCGATCCGCGTGCGGTCTACACGCAGCGCGGCTGGTGGTTCCCCGAGCGTAGCCCCGAAGGCCCCGAGCCCTTTGGCTGCCTCGAGTCCAACACCAACGTGCTCACGTCCGTCGATGACGAGCACTGCGACCCGCTGACCGGTTGCTGGGCTAACCGCGGCCTGATGTGCAAGGTGTACAAGTGCACCGACATCGACTACCAGTTCACCGAGCGCGACTGCCAGTTCTCCATCCCCGGCTCCGCGTTTGCCTCCGAGGGTCCTGGCGTACACGCCATGCCGAGCACCCAGAAGATGGCCCTCGAGTTTGCCGAGCCCGTCTTCGCGCAGCCCGACTTCGAGGTTCCCGAGGGTCTCACCTGGGATTACCGCAAGCGTGCGTGCTACGACAAGAACGGCCGCCGCTACGACCAGGCTTCCGGCTGGATGGTCGACGACGCCACGGGCACCTTCTACCAGATGGGTACGGGCTACAAGTACGTCTCGTACAACGGCGACTTCCTGCTCGACGAGGCCACCGGCACCTTCTACGACTTCTCGATGCAGCCCTCCGAGGGTCCGCAGGCCGATTTCGAGCTGCCCGCCGGCACGACGTGGAACCCCGTCACGCTCAAGGCCGAGGACGACAAGGGCCGTTACTATGATACGGGCAGTGGTTGGTTGATCGACCCGACGAGCTCCTTCCACTATCAGCCGGGCACCGGCTATCGCTTCGTGCAGCACGAGGGCGGTAACTACCTGGTCGACGAGGAGAAGAACGACTGGTACGACTTCTCGATGCAGCCTGTCGAAGCGCCCTATAACATCAAGGACGCCAGCGTCCAAGCGAACCAGTAGAGAGAGGAGGACTGGAATGACCCGTTACGCAATGGTTATGGACCAGCGTCGTTGCATTGGTTGCTCGTCATGCACCATCGCATGCCGCACCTGGAACGAGCTGCCCATTGACATCATCTACAATCCCGTTGTTTCCAACGGAGCAGAGGGCGTGTGGCCCCATGTTCACATGACCTTCACGCCGCTCATCTGCATGCACTGCGACAAGCCCGCCTGCGTGCCCGCCTGCCCGACTGGCGCTTCCCGCCAGGACGACGACGGCATCGTGTGGGTTGAGCCTTCCCAGTGCATGGGATGCAAGGTCTGCGCGAATGCGTGCCCCTACGGCGCTCGCGATATGAACGAGCACGAGGGCTACATCCGCAAGTGCACCTTCTGCAAGGACCGCGTGCGCGAGGGCGAACAGCCCTTCTGCGTCATGACGTGCCATCAGAAGGCCCGTACCTTCGGCGATCTCGACGACCCCAACAGCGAGGTCTCGAAGCTCGTCAACTCGTACTATACCGAGCAAGTCTATCCTGAGGTTGGTACTGAGCCCATGATCTACTACATTCCCGACTTAGGAGGTACGGCACAGTGAAGCAGTTCTGGATTTGGCCGATTGCCCTCTACCTCTTCCTGGGCGGCCTTGGTGGCGGCATGATGGCGTCCGCCGCCGTTGTCGGATTGATCATCGCGCCATCCGCTCTGACGAGCGGTGCCCTCGTGTGGGGCGTCTTCATCGCCTTTCTCATCCTGGGCATTGGCACCGGCCTGCTCGTCTTCGAGCTTGGCCAGCCGTGGATTTTCTACCGTGCCTTCGTGACGAGGACCTCGGTCATCAAATGGGGTGCCGTGTTCCTCTCCATCTCGATGATCGCGGGCGTGCTTTTCATTTTCTGGGAGCTCTCCTGGCTCACGTTCCTACCCTTCATTCCCTATGAGGGCTGCGCTCAGGTCCTGCTTGGCATCGCCGGCATCTTTGGCCTGTGCGTCACGATCTACACGGGCGTCCTGCTCTCCAGCATGAAGTCCCGTCCGTTCTGGAACACCCCGGTTCTGCCCGTGCTCTTCATGGTGTCCGGCTGCTCCACCGGCGCGGCCCTGCTGTCCATGTGCATCGGCGTGTGGCCCTTCCCGGCCGAGTGGCTGCAGGTCAACCTCTCCACGCCGCTGGCCGCGCTGCTCACCGAGGAGCTGCGTCACATCCTGCATGTCGCCGACGCGATCCTCATCGCGCTCGAGCTTGTCGTGCTGCTGCTCTACGTGATGCTGCAGTTCTGCGCCTCCAACGAGACCGCCAAGGCCCATGCCAAGCGCTGGGTTTGCGGTGAGTGGGCTGGCTACTTCTGGGGCCTCATGGTTTGCTGCGGTCTTGTCATCCCGTTCCTGCTCAACATCACGAGCGTGGGTGGCTACGCCTCGCAAATCATCGCCCTCATGGGTGGCTGCCTGCTGCGCTTCATGATCATCTGGAGCTACCAGCGTCGCGTCACCCCGGCCGAACTCAAGTACTACACCCGCCTGCCCCAGAGCCACCAGGACTTCATGGATTACTGGGAGGCTGGCAAGGAGTACTGGACGTGGGTTACGCCTGCCGGCGAGGTTGCCGACGAGGCACCTGCTGACGGTCCGGACGAGGTCTACCAGACTTCCGGC
The DNA here is from genome assembly GCA_902478425.1 of uncultured Coriobacteriia bacterium. GTDB lineage: Bacteria > Actinomycetota > Coriobacteriia > Coriobacteriales > QAMH01 > QAMH01. The sequence continues at coordinate 13,567 of CABSKV010000002.1, read as the reverse complement.
CCCAACCCTGCCATGACCGGCGCTCAGTAGGATTTGCGCCACCTGGCATGCATGAACCGCAAGGTTTGGCGAGACCCCCGTTCCCTCGATGGGAGCGGGGGTTTCTTTTTGCTGATGCAGGAGTCTGGCTTCTCGGCGCATTGGCGTATAATCGGTCGCAAACCATGACGCGAGAGAGGACCCGAGATGCATCATCCCCTGGAGGACGTGCAGGACTTTTCCGACAGCTGCATACGCTGCGGCCTGTGCGCGCAGACCGATTGCGGCAACTTCTCGAACGGTGAGCCCAACCTCGGAGAACTGTGCGAGTCCATCCTCAACGGCGAGGAGACCTGGGAGTATGCACCCTTCACCTGCGCGCTGTGCAATCGCTGCACGATTAACTGCCCGGTCGATCTGGTCGCCTCTCGTGCCAACAAGCCGCTTAGGGCATTGCTGCTCGAGAAGAAGCCCGAGCTGAGGCCCTTGTATCGCAAGTTCAGGACGGACCTCAAGTACAACGTCTTCTCGGCATTGCGTGCCCATGATACGGGGGACATCACCAATGTCACTTATATACAGGGCGAGGCGAACCTGGGTGGCGATGCCGATCGCACGGCGTTTTTCCCGGGTTGCGCGCTGTACGCATATGCACCTGAACTTACCGTCAAGGTCTCGCAGTGGCTGCGTGATGAGGGCATTGCCGCCTACACGCTGCTCATCTGCTGCGGAGCGACTTTCTACGATGTTGGCTTCTACGCCGAATACGACGCTTATCGCGAGCGCGTGCAGGCTTTTCTGCGCGAGAGGGAAATCGATCGCCTGGTCGTGACTTGTCCGCATTGCGACCATCTGTTGCCCCAGCTCGTCGAGGGCATGGGTATCGAGATCGTGCGACTGCCCGATTTGCTTGTCGAGCATGGCATGACGTCGGAGAGCGAAGAGACGATCACGTTTCACGATGCATGCTACGACCGCTCTTCGGGCTTCTTTGGCGATGCGGCGCGAAAGCTGTTCGGAAACGCCACGCTTGAGAGCATGCCGCACGAAGGGCGTGACAGCCTGTGCTGCGGCGGCGGTGGCATGGTGAGCGTATACGCGCCGGATTACTGCGCGTATCGTCGCAACATGCGCCTTGCCGAGATCGACGGAGTTGACGCGGACCGGGTGCTGTCGACCTGCTTCTCGTGTGTCAACTCGCTGCAGCGCGGCGTGGGAAGCACGCCCGTGCAACATTACCTCGAGCAGGTATTCGATTGCCCCGTCGATTGGGGGCAGGTGTACGCGAGCGTTGACGCGCTCTTTGCCGACCCGGCATATGCGGAGCTTTCCGAGAGCGAGGAGCTCACGCTCGTCGACTAATGGGTGATGAGACGAAAGTGGCCCCGGCGACTTTTGTCTCACCGCCCCGGCCACTTTCGTCTCATCCCGCCGACTAGAGAGATCTTCGCTCTGCTCGAAATGGCAGGGTTGGCGTTGTCTTATTCCCCCGCCGCCGTGTTGTAACCGGAGAGTGCGCGTGTTTGCCCGATACATGCAGTACAATCTGGGGTCATGACTACCGAGACTCGTAAAACCAACTGCCATTACTGCGGCTATCTGTGCGCGTTCGACGCGACGCTCGAAGACGGGCGCGTCGTCGACTTCACGCCGGACGCGACGCGCTATCCGTACGACGTGAGTGTGGCCGCCCGGTGCCCGCGCTGGCAGCTCAACCTCGAGAAGCTCTATGACGAGGACACGCGCGTCAACTACCCGCTCAAGCGCCTGGGTGCGCGTGGTGGCGGTGGCTTCATCCGCGTGAGCTGGGACGAGGCGCTCGACGATATCGCGTCGCGCCTGCGCCTGCTCATTGACGCCTACGGCCCCTGGACGGTGGCAAGCGCCATCGGCGGGCCGCATGCGGTGTACTGGCCGCTGCATCGCTTCATGAGCTTCATCGGCAGTCCCAACAACATGGGCATCGGCCCGATATGCTGGAACCCGCGCATATGGATGGACACGATGACTTACGGCTGGTCGGTCGAGTGCGACTTCAGGCCCGACCTCACCGAATGCCTCATGCTATGGGGCACCAATCCGGCTGAGTCGGACAACTCGCTGTTCTGGCGCAACATCGCCGAATACGCGCGCAACGGCGGCAAGCTCATCGTCATCGACACACGCCTGTCGATGACGGCGGCCAAGGCGACGCTGTGGCTTGCGCCTTTCCCCGGTACGGACCTTGTCCTCGCCTACGCGCTCGCGCGTGTCATCATCGAGGAAGACCTCTACGACCACGAGTTCGTCGAGGACTGGTGTTATGGCTTTGACGAGTTCAAGGCCGCTGCCTTCGAGCGCACGCTCGACGAGGCTGCCCGCATCACGCAGGTGAGCGTCGATGACATACGTGCGGCTGCCCGCATGTACGCGACGAGCAAGCCGGCCGGCCTGCTTTCGGGACGTGGCGTGGACCAGATCGGCCCCAACACCGCGCCACTGCACCGCGTCATCGCCGCGCTGCGCGCCATCGCCGGAAACGTCGACGTGCCCGGCGGCTGCGTGCTCAACGAGGCGCCGAGTTTCATGAGCGAGCTCGAGCTCGAGGATAGCGCGCTGCTGTCTGCCGAGGCTCGTGCCCATGGCCTCAACGAGCCCGACTGCGGAATACAGAGTTACAAGGGCTGGGCGCTCGCCGACGAGCGTACCGGCAAGCTGGGACGCCATCTGCCCATGCGCTATCTCACCTCTGCGCTGCCGCAGCGCGTGTGGGAGGCCGCCATCACCGGCAAGCCCTATCGCGTGAGCGCGCTCATCGTCGATGGCGCCAATCCGCTCGTCACCTACGCCGATACGCAGCTCGTCACCAAGGCGCTCGAGGCGATGGACCTCGTCGTCGTGCTCGAATTCGTCATGACGCCCACGGCCCTCATGGCCGATTACGTCTTGCCTGCGGCTGCCGCCGTCGAGCATCCCTGCTTCCAGGCGATGGGAGGCGTCTCCGACTTCTGCTACGGCGGACCGGCTGCCGTCGAGCCGCAGTTCGAGCGTCGCGAAGATTACGAGATCTTGCGCGAGCTGGCGTTGCGCATGGGCTGCGACGAAACACTGTGGCCTGCCCGCGACCTCACCGAAGAGCTTGCGCGCACCATCGCGCCCACGGGCATGAGCTGGGAGGACTTCACCATCACCGGCATATGCGGTGGGGGAGCGCACTACTTCAAGCATCTCGAGATCGACGAGGCGACCGGCGAGCCGCGCGGTTTTGCGACCGAAAGCGGCAAGGTCGAGCTCGCCATCCCGTTCTTGCAGCGACGCGGTGCCGGGTTGGTCGCGCAGTTCACGCCCGTTGCCGGTGTGCACGAGGACGTATGCCACGAAGACGATTGCGTCACGCTCATCACGGGCGCGCGCAAGCAGCCGTATTGGGCTTCCTCGTACTTCGAGGTGCCCTCCATGCGCGCACGTCACCCGCAGCCGACCGTCGAGATGTCGGCTGCGACGGCCGAGCGCCTGGGGCTCGCCGAGGGCGATGCCTGCCTCATCTCGCGCCAGGACACACCGGACGTTGAGGTACTCCAATACGTGCATATCACGAATATGCTTGACGATGTCGCATCGGCTGAATACGGATGGTGGTACCCTGAGACAGTCGAAGACGAACCTGACTTCGGGAAATGCTTTGAGTCGAACATCAACCTGCTCACGCGTGGCACCGTCGAGGGCGCGCGCGAGCCGCTTATCGGGACGTGGATTTACAACGGCATTCCATGCCGCATCAGAAAGAAGGAGTAGCACCCATGCAGAAGAAGTACGCGATCCTCATCTTCTCCAAGCCGCCGATTCCCGGCCTGGTCAAGACGCGCCTCACCATCGAGCGCGGTGGCGGCTTCACCCAGGAGCAGGCTGCCCAGTTCTTCAAGCGCAGCCTGTGGGACGTGACCGAGCTCGCGATGTGGTGCATGGATGACCTCGAGGCGCTCAACCGCGAGGAGCGCAAGGCAGACCCGGGTGCGCCCGAGCGCAGCTACGACCTCTTCATCTCGACCACGCCCGAGAAGAACGTCGCCCTCATGAAGGAGACGATTGAGGAGATCGGACAGTGGCCGCGCGAGATCCACTACATGTACGACCGCGGCGCCACCTTCGACGACCACTTCGACATGGCGTTCAAGGAGATCTTCGACCAGGGCTACGAGGCCATCGTCTCCATCGGCGCCGACATTCCGACGCTACCGCGTGCGCATGTCACGCAGGCGTTCCAGTGGCTCATCTACTTTGCCGAGGTGCTCGGCACGCCCGGCTTCGTGCAGGCGCCGTGCCAGGAGTGTGGCACCTCGCTCGTCGGCTTCAACTTCGACACGCCCATCAACCACCAGGGCATCTACTACAACATGACCGGTCGCCCCGCGCTCGACGGCTATGTCGAGAAGCTCGTCGAGGAGGGCATCCCCAACGCCTACCTCGCGCCGGTTGCCGATGTTGACGAGGTGGAGGACCTCGCGCATTGCCTGTCGTGCGCACGTGCGCTGCGCACCGCGTCCGAGTACCAGACCGGCATCTACGTGCCCAAGCGCGTCTTGCAGTGGGCGGACTTCCTGGGGCTCAAGCCACATGCCGCACCCAACGAGAACCACGACCCGCGCCAGTACCTCGACGACGTGGAGGATGGCGCCGACGCCTTCGCGCACGAGCCGGAGGAAACCGAGGGGCACATCAGGTAGAGCTGTCTCACCCGAAAAGGACCCATATGACTGAGAAGCAACTGCTACATACGGCGCATGCGCTGTGTCCGCATTGCCTGACGCAGCTGAAGGCCGACATCTACGCAGATGACGAGGGCAAGGTCTGGATGACGCGCACATGCCCGGAGCACGGCGAGACCGTTACCTACGTGTGGCCGGATGCCGCGCATTACGAATGGCTGCGCTCGATGCGCGTCGCCCCGACGGTTCCCAAGTGCCGCGATTATCCCATCGACGACGAATGCCCCAAGAGCTGCGGCCTGTGTCGTCGCCACCTGCGACGCGGCACGCTCGTCGAGATTGAGGTCACGCGCCGCTGCAACGCGAAGTGCCCCGTGTGCTTCATGAGCGCGGATTTCCCGAGCGACGGCATCACCTTCGGCGAGATCGAGGGGCTCATTGCCACGCTCGCCGAGAAGGTCGGCCCCGAGACGGGTTTGCAGATCACCGGCGGCGAGCCCACGGTGCGCAGCGACCTGCCCGAGATCGTCATGTGCGCGCGTCGCCACGGCTTCACCGGCATCGAGATCAACACGAATGGCATCGTCATTGGCCGCTCGAAGAAGTACCTGCAAGAGCTCGTCGATGCGGGCATCACGGGCATATACCTGTCCTTCGACGGCATCGACGAGGAGCCCTACGAGGCGATTTGCGGCAAGGCCGCGATGCTCGCCGACAAGATGGCGTGCATCGAGAACTGCCGCGAGGTGGGCATCCAGGTCGTGCTGTGCATGACCATCGTCAAGGGCGTGAACGACGATCGCGTCGGCGAGGTCATCGACTTTGCGTGGGAGAACTCCGACGTGGTGATCGGCGTGGCGCTGCAGCCCGCGTTCACATCGGGGCGCTTCGAGCCGAGCGAGTACGCGCCGTACACGGCCGGCGACACTATCTACGCGCTCGAGGAGCAGACCGGTGGCCGCATCAAGGTCGCCGACATCATGCCGCTTGGATGCTCGCATCCGCTGTGCGATACCGGCACCTTCCTCATGCCGGATGAAAACGGCGGCTACATCCCGGCCACGCGCGGCCTGTCGAGCGAGGAGTACATGCAGTACTACGACCCGACCTCGCCGCAGGGCTCGGTACTGCCCGACATCCTCTACAAGAAGGGCGTCAACCTGTTTCGCGGCATCAGCGTCATCATCATGAACTACATGGACGCGATGACGACCACGACCGAGCGCATGGCGGAGTGCTCGATGACGGTGGCGATGAAGGACGGGCGCGTGATTCCGTTTTGCAGCTACCAGATGACGAATTCCGCCGGTGAGCGCATCTACGAGATGTGGGGTACGGGCCCCACCGCCTAACGCGACAAGGAGCAGCCCATGAGCGCTGACTACGAGTTCATACACGATGCGGATCGCTGCGTTGCCTGCGGGCTGTGCGTGGCGTTTTGCCCGCAGTACTGCCTCGAGGTGGACGAGAACGGCATGCCGAAGGCAGTCGACATGGAGGCTTGCGTCGGTTGCACGACGTGCTCGGGCCAGTGCCCACAGCGCGCTATCGTGATCAAGTCGTTGACCGATGCCGCCGCATACGACCCGTATGCCGACGAGGAGCGCGCCGAGCCCATCAGTGCCGAGGAGCAGCGCCATTACGCCGAGGCCGAGAAGGCCATCATGAAGGCGCTCGATCTGCGCTGGCATCCAGTTGCCGTCGGCCTCATCGACATCGACGAGCCGCTGCCCGACGTGCCCATGCCCACCGAGAAGCTACGTTATTGCCAGAGCATGAACGCGGCGCGACGCGGGGCATCCATACTCATGCCGCCGCACTGCCACGCGTGCCCTGACGGCACCTCGATTTTCGGCATGACCGGCGTGCCCGACAAGCTCGCCACCGGCGAGATCTACGTGCTGTTCCACAAGGTCGTGGACGCCGAGGCTGCCGCCAAGATGGTGGCCGAGCGCCCGACGCTGCCACCCAAATCCAAGCGCGCGACACTCGTGCAACCGCTCGGCAAGTGCACGCGCCATCCCGAGGTCATCGTGTTCACGGGTACGCCCGAGCAGATGATGTGGCTGTCGATGAGCATGTCGTACTTCGACGGGCATCGTCACGACTTCCATGCGTCGGGCTTCAACGCGCAATGCGTGGAGGCGACGCTGCTGCCGCTCATGAACGGCGAGCCGAACATCTCGTTTGGCTGCTACGGCGGACGCGCGTCAAGCGACATCGGCGAGGACATGATGTACATGGGCGTGCCGACCGACCGTCTCGATACCATCGTCGAGGGTTGCCAGGAGCTCGCCAAGCGCGCCATTCCGCAGTCGCGCATGAAGATCTACGTCCCGCCCATCATGTAGGCACGACGAGCGAGGAGTCACGATGACAGGATCGCTCAGCGAGCTTAGCGGCAACGAGATCGCCACGCTGCTCATTCCCACGACCGTGACGCTTGTCACGGCACGCGATGCGGCGGGTGCGGACAAGGTCGCGACCATCGCGTGGGCCATGCCCATCTCGCATGAGCCGAGCCTCATCGCCGTCGCGATTCGCCCCGGCGGACAGACCGCATGCGCCATGCGCGAGACGGGCTGCTTCGTCGTCAACGTGCTGGGCGCCGATGACAAGGCCGTGGCGATTGCCATGACCTGCGGCAAGAAAGCCGGCATCGACGACCGCATCGGACAGGCCGGCCTCGTGGCCGCCGAAGCCGCGCAGGTGGATGCCGCGCGCATCGAGCAGGCTATTTCGTGGATCGAGTGCGAGCTGGTGGAATCGCAGGTGCATGGCGACCACGAGCTCTTCATCGGCCGCACGCTCGTCGCCGAGACGCGTGGCGAGATCGATGGCAACGGCAAACTCGTGCCGACTCCTGCGCTGCTCATGGGGCAGCGGGCGCAGTTCGGGCACTTCGAGGAAGGATTCAGCGCATGATCGCACCCGAATATCACATCCGCGATTGCGTCGAGGCGGACATGGACCTCATTCGCTACCTGTTTTCGGTCGAGGGCTTCAGCGACTTGCAGAGCTCCGAGAACGTGCGCGTTGCCGTGACGCCGGACAACACGATGTACGGCGCCTGCCGCCTGGAGCAGGGTAGTGACGGCTCATGGAACGTGCGCCCCATCGTCGTCTTCGACGTCGTGCAGGGCAAGGGCGTGGGTCGTGCGCTGCTCAACGACGCGCTGCGCTTGCATCCTGACCTGCGCCTCGTGGCGCGTGGCGAGATCGAGCCCTTCTACCTGTCTTGTGGCTTCGAGCGCTGCGGCTGGGATGCGATCGCGCCGGAGTACCGCGCCGAATGCGACGCGTGCCCCGACAAGGCCGCATGTGGGCCGCTGCCCTTCCGCTCGCTTCCCATCGAGCGCACCTTCACCTTCTTGGGGACGAGCTCGGGGTGCGGAGTGCCGGCGTTCTTCTGCCACTGCCCGGCTTGCGAGGCCGCACGCAAGGACCCGTCCAAGCGCCGTGGCTGCACGGGCGTGGCCTTGCGCGGGCACGGCACCACCGTCATCGACGCCCCGCCCGACGTGCGCCATCAGCTCAACCGCGAGGGCATCAGCGTGATCAACGACTTTTTCCTCACCCACGCGCACTACGACCACATGGGCGGCCTGGGCGAGTTCGAGTACTTCATCCGCTTATACCTCATGGGTACGATGCCCTTTCACGCGAGCGAATACGCGATTGCCGAGACGCTCAAGGAGTACTCCTACATGGACGATTGCTTCGTGCTCGACGTGATGGACGAGTACGACACGCGCGAGGTCGACGGGCTGACGATACAGGCGCTGCCGCTCAAGCATGCGCCGGGGACCTTCGGCTACCTCATCACCACTCCGCAGGGGAGGCGCACCTTCTACGCGCCCGACACGAGCGATCTCAAGCCCGAGGTCATCGAGATCCTCAAGGGCGTTGACAACCTCGTCATGGACTCGACCTTCTGGGAGAACCACGGCACGGCGCGCTCGCATCACGACGTACGCCAGACCGTGCACGAGGGCATCGACATTCTCGATGCCGGACGCGTGTACCTCACGCACCTCGCGCCGCACATGTGCGAGCCGGGCGTCAACGAGATCGACGAGATATACCGCTACGCGGAGCAATTCGATGGCCGCGTCATCGTGGCCGAAGACGGCATGCAGTTCACGCTATAAGCTGCTACCATATGCCGCATGAGTAACGAGTATCGACTTTCGAAGAGGCAGATCCTGACGCGCATCATCTCGGTGATCGTCGCGGGCATCGGTGGCTCGGCGTGCGGGTTCAGCCTCCTCATGCAGGTGCAGGAAATCGGCACGATCATCGCGTCGATCACCTGGTTCTCCGGGTTGTCGGCCGTGGTCTTCGCCCTGGCGGGCTATGCCGTTTCCTGTGACCCCGGCAAGGGCAAGAGCTATATTCCGCTCGCCGTCGTCATCGGCGGCATTCTCGTCATCGTGGGTGCTGTGCTTGCGCGCATGCACCTCTATGCGCACATCGTCATCATCATCGCGCTCATCGCCGCGGCGGTCGAAGGCGTCGTGCTCATCATCTACCACTTCATCTTGAAACGCGAAGACCCGGAAGCGCTGTAGCTGCCGGTCGCTGCAAGGAGGGGTTTCATGGTTTCCAGACTGGTTCTCGTCCGACACGGCAAGGCGCAGGAGCATAGCGGCGAGCTGACCGACCGCGAACGCCAGCTCACGCGGGCAGGCCGGTACGCGCTCGAGGCGCGCTATCCCATCAGCTTGCAGCTCCTGTCCGACGAGGAGCTGGGCGAGGTGCAGATCTGGAGCAGCCCGGCGCTGCGTGCGCTGCAGACGGCTGAGGTCATCGCTCGTGCGCTCGGCATCGGGGGTATCGAGGTCAAGGAATCGCTGTACGCGGATAGCAACGACGAGTTCGTCGCCGAGCTCTACAACGAGCAGGGTACGGTTATCGCCGTGGGGCACAACCCCTTCATGGAGGAGTTCTACGCCAGCTTGAGCGGCGTCGCACAAGACATGCGACCGGGCGCGATGGCGGCGCTGGCCTTCAAGGGCCTGGATGCGTATCCCGAATGGTTCGTGCAGGGGCCGCGGCACTCCAACTGGGACGTGCTCGCCAGCGTGGAAGACGGCCTTGCCGAGGCCGCGGCGCGCATAGAGCGCTGCGCGGCGCAACTGCTCGAGAACCCGGATGATCCCGAATCGCTGCATCAGTATCGCATCTCGCTGCGCGTGACGCGCTCGCTTCTGGAGTTCTTGAAACCGTACTGCAAGCGCGGAACCATCAAGCAGGAGATGCGTGAGCTCAAGAAGCTGCAAGACCCCACGTCGCGATTGCGCGAGCTCGACATGCTGAGCGCGGCGCTCGATGCACAGACGAGTGAGGCCGGCATGGTCCGTGCGGAATGCTCGGAGGAGCGCGAGGCGTTCGTCGAGCGCTTTGGCTCCGAGGCAACGCAGCGTGCGATCAGGCGCATCGTCAAGCGCGTCGGGGAGCTGCCGTGGCGCCGCTCTGTCTGGCAGCGTGGACTGGAGCCGGAAGAGCTCGTCGAGCGCGTGAACGAGATGCGCACGGCATACGAGGTGGAGATGGCACGTGTCGACTATGACAATCAGGATGCCGTGCATGACGTGCGCAAGCAGGCAAAGGCACTGCGTTACGTGACGCGCGAGTTCGCGGATTGCCTGCCCGATAATGCCGGCAGCACCAACGTGCGTGCCAAGGCCGTGCAAGACAAGCTCGGCGAGCTGTGCGATTGCTGGAACAACGCGCAGCTGCTTGTCGAGATTTGCGGGCCGCAGGCGGTGCAGGCCGCATCGCGCTTCATCGTGCGTGCCGATGCGATCGTCACGGAGCTGGAGACGGGACGCGCGCACGGACTCGCGATAAGCGATTCGTAAATTCGCGGGGCATGCCGTTTTCGTTGTGGTAATATTGCAACTCGCGTGTGAGGCACGCAGCATATCGGGTGGTGGCGCAGTTTGGTAGCGCACTTGACTGGGGGTCAAGGGGTCGCAGGTTCGAATCCTGTCCACCCGACCAGTAAAGGTAAAGGTCAGCGGGTTTTCTCGTTGGCCTTTTTGCTTGCATGTGCGTTTCGTGTGCGAAAAAACCCGCTTAGAATACCGACAGCCGCATCAGACGTGACGATCTCCAAGACATCCTTGTCTTAGCCATTCCGCATAAAGATAGTTATGCGCCATTCACCTATTTAGCAGTACAATATTCTTGACGAAAATTATTTACGTGTTAGGCGAATGAGCGATGGCAGAGGATGCGGGGACACCAAGCCCGCCAGTGGGCGCAGCGCGGACGGCGATGATCGTCGTCCTGCTCGTGAGCAATCTCCTCGCGTCGTTTACGCAGTCCCTCATGAACGTCGCGCTCGACTACGTCGCAACTGACTTCCACATCACGCTTTCGCAGGCCAACTGGATGGTGCTTGCCTTCACGATCGTCACCGCCACGACCATCATCATGGCCGCGAAGCTGCTCGAGCGCATCGGGCTGCACAAGCTCATGACCATCGGCTTTGCCTTTTCACTCGTGGGCTCGCTGCTCGGATTTTTCGCCTGGGACTATCCGGCCATGATCGCCGCCCGCGCTTTGCAGGCCGTTTGCACGGGGCTGTGCTTCCCGCTCATCAACGAGGCGCTGCTGACGATCTCTCCCAAGGGCAAGGCGGCGACGCTTCTCGCCGTGAACAGTGGCGTCATTGGCGTTGCTCTGGCGTTTGCCCCGCCGGTCTCGGGCCTCATCATCACCTACGTGGGTCTTCGTCCGCTCTTCCTCGTCCCCGCGGCAATCGCCCTCGTTCTCATCGTCGTGGGCAGGCCGGCCATCCACAACCTCTACGCACGTAGGAAGGCCCATATCGACATCCCGAGCGTTGCGCTGAGCCTCGTCGGCCTGGCCTGTTTCCTCTACGGTCTCAACGAGATTTCGCACGAGCTCTTCCCGCCGCTTGTCGTCATGCTCGTCGGCATCGCGATACTCGCCATCTTCGTATATCGCCAGCTGCACATCGAGGAGCCTCTGCTCAACCTGGCGTCCCTCAGGTATCCCGTCTACACGGTCGGCGAGACGCTCGTCACGCTCGTGTACATGGCATCGGTGTACATGAGCCTGCTCGTCCCCCTATACCTCGAGGGTGCGGCCTCGTACTCGCCGTTCATAGCCGGTTGCATGTGCATCGTGCCCATCCTGTGCTATGCGGGCTGGTGCTTCCCCAGTGGTCATCTGCTCTCGAAGCATGGCGTCTGGCCGCTCGTGCCGGCGGGGTTCGCGGTCGTGCTCATCGGCTATATCGGCATGTACTTTTCCTCCGCGCAGCTGATCGTCATCGCCGTGCTTGCCAGCGCCGCCGTCTCCTATGCGGGCCTCGGTGCCTTCTTCCCGGCGGTGAAGACCGTCGACCTCGCTTCGCTTCCCCGTGACATCTCCTCGCACGGCTCGTCCATCCACTCGACGGTCGTGCAGATAGGATCCTCCCTTTCGTCGGCTTTGTTCGTGGGTGTCATGTCCGGTGACGTCACCCATTTGATGGCCGGGGGAATGAGCAAGGCCGATGCCTACGCGTCCGGCTTTTCCCATACCCTGCTCATTGCCATCGGTATACTGGTAGTGGCGATTATTCTCGCAGTCGTCTATACGCGCCTCGTGCGTCGCCATCAGGCGAGCGCGGCTGCTGCGAACAGCGCGACGGACGGGAAAAACGGGAGAGGATAAGGAGGGGATTATCATGGCTGATACCAAGGATGCAGCTCCGAAGACAGACGCTTCGGTGCAGAGCGGCTCGCAAACTGCGGCAAAGGCTGCGGACACATCTTCGACACAGGGGGATGGCGGATTCAAGAAGACGCTCGGTGTCTTCGACATGGTGGTCTACGGCCTCATCTTCATGGTCCCCATCGCCACGTTCAGCCTCTTTGGCGGCGTGTCGAACGCGTCGGGAGGCATGCCGGCGCTCGCGTATTTCGTCGCCTTCGTCTCGATGTTCTTCACCGTGCTGTCGTTCGGCGTGATGATCCGCACCTTCCCTTCGTCGGGCTCGATCTACACCTACACTTCGCGCAGCCTCGGCAAGGCGCTGGGCTTCATCGCCGGATGGCTCATGCTCCTGCAGTACCTGCTCTCGCCCGACATGGTGTTCACCATGGCCGGCGAGGCGCTGAGCACGTACTTCCCAGCGGTGCCCGTGTGGGGCTGGTGCCTCATCATCCTGGCGTTCGTCTTCTTCATCGCCTCGCGTGGCATGAGCACCACGATGTTCGTCAATCGCATCGCGCTCGTGCTCGAGCTCATCGTGCTGGGCGCATTCGTCGTGCTGGGCATCGTCTACATCGTGAACCATCCCGAGACCTCGTACTTCACGTTTGACGCAATCTTCGACGCGTCGAACTTCAACGCGGGTGGCATGATGAGTGCCGCATCGCTTGCCGTGTTCTCGTTCGTTGGCTTCGGGTGCGTGGCGACGCTCACCGAAGAGGCTAAGGACGAGCGGCACGGGCCGTCGCGCGCGATGATGATCATGGTCATCATCCTCGCGCTCATCTTCATGTCGACGTGCTTCATCGCGACTTGCGTGGACCCGACGGGCGCTATTTGCCGCGCCAACGAGACCAACGGTTTCTACCAGATCGCCGAGCTCGTGGGCGGCAAGTGGTTCGGCGAGCTTTGCGCCATCTCGGTCGCGCTGGCCCAGGGCGTGTTCACCGGCCTCGTGGCCATGGTGTCGGTGTCGCGCATCCTCTACGTCATGGGCAAGAGCGGGTCGCTGCCCTCGCCGCTTGCCAAGATGGACGAGAAGCGCGGCGTGCCCATCGTCGCGACCTGCTTCGTGGCGGCGCTTTCGCTCGTGCTGCTGCCGTTCTTGCTCGTCATCGGCATGGAGGGGCTTGCCAAGGTCGTGAACTTCGGCGCGCTGGCAAGCTATTGCC
>CABSKV010000001.1 GCA_902478425.1 uncultured Coriobacteriia bacterium | reverse complement strand
AGCTGTGACGGCTTGCAGTAGCCAGGAGGCGAGAAACGTAGCAAAAAGAAGACGCCCCATGGAAAGGGGCGCCTCGCTTCTGGCAAATAAGTCGCTTCGCGGATCTATGCAGCGGCCTTCTGGGCGATCTTGCACAGCTCGGCAAAGCCCTGCGGGTCGTTGACGGCCATGTCGGCGAGCACCTTGCGATCGAGCTCGATGCCGGCAACCTTGAGGCCATGCATGAAGACCGAATAGGACAGGCCATGGATGCGCGCGGCCGCGTTGATGCGGGTGATCCACAGACGGCGAATCTCGCGCTTCTTGTTGCGACGGTCGCGGTAGGCGTACTGCAGCGAATGCTGGACCTGCTCTTTGGCGGCGCGATACTGACGGGACTTGGCGCCGTAGTAACCCTTTGCGCGTTTGAATACGGTGCGGCGCTTCTTCTTGGCGTTAACTGCGCGCTTGACACGTGCCATGTTTATCAACTCCTACTAACAACTGAAACGGATACGGGCTTGCGCGCTTTACGCCTTGCCCAGATTCTTCTTGATGACCTTCACGTCGGCGGGGGCAACCTCGGTCTCGTGACGGAAGTTGCGCTTACGCTTCTGGGACTTCTTGGTCATGATGTGGCTCTTGAATGCCTTGCCACGCATGATCTTGCCCGACCCCGTGGTGCGGAAGCGCTTGGCAGTGCCCTTGTGGGTCTTCATCTTAGGCATGGTGCTTACTCCTTGTCTTCGCTTTCCTTGGTGGAATTCTTGCGTGCGTCCTTGAGAAGCGGCGCGACCATCATGTGCATGTTGCGCCCCTCCATCTTTGGCTGCTGTTCTACGACGGCGAGGTCCTTGAGGTCGTCAGCGAGCCTCTCGAGAATGGTCAGACCCTGCTCGGGATGGGCCATCTCGCGACCGCGGAACATGATGGTGATCTTGACCTTGTTGCCCTTGGAAAGGAAACGAAGCACGTGGCCCTTCTTGGTCTCGTAATCGCCCGTGTCGATCTTGGGGCGGAACTTCATCTCCTTGACTTCGATCTTGGTCTGGTTCTTGCGCGCCTTCTTGGCCTTGACCGCCTGCTCGTACTTGTACTTGCCGTAATCCATGACGCGGCAAACGGGCGGGTCGGCGTTGGGAGCGACCTCTACCAGATCGAGACCCTGGTCTTCGGCAAAGCGTTGTGCCGCATCGTTGGCCATCTCGTACTTGGTGCCATCGACACCGATGACGAGAAGCTGCGGCGCATGAATCTCACCGTTGATCCGTGTGTCTTGAGCTGCTATGACAAACACCTCCTAATAAAAAACCTGCCGAGCTGCATTCAGCCGACAGGCACACACAAAGACCCCCGAGGGGCGAATTGTAAGTGACCAGACAACTGAGCGCTTGCTCGTCGAAAGGTGGAAGGTAGCTTGCGCACCTTCACTTCGTAGATACGGACGCATAGTTTACACGTGCCCATGGGCACATGCAAGGAATAATTTGCCTATCTCGTGCTTATCGCAGGTCGACGCTCAACGTGCGAATGACGCTGTTATCGCCAAGGGTGACACCTGCCGTATGGTCGTAGGTTTCGGTCACCTTCCAGGTCGCGGGACCGCCCTCGATGTTAGTGGGGCCCGTGAACTCGGCGACTTCCTGGCCGGAGGTATCGCGCGAAAGCACTGCCTGGGGGTTCTCGGTGATGGTGAGTTGCGCAGATTCGACGGCGGCCTTATCCAGCCCAATGCCCTCGAGTATGGAGGAGGCGACTATCTTGGAAGCAGCGAGCTCGTCGAACTTGGCATCGGCCACGCCAAAGGCGTCGAGGTCGAACGACGCGAAGATGTAGTTGATGTTGCCTTCCCCGTTGAGGCCGAAGGTGATGCTTGCGAGCGTCTCGCCATTGGAACCCACAAGCCAGCCGTTGCGCGTCTTCACGACGTTGGGCAAGCTCGCGTCCGTAGCGCGCGTCGCTTCGGCGTCAAGGGAAATCGAGCTGCCACTTGCCTCGGCGGCCGCCTCCGGCGTCATGCCAAAGTACGTGACCAGATCGGGGATACGGTCAGCCTCGATTGCCTGGAACTGCGTCGCGTTCGTACCGGCCGTGGAAGTCTGCAGGACATCGGAATCTGGCTGCTTGACGTCAGGGGGCGTGCTATTGCGCCAGATGAACAAGCCGATCACGGCGATGAGCACCAGCAAGATTATGATGAAGAAAAAAAGCAAGTTGCGCAGACGGCGTCTGCTACGCGCAGCGCGTTCGGCCGAAACTTCCTCTTCGTCGTCCTCGACGTATGCAATCGTCTCCTGCTCGGTGATGTTGATGGAATCGGGAAGCTCGTCCAGATCGGCGTTTTCGGCAAGGCGTTCGCCCTCGCCATGATCCACAATGACATCGTCGACATTGACAACGTCATCGGAGGACACCTCGCCCGGCTCAAAGTCGTCGTCGCTCACCGAGGCATGCATGGTATAGGAGCTGTCGGACTTGATGTCATCGAGCATGGACTCGGCGGCCTCGCCGAAGTCGACCGTTATATCTTCCTTAACGGTTTCCTCGACCTCATGATCGTCGTTGAAGTCCTCTTCCGTGAAGAGGTGAATCTCAACTTCGCTCTGCTCGTCGTTTTCGCGCTTGTCCATATGTGCCCCTATATGAAATGAATCCAGCTATTGACAATATACAGTATTGCGACAATGACGACGACAACTGCAATGACAATTAACGCCTTATGTCCTGCTCCCAT
Organism: uncultured Coriobacteriia bacterium; assembly: GCA_902478425.1. Classification (GTDB taxonomy): domain Bacteria; phylum Actinomycetota; class Coriobacteriia; order Coriobacteriales; family QAMH01; genus QAMH01. Next base: position 52,978 of record CABSKV010000001.1, on the reverse strand, counting down.
TGGCTGAGTCGAGTCGAGCCCGTGAAATTCCTCTTCCTGCTCGGCACTCATATCGCCCTGCTCGGAAGTAAAATCACGTTGAGCGGCCTGTGGTTCTGGAGCACCGTGATCCGCAAAGTCTGGTTGGGGCTCCTGGGCATCACGCACTTGTTCTTGCTGTGCGCGTCGCTCCACATCCTCGATGTGGCTGAGCTTGCTCATTTCGCCTCCTCGATTCGCAAAGGATTGATTATCCCTTACTCACGACGTCAGCAACCGAACGCACGACGTTATGCGTGATCGGCTTCCACTCGACCTTCTTGAATACGGCAATGAGGGCGATGGGGACGTAAGTGAGCATGAAGATGGGGAACGTGAAGAGGTACTTGATCTTGTCGGAGTTCTTCGCGTGGATGTGATTCCACTCGGTGATGGTCGTAAGCGTGCCGAACACGAGCATGACGACCGCAAAGCTCAGGAAGCACCCGGCGAGCGAGAGAACCGAGGTGACGATGGTCGCGCGCGCCTCGGCGTAGGCCAACACGGTCGATACCTGGCTCGCGTTAAAGGAACTCAGCGGGTCTCCTTCGAACATGGAGCCGCTCATCATGCCAGTTGCCATCGAGAACCAATTGGGATCGCTTGCCGCAAGACCCGCAGCTCCCGACGTGCTCGCAGCGACTGTCTGCACCGATGCGGCGATACCGGCCATCTGCACGATGCCCGTCAGGCAGAACACGAGATTGACGGCGACGCCTGCCAAGGTGAGCAGCATGGCCGGGGCAATGGTCATGAACATGTCATAGCAGGCAAAGCGTCCCTGCTTGCCGCGGAAAATGCCGTTGAAGAGGAAGGAGCCGTACTTGAGCAGCACCTGGTAGAAGCCCTTTGCCCAACGCATGCGCTGACGCCAGGAATCCTTCATGGTCGTGGGCTGCTCGTCGTAGACGTAGGCATCGGCACAGTAACCGATGCGGATACCATGCGCGATGCAGTCGGTCGAGAACTCGATGTCCTCGGTGAGCAGATGGTGAATCCAGCCGCCATTGGACTCGAGGATATCGGCGCTGATCATGAAGCCCGTGCCGCTGATAGCACACGAGTTGCCCATCATGTAACGCGCGTTTGAGAGGAACTTTGCCTCGCGCAGGAACCAAAGCGCGCTGCCGGCGGAAATCCAGTTGGAATCGTAGTTCTTTGAGTTGCGGTAGCAAGTGAGTACCTGGTAGCCACGATTTACGCCGCGATTCATGGCGGCGACGAAGCCAGGGTCGAGCACGTTGTCGGCATCGAAGACGAAGTACGCATCGTAGTCGGTGCGACCGGAACAATCGCCATAGAGCACGCGGATGCGGTTGAGGGCGAAGTCGAGCGCATGGCTCTTGCCGACGACCAGCCGGTCATTGCGCACGAGCACCTCGGCACCCGCCTCCTCGGCAACCTGCGCCGTGTTATCGGTGCAGTTGTCGGCGATGACGAAGATGTCGATGAGCTCTTCGGGGTAATCCTGGTTCTTGATGCTGCGCACGAGCTCGCCGATGACGGCCTCCTCGTTGCGACCGGCAATCATCACCGCGAACTTGTGCAGAGGCGCATCTTGCACGTGCGTGACCTTGCGCCGATGATCCTTCACCAAGACGATGACGGCATAAACGGCCTGGTACATGTAGCAAAGGCTGAATACGAAGAACAGAAACAGGTTAAAGGTGTTGACGAATGTCGCCATATTCCCGCTGCGCTACCCCTCCAGGTATTGTCTGCAGATTCGCTGTTGCATTGTAATGCAAGCGAATAGCAAGCGCCAATCGCTTCACAGTATGCGCACGTGAAGTTAAGGAGGCATTCAGGCGAGCGAATTGCGGACTTTCTCTCGCAACCAATATGCGGCTCGCACTGGCAAGCTGCATCGCTCCGACGGTCGCTTCCAGACAGCCCGCTTCGCGGTCTTTACGGCGCGCTCCCTTGGACCTCCGCTTAGCAGCTTGCCAGTGCGCCCAGACGCCCGTTTACTGGGCTAGCAGAACGCAGGCCATTTGGAGATAGGTTTCGGGCTCCAATGTCTCGCCGCGCGTGGTGGGCGAAATGTCGCAGGCGGCGAGAAGGTGGTCGACGATTTCCTTGGGATAGCGGCTGCTCATTGAGTTGCGAATGGTCTTGCGGCGCTGGGCGAATGCCGCGTCAGCCAAATCACAAGCCGCTGCGAGCAGTTCGGGCGCGGGCGCGTCCTCGTTGCGTTCGATGCGGATGACGGCACTTTCGACATGCGGAGCGGGCATGAAGCAGCTCGGCGGCACCTGGAAACGATCCACCACGTGTGCGCGCAAACGCAATTTGACCGTATAGGCGCCATAGTTCTTGGTGCCCACCTCGGCGCACATGCGATCGGCGACCTCGCTTTGCACCATGACCGTCATGGCATCGAGAAACTCGAAGCGCTCCAGCCAATCAAGCACCACGGTCGCGGCAATACCGTAAGGCAGATTCGAGACGAGCTGATGCGGCATGGGCGCATCAAGTGCGGCGGCAGCCTGCTCGACCTCGTCACGCGTCAATTTGAGAGCATCCTTTTGAATGAGCGCAAAGCGATGAGATAGGTCCATCGTCGTCTGCGCGAGCACGTCGATAAGATCGGCATCGCGCTCGACGGCGATGAGCTTGGCGCGTTCGAGCAGCGCAATGGTGAGCGTGCCGATTCCCGGACCAATCTCGAGCAGCGTGGGTAGCTCTTCGCCTGACTGCGGTTCGTCGAGTCGGGCAAGACGCAGGATATTGCCGATGACGTTATCATCCACGAGGAAGTTCTGGCCGAGTGCATGCTTGGCGCTCAAGCCAAACTCCTGCAGGACACCCTTGGTCGCACGCGGATTAGCCAGCGTCGAATACGGCATCGTCATTCCCGCCCGATGCTTGCCATGACCTGGCCAGCCAGGGTGACGGCATGGCGCAGGTCAAACTGGTCGCCGATCATGCGCGTGATGCGCTCGGGCACGATACGCAGGTTCGCGCAATTGAGCGCCGAGGTGCAAATGGTCTCGAGAGGCTCGCTGCCATAGGGGTCTCCTCCATCGCCAATGACGAGAAGGTGCGCTGGTCGCTTACGCGGAATCCAGTCCTTGAGCACATACTTGCGTGCCCAGTACACCTGGCAGCGGTCGAGCGCCGCCTTGAGCCAGCCCGAGGGGCCGGCAAAGTAGACGGGGGCGATGACGACGAGCGCCGAGCAGGACTCCATGTGGCGGGACAGGACGTTCCAGGCATCGCCCTTGATGCAACACAACCCCGTCTCGCTACATACTCCACAACCCGTGCATGCCGCAACGGGATACTTGGCGATTTCGTAGAGCGTGACGGCAGCACCCGACAGACGCAGGTATTCGGAAAGTTTGCGTCCGAAGAGCGCGGATTTGCCATCCGCGTGCGGCGAGCCCACGAGAATCAGAACCTCGGGTCGCCTGGACTCCTCTTCGGTCTCGTCGGATTCGTCGCCGGGCTCTTCCCCGTCCTCCATGGCCGTACCACGACCGACGAAGGTTTCCTCGGGCTCGGACTGCTTTTCGGACACATCGGGGGCCGGATTGTCGGATGGCTCGCCAGTGACATCATCGACGACGATAGGCTCGTCCACGGACTCGTCTACGGGCTCTTCGGGCTCTTCGGCGAAACCCTCCGCGAGGCGCCCCCCGGAATCGCCACCAGGCTGTTCGCGAGCTTGCTCGTCAAGCTCCTCTTCCGGCTCATCGGAATGCTCGCCCTCGTGCGCCTGTGCGCCCGTGACATCGCCTGCCAGCGATACGGACACGCCGCCATCGACGTTATAGACCGGCGTAGTCTCGATTGCCTCGTCTGCCTCGGCAGCTGCCACATCGTCCGCATTCGTGCCGTCATCTGGCTCGACATCCTGCGCGACGGGAACGTCCTCCTCGGAATCCGGCTCATCGACCGGAGCTTGTTCCTCGACGGGCTCCGGCCTTGCCGGTTTGGGAGCATTCAGCCTCTCGAAGTCCCTCTCGGTCGGAAGTTTCTGCCTTCTTGACTTCTTCGCCATGGAGGCTCCTCTCAGACACGCTTCGCGTCGAGTACGTCGAGGGCGTTCTGGAAGACGCGTTCGGAGAACTGCGCCTCGGTGAGCCCCCGTTGCAGGGTCACATAGTCTGGCATCGACGTCACCGGCGCCACGGCCCCGTTCTCGATGTCGCTTTGCCGGGGCTGCAAAAGCTCGAAGGCGCGCTCGTCCCCCGCATATCCAAAGCAATCGAGCAGCTCGCGCAAGGTGAAGACAGTCTGGCTCGGCGTGCAGACCGTGCCGCGCAAAGGCTCGGGAGCCATATAGGGAGCATCGGTTTCGGTAAGAAGACGGTCCAGCGGCACGTCGAGAGCGGCCGCGCGCGTCTCCCAGCTCTTCTTGAAGGTGAGCGGCCCGCCAAAGGCGACGTAGCAACCGAGTTCGAGGAAGGGAGCCAGCGTTTGGGCATCGAGGTTGAAGCAGTGCACGATGCAGCCGGCCTTGGGGACGCCCGTCTCGCGCAAGATGGCGAGCGCGTCGTCATGGGCCTCGCGCAGGTGCAGACTCACGGGAAGGTCCTTTTCGATGGCAATTGACAGCTGCTCGGCAAAGACCTCGCGCTGCACGTCGCGCGGGCTGAAGTCGTAATGGTAATCGAGCCCCACCTCGCCCAGACAGCTCGTCTCGGGACGGGCGAGCAGCTCTTCCAGCTCCTCGCGCGCTTCCTCGAAGTACTTGGCGTTGTGCGGATGCACACCGCAGGCAAAGCGTACGCGCGGCATGATGGCCTGGGCCATCCCCCACTCCTCGAGCAATGCCGCAGCATCATCGAACCACGAGCCGAGCCCGTCGTAGGTATCACGCGCCGTCCGTCGCGTCACGTCTCCGTCGTCGCCGTCAAGCTCGGGTCTTGTCGGATCGGTCATGCAGCAGATGAAGTCGACGCTATGGGCCGCCGCCTGCGCAAGCGCGAGCCCCGGTTCGGGAAACATGCCCAGGTGACAATGCGTGTCGGCAACAAGCGTACCGTACGGCAATTCGGGAGCAGGCTTGACCTTGCCCTTTGAGTTGCGAAAGAGCGCGTCACGTTCGTCGAAGTGTTTGAAGTCGTTGTAGCCCATTACTTCTCGAGACGCGGGAAGAGGGCGTCGCCCTTGGTGACCTCGTTGCCGGCGGGAAGGCCGCCCCACAGCGCAAGCTCGGCGGCGTTGTCGACAGCGCATGGGTCACCCAGGCCCAGGCGCCTCCACAGCTCTGTCGACGTATTGGGCATGAAGGGGGCAAGGAGCAGCGCGGCGATGCGGCACGTCTCCAGCGCGTTGTAGAGCACGAACGCCAGCTCGCCCTGGGTCTCCTCGCTTTTGGCGAGATTCCACGGAGCGCTTTCCTCGACGTAGAGGTTTGCGCGATGCAGAAGCTCCATGACTTGCGCGGCTGCTCCTCCGAAGTCGATGTCGTTCATGCATGCCGCATAGCGGCCGTAGAGCCCCCCGGCAATCTCCGAGAGCGGATTTTCCTCCAGGCCGAATTCGACGGGAACCTCGGGTACCTGGCCATCGAAGTACTTGATCACCATGTTGCTCACGCGGCTGAACAAGTTGCCGTAGGTGTTGGCCAGATCAGCGTTGTAGACCTGCGTGATGCGGTCATAGCCGATGTTGCCGTCCGAGCCGAAGGTCACGTCGCTCAGGAAGTAGTAGCGGTAGGCATCGACGCCATAGCGCTCGATGAGGTCGCGCGGATAGAGCGCGTTGCCCTTCGACTTGCTCATCTTGGAGCCGTCAGCGGCCATCAGGAAGCCGTGCGCGAAGACGTGGCGCGGGCACTCCATGCCAGCGGCCATGAGCATGGCCGGCCAGATCACGCAGTGAAAACGGATGATGTCCTTGCCGACGAAGTGGAAGTTCGCCGGCCAGTAACGCTCGAGCAGCGTGGTGTCGTCGCTGCCATAGCCGAGCGCGGTGAGGTAGTTGATGAGCGCGTCGACCCACACGTAGGTGACGTGATCGGGGTCGAACGGCAGCGGAATGCCCCAGTCAAACGCCGTGCGGCTCACGGATAGGTCATGCATGCCGCCTTCGATGAAGGAGCGGATCTCGTTTTCGCGAATCTGCGGGCGGATGAAGTTGGGGTGTTCGTCGTAGTACGCGAGCAACTTGTCGTCAAACTCGGAGAGCTTGAAGAACCAGTTCTCCTCATGGATGACCTTGACCTCACGCCCACAATCGGGGCACTTGCCGTCAACCAGGTCGCCTTCGGTGAACTGCGTCTCGCACGGCGTGCAGTAGTAGCCGTCGTAAGTGCCCTTGTAGAGGTAGCCATTGTCATAGAGCTTCTGCATGAAGTCCTGGACGCCCTTGACGTGACGCGGCTGCGTCGTGCGGATGAAATCGTCGTTGGTGATGTCGAGGTCGCGCCACAGGTCGGTAAATTGCGTGACCTGGCTGTCGCACCACTCCTGCGGCGTCATGCCGTGCTCGGCGGCCGCCTCGGCGACCTTCTCGCCATGCTCGTCCATGCCGGTGAGGAAGAAGACATCGCGCCCGTCCATGCGCGCGAAACGCGCGGTGGCATCGGCCGCGACGGTGGTGTACGCGGTGCCGATGTGTGGCTCTCCGTTGACGTAGTAGATGGGCGTGGTGACGTAGAAGCTGTCTTTGGTCATAGGATATCGGTCCTCACTCGTACGGATATGCTGGGGGAGATTATAGCGGCTTACATCCCCAAGATGAGGTCGTAGAGCTTGTTTTTGGGGAGGTCGAGCTCGCGGGCGAGCTCCTTGGCGAGTGCCGACTTGGGCGTGCCGGCGGTCAGCTCGGCGGCGATGTGCTCGTGTAGGGCAGGGTCATCGAGTGAGGCCTCCTGCTGCGCCCGAACGTCCGGCGGCGCGATCACGAGGACGACCTCGCCTTTGATGGCGTCGCGCGCAGCCAGGTTATGCGCGAGCTCGGTTGCGGGCAGCCGCAGCACCTCCTCGTGCAGCTTCGTCAACTCGCGGCACAATGCGACTGGCCTTTCGCCATACGCCTGAGCAATGCTCTCGACGGCAGCGGCGACACGATGGGGCGACTCGTAGAAGACGAGCGCGGCATCGAGGGCTGCCAGTGACTCGAGCAGTCGAGTGCGCTCGGCATCCTTGCGCGGCAAGAAGCCACCAAAGTAGAAGGCGTTATGCTTGAAGCCGGAGCTCACCAGCGCGGTTATCACGGCGCTGGGGCCAGGCAGCACGTCGACGGGGACGCTGGCATCGCGCGCCGCATCAACGAGGACGCTGCCGGGGTCGCTGATGCCGGGCATGCCCGCATCCGAGCAAAACGCAATCTGCTCGCCCTCGCGCATGCGTGCGATGAGCGCAGGGGTCTTGGAGGCGATGACGTTCTCGTCGCATCGCTCGAGACGTGCCTGGATGCCGAAATGCGCAAGCAGTTTGCCGGTAACGCGCGTGTCCTCGGCGCAGACGACGTCGGCCTGTTCGAGCGCTTCGAGCGCGCGAGCGGTCATATCGCCCAGATTGCCGAGCGGCGTGGGGACTATGGTCAGCTTGCCGGTCATCTTTTCGCCTCCCTACGCTCGTGACCTGCGGAATGAGACAGCGAGTGCGAGCGTTTGTCTCATTTTCTGTCTCACTCTCAAAACAAGAAGGGGAGCGCGAGACCCCCCTCCCTAAGATCGGATTTCCTGCAGCGTCTATGCCACGAGGAACTTGGCCAGGTCGACGCAACGGGCGGAGTAGCCCATCTCGTTGTCGTACCAGGAAATGCACTTGACGAAGTTGCCCTCGCCGCCGAGCACCTTGGTGAGCTTGGAGTCGAAGATCGAGGAGTGCAGGTCGCCGATGATGTCGCAGCTGACGATGGGGTCGACGCAGTACTCGAGGATGCCCTTCATGGGGCCCTCGGCGGCAGCCTTCATCGCGGCGTTGATCTCGTCGACCGTGACGTCCTTCTCAAGCTCGGCCGTGAGGTCGACCATCGAGCCTGTCGGCGTGGGAACGCGCGTCGCGAAACCGTCGAGCTTGCCCTGCAGGCTGGGAAGCACCAGGCCAACGGCCTTGGCAGCACCCGTGGAGGTGGGAATCATGGAAAGCGCCGCAGCGCGCGAACGACGGAAGTCCTTGTGGTGCACGTCGAGGATCTTCTGGTCGTTGGTATAGGCGTGAATGGTGTTCATGAGGCCGCGCTTGATGCCGAAGCTGTCGTTGAGGACCTTGGCAAACGGCGCAAGGCAGTTCGTGGTGCACGAGGCATTGGAGACGATGTTCATCGTCGCCGGATCGTAGATGTCCTGGTTGACGCCCATGACGATGGTCGCGTCCACATCCGTGCCCGGGGCGGAGATGACGACCTTCTTGGCGCCGTTGTCGAGATGCACCTGGCAGGCCTCGCCGGTCTTGAGGCGACCCGTGGACTCGATGACGACCTCTGCGCCAACGGAAGCCCAGTCGAGCTCCTTGGGCTCGCGCGTCTGGAATGCCTTGACCCTGTGACCATCGACGACGAGGGCGCCTTCCTCGGCGAAGCACTCCTCGAAGACACGACCCTGGCTGGAATCATACTTGGTCAGATAGGCGGCACACTCAAGGTCGCTGGGGTTGTTGATGGCAACGACCTCGACATCGGGGTCGAGCTCAGCAAGACGGAAAACCAGACGGCCGATGCGGCCAAAACCATTGATGCCGATTTTGAGAGACATTCCAGATTCACCTTCCCTGAAAGGTTACATAACGGCATAAGTATAGCGGTTCGAAGATAGCCCCGCCGTATCGCTTCGGCTGACGGGATAGTGGCGAGATTTCTCCGCTACGGCGCTTCGCGTCTTCGGTCGAAATGAGACAAATACCGCCGGGGCATTTTTGTCTCATTCCGTGCGCCACGGGTCAGGGACTCCTTGACACAGAGCAGCCGTATTCGCCGGGCGGATAATAGCGGACAAGACAAAAATGCCCCGGCGATATTTGTCTCATCTAGAAGATGACGAGTTCGTCTCGGTTGATGAATTCGCGCTCGCCATGCTTGCCGAGCAGGCCCTCGAGCTCGGAGGCCGCATAGCCGGCAAGTCCACGACCGATGATGCGACCCTGCAAGTCGACGACGTCGACCGGGTCGCCCGCCGCAAACGAGCCTTCGACAGAAGCGATGCCCACGGGCAGCAGCGAGCCCCCGTGGTTGAGCAGCGCATTGCAGGCACCATCGTCACAGGCGACGCGGCCCTTCACCTTGCCGCCAAGCGCAATCCAGGACTTGCGCGCCGCAAGGCCGTTCGAGCTCTCGTCGAAGAAGGTCGTGCCGACCTGGCGTCCGTGCACCGCATCGGTGATGGCTTCGCGACGATGCCCCTCGCAGATGACCATCGGAATGCCCGCCGCCATGAGCACGCGTGCGGCCGCGATCTTGGTGAGCATGCCGCCCGAACCACTGCGACTGCCAACGCCACCGGCGCCGTTCTCGATTTCCTCGCTCATCTTGCTCACGGTATTGAGCAGCTCGGCATCTTCGTTCTTGCGCGGATCGGCCGTGTACAGGCCGTCGATGTCACTCAGCAGGACCACAAGATCAGCATTCACGGATGTCGCGACCATAGCCGCGAGCGTGTCGTTGTCGCCGAAGCGAATCTCCTCGACGGCAACGGTGTCGTTCTCGTTGATGATGGGCACCACACCGAGCTCGAGTAGGCGCTCGATGGTATCGCGCGCGTGCAGGTACGACTCGCGTTGACCGGTAGTCGCGCGCGTCATGAGGATCTGGCCCACCGTCACGCCGAAGCAGGCGAAGGTATCGGTGTATTGGCGGATGAGGCCGACCTGCCCGATCGAGGCCGCGGCCTGCAGCGTGGGCATGTCATCGGGGCGTTCGCCATGAATGCCGAGCACTTCGAGACCCAGCGCGATGGAGCCCGAAGACACGATGATAGGCTGGATGTCCTCGTCATGCATGAGGTTGGCGCACTCGGAAGCGAGGTGCCCCACGAAGACGGCATCAACCTTGCCATCCTTCACGAGGGTGGACGAACCGATCTTGATTACCACGCGCTTCATCGTCTAGCCCTCTCGATCAATGATGTTGTCGAACTCGTCATCGCCCCAGCCCGCAGGCTCGAACTCGAAGGCGATGTCCATGATGCGCACCTCGTCGCCGGCATGCGCCCCGGCGGCGGTAAGCGCACGCTCGACGCCGGCTCGCTCCATGCGGCGCTGCAGGAAGGCGACGGCCTCGTCGTTGTCCCACTCGGTCTGGACGACCATGCGCTCGACGCCCTTGCCGCGCACGCGCCACGCATGCGGCTCCTCTTCCTCGACCTCGATGGAGCGATCACGCTCGAGACGCCTGTGCTCCCAGATCTGGTCGTACTCGGGCATCGGGTCTTCGGCCGCTTGCTCACGCAAGCGATGGACCTCGGTCGCGGTTGCCGCGATGAGCGAGTCGATGCCCGTTTGCGTCACGGCGCTCACCGCGAAAAACGGGATGGGATTGGCGATGTCGATACCTTCGTCGAGCAGACGCTCGGAGAGCTCCTCGCTCTCGGCTCTCACGTGCGCACGTAAGCGCTCGAGGTTTTCCTCGGTGCCGGGCACGTCGACCTTGTTGCCCACGACGATGACGGGGCGATCGGCAAGTTCGGGCGCATAGAGTTCCAGCTCCCGCTTGATGATCTCGTAATCCTCGACAGGATCGCGTCCCTCGAGGCCACCCGTCAGATCGACGACATGCAAGATGAGGGCTGTGCGCTCGACATGACGCAAGAACTCGTGACCCAGGCCCTTGCCCTCGGCTGCGCCCTCGATGAGACCGGGGACGTCTGCTACCGTGAAGCTCAGGTCACCGTAGCGCACCATACCCAGATTGGGTGTGAGCGTGGTGAACGGATAATCGGCGATCTTGGGGCGCGCAGCCGACATGCAGGCGATGAGCGAGCTCTTGCCCACCGACGGCATGCCCACGAGCGCGGCATCGGCCATGAGCTTCATCTCGAGCTCGATCCAGAACGGCTCGGTCGGCTCACCAAGCTCGGAAAACGACGGGGCGCGTCTCGTCGGCGTGACGAAATGCGTGTTGCCACGGCCGCCGCGACCGCCCTTGGCGACGATCACGCGCTCGCCGTTATGGGTGAGGTCGGCAATTTCCTCGCACGGCTCGAGATCCTCATCGAGCAGGCGCACGACCGTGCCCACGGGCACCTTGAGGGTGAGATCCTCGCCGTTTGCGCCATGCATGCGCTTGCCCTGGCCATGCGTGCCCTTCTGCGCCTTGAAGTGGTGCTTGTAGCGGTAATCGATGAGCGTGGAGACCGTAGCATCCGCGACGATGATGATGTCGCCGCCGCGTCCGCCGTCGCCGCCGTCCGGCCCGCCCTTGGGGACGTGTGCTTCGCGACGAAACGAGGTGCAGCCCGCGCCGCCGTTGCCGGACTTGACCTGTATGCGAACCTGGTCGGTGAAGGTTCCCGCCATGCTAGATCCCCTTGAAGTCCATGAGCGGCTCGAGGTACTCCGCCTCGACGCCCAAGCCATCGGGCGCGACCTGGAAGAGCAGGCCGATCCAGTCCTCGAGCGTGCGGCCGTAGATCACGGCATCGAGCTCGTCGGCAATGACGGCGTCGATGGCATCTTCGACGCTTTGCTCGGTATAGGGCCAGATGCCGTCCTCGCCCACCCCGAGCGCGTGCTCGATGATGTCGAGGTTGGTCTCGCCGTAGAAGACACCTTTGATGAGCGCAGCATACCCGAGCGCGACGTCGAAGGGAACCGAATCGCCCTGGCGAATCTCAACGTAACGTTTGAGACGCACGTCGGGCCACACCATGCTCATCAAGTGCTCGATGTCGGCTTTGGTCATGGGTGCATCGGCATATGCCTCGGCAGCGGTCATCGTTCCCGTGGAATGCACGTCAGGGCGCGTGATGAAGATGGGCGGAACGGAGAGCAGCCAATCCGCGTAGGCGGCAAAGCCGAAACCCTCGTCGAAGAGACCGGGAATGGCACCGCAGCGCACGGGATCGACCTCGCGCCACACCTTCATGCGACGAAGTGGCGTGGAGTTGGGTTCGCCCTCGAAGACGGGCACGTTGTCGAGCAGGTACGAGAAGACGGGGCCAAGCAGCGTGGCGATGCGCAGCTTTCGCACGGCATCGGCCTCGCTCGCGAAGTCGATGGAAACCTGCATCGAGGTGGTCGCACGCATCATGCGCTCGGCGTGCATGCCTGGCAGCTTCGAGAAGTACTCGTCCATGAAGTGATAGCGCGGCTTGGGGATGATGGGCAGATCGGCCGCGTGGTTCTTGGGGTCGTAGCCCAGCGGCACGAGCGTGTAGTCAAAGGGCTTGAGGATCTGCTTCATGCGCAGCGCGAAGTTGTCGTACTCGTTCTCGACACCGGCAAGCGAGAGCATGGGCGAGATGGAAAGCTCGAGCTGCGCGGCAGGCTCGATGGTCACGTTGGAATCGAGGCGGAACAGCGAGAGAATGTCACCTTCTTCGTTGCGCACGACCTCGGAGTAATACGGGCTCAGCTGCTCGAGGATATCACGCACGCCCAGGCGGCCATGCTTCTCGATGTAGGGCACGCGGTCGCCGTCTTCGTCGAGCACGAACTGCTCGATCTCGACGCCGATGTAACCCATATCGCCGCCCTTGCACCCCGATTCGAGGTACTCGATGATTAGCTCGCGGTTATCGAATTGCTCGGTCATAGCTGCCTCATTCGTTGACGTTTTGGTTAACCCGATATGGTACCGCAACTCACTCGCCCAGATACCTCGCAACGAGCGGGTTGCTCTTGATGACGGCGCGCAGGTTGTCGATGTACGTCGCGAGCAAGCCGTCAAGCACACGCTCCTTGTGGATGAGGTATCCGACGGTCATGGTGATGTCGGTGTCGAGCGGTATGGTGACGATGCCGTCCTGCATCTCGGGTGTGAGTATGCCCGTCGAGAGCGTGTAGCCATCGAAGTCGGTGAGCAAACTCGTGAGCGTGGCACGGTCGGAGATGCGTATCTTGCGCTTGTGCGGTACCTCGGAAAGCGGTTCTTCGGAGAAGAAGAAGGAATTGGCGACGCCCTGCTCGAACGAGTAGCGTGGGTAATCTTCGAGCTCGTCCAGCTTGAGAAGCGAGCGCTGCGCCAGCGGATGATGCTCGCCCACGAAGACGTTGACGGGTGCCTCGAAGAGCGGCGTGAACGTGAGCTGTGCATCCTCGAACGCGCTTCTGAGCACGCGGGCGTTGTGCCGATCGATGTAGAGAATGCCAATGTCGGAGCGATGCGTGCGCACGTCGTCGATAATCTCGCCAGTCGCTGCCTCGCGCATGATGAAGTCGTATTCCTCGTCATCGCAGCTGTCCACCGTGTCGATGAACGCGCGGACGCAGAACGCGTAATGCTGTGTCGAAACCGAGAAGCGCGCCTCGTGGCTCTTGCTCGCGTAATGCTCCTCGAGTATGTTCGCCTGCTCGACGATCTGCCGCGCGTAGGCAAGCAGCTCGTTTCCTTCGTTCGTGAGCGCCACGCCACGATTGGTGCGCGTGAATATGTCGATGCCGAATTCGCGCTCGAGTTCCTTGACGGCAATCGAGAGATTCGATTGTGATGCGTACATCTGCTTTGCCGCCGCGCTCATGGAGCCGGTTTCGGCTATCGCGATGAGATAGCGAAGCTGTTGGAGTGTCATAGTTTCCCTTCAATTGCATATATCGCCTAGTAATCTATTTTATCAATAGCAAGGTATCGAAACTACGCATGGTCAAAGTTCTATGCAAACGTTCGAAAGAGTGGTGAAATAGCGGACGTCTATCCGAGAGCAAGATCGATAACACACGAAAGGAGCTCGGCATGGCAAAGAAGAACGTTCCATATGACCAAGAGTACTACGACAAAGAGATCGAGACCATGCCGCGCGAGCAGCTTGAGGAGTTGCAGCTTGGCTATCTCAAAGACGAGCTGAAATTCGCCTACGACAACTGCCCGTATTACAAGCGCGCCTGGGATGAGGCTGGTGTCTCGCCCGAAATCGAGACCCTCGCCGACCTGGAGAAGTTCCCCTTCATCAACAAGCAGACGGAGCGTGACACGCAAGGTGTCGGCAGCTTCTTTGGCGAGCTGTGCGGTGTGCCCGAAGACGACGTCGTCTACATGGCCACTTCCTCGGGTTCGACCGGCGTGCCCACGATGAGCCCCTTTACCCAAGGTGATTTCGAGGACTTCATGAAAGCCGAAAGCCGCTTGTTCTGGCAGGCAGGCATGCGTCCCAACGATCGCTACCTGCACGGCATGAACTTCGCGCTCTACGTCGGCGGCCCTTGCGTCATCGGCGCCCAGGAGCTCGGCGCGCTCGGCATCTGGGTCGGCGCTGTTCCGAGCGATCGCCTGCTGTGGGCGATGAAGCAGTATCAGCCCACCTTCTTCTGGTCGTCGCCCTCATATGCCTGGCAGCTCGGCCAGAAGGCCATCGAGAAAGGCTATGACCCCAAGACGGACTTCGCCTCGCTCAAGCACATCATCATATCCGGGGAGCCCGGCGGCTCCATCGAGTCAACGCGCAAGGCCATCGAGGAGATCTGGGACGCGAGCGTCTACGACTTCTTCGGCCTATCTGACATCTACGGCGCCTGCGCTGCCATGTGCGACGCCAAGGACGGCCTGCACATCATCGAGGACCAGATTCTCGTCGAGGTCGTCGATCCCGTCACGGGCGAGGTCCTGCCCGATGGTGAGCGCGGCGAAATCGTCTACACCACGCTCAAGAAGCGCGCGCGTCCGATGATCCGCTTCCGCAGCGGCGACATCGGTCATGTCAACCGCGAGACCTGCGAGTGCGGCCGCACCATGACCCGCATCTACATCCAGGGCCGCAAGGACGAGATGTTCATCGTGAGCGCCGTCAACGTGTTCCCCAGCGACATCGAATACATCGTGCGCAACGACAAGGGGCTGTCGGGCGAGTACCTCATCCGCGTGTACGACGAGAACTACACGACGCGTTACGAAGTCTCCGTCGAGCGTGCGTTTGGCTCCGACGAGGCGTACGATGAGATTGCCAAGCGCGTCGAGAACGAACTCAAGACGCATACCGGCGTCCGGCCGGCCAAGGTGCTCGTGTTCGACACCGACAAGCTGGGCACCTCAAGTGAGCACAAGGCCAAGCGCTTCATCGACGAGCGCAACCAGGACGCGTAGGAAGGCAAGGGATATACCATGACCAAGAAATTCGCCATTTCCGGACAGCATTACCTGTTCGATGTTCAATCCTTCGCGGCGCTCGTCCTCGCACTTGGCGGCGATGATTACGAGTATGCGCTGCGCGACCGCACGACCAAGCGCGTCATCGAGGACGTCGCAGACGGAGAGAGCGAGATCGGCGTGCTCGTCGAGACGACACGCTCGAAAGACGGGCTCGAGAAGGCGTTTGACGAGGCTGGCGTGGAATTCGTCGAACTCATTGAGTCGACACCACGTGTCGCGTTGCCCAAGAGCCATCCGTTCGTAAACGCCGAATCGCTCACGCTCGACCAGCTCGAGGACTTCCCGTACATCTACTTCGAGCAGGAGGAGGATGCCCCGGTCTATTTCGCCGAGGAGGCGCTTGCCGATGAGCATCGCCGCAAGAGCATCGCATGCACGGATCGCGCATCGCTCTCCGAGCTCATCGTCGCACTCAACGGCTACACGGTGACAAGCGGCATTCTCGTCGGCATCTCCGATGGATCCTCGCTGGCCACGGTGCGCCTCGACACAGACGTAACGCTGCATCTGGGCTACATCGTGAAGAAGGACGCGGAGCTCTCCGACACGGCCAGAAAATTCATCGGGAAGCTCGAGGGTAACCTCAAGAAGTACGCGAAGTTCTAGAAACGGCTCTTTGACTCGGTAGTCGCGCAGGGGCGGTCCACATGGGCCGCCCCTTTTTGTCATCCAGCGAAATGAGGCAACGTCTCAGAGACGTTGCCCTACTTACGTGCGTTGAACGCCACTGCCTCGAAGCGGACGGTCTCGGTCGAGGGGACGGTCTCGACGACCGTGCTCGACGTGAAGCCACGGTCGGCATCGACCGGATACGAATCGATGACCTCCAGGTCCTTAAAGCCCGCCGCCTTCATCTGAGCGCGCAGCTCGTCTTCGGGAAGCGCCGCCTGGATGCTGTTGCCGATGCCGCGCGCCTTCTCGACCACGGCCGCGTCGCGCGTGACATCCGAGACGATCGTCTCGCAGATGAGCAGTCCGCCCGGCTTGAGCACGCGGTAGAACTCCTCGAGCGCCTTGCCCTGGTCGTAGAGCAGCGTCATCACGTTGTTGATGTAGACGACGTCGACCGTGCCCTCGCCGATGCCAGCCTCCATGAGGTCTTCGGGATAGGCAACCTTGAAGTCCATGTTGTTAGCCTTGAGGTTGTTCTTGCGCCAGGCGCGCTCGGAATCCTCGATCGCCTCGGCGATGTAGCTCGGCGACCAATCCACGCCGATGACGCGGCCCGTACCGCCCACCTTCGCGCTAAACTTGAAGCAGCCCTTGCCGCGCCTGCATGCCACGTCGAGCACCGTCTTGCCCTTGAGCTGTGCTGCATCGGGCAGGGTCATCTTGCTCATGGATGCAAACCCGTACTCGAACTGCTTGCCGCCGTAGTACTCGGCTATCGTCTGGCCACCCGCCGCGGCAGTCTCGCCCGGTTGCATGGCCTCCTCGGCGTTGATGTCGAGCGTGCGCACGCGCTCGGACAGGCTGCGTCTATGCTCGTCGACCTGCAGCTCGTCATTATGCGCGTAGTAGGCCTCGTTGCCGTAATGCGCGATGAACTGCGTGGTCGTCTGGCGCGTCGTGAGCTCGGCCACCGTGACGAGCATCTCGCGGCCGTTGCCCCAGGCCTCCTCGATGAACTTAATCGCGTTGGTCATCTGGCTGTCGGCGGTCTTCACGAGCGGGTCAATCGCGTTGACCTCCTCGCGATACGCATCGCTGATGGTCGCGAACGCCTCCTCGCCGACCACGGTGCCCGCGAGCCTGCACTGCTCCATGAGGTGCTTGAGCTTGACGATGACGAGGCTTTCCTTGCGCTCGTAGCTGGGCTTTGCCGTGCCGGACGCGACCTTGCGCGCAAGTGCCTGCTCACGCGTCGAGGCGACGATGCCAACCGTCTCGTCGATGGACGCTCCGTCGAGCAGAGCCGGCTTCGCGTCGCGCAGGATATCGCGCAACGAGATGACGACCTCCTCCTGTTCAAGTGCATGCGCACATGCATTCGCGACCGCATCGAGCATGAGGCCCAGCAAGGCGACGCGCTCGTCGAACTCGGCGGCGCGAGCACGATTAATGATGTCGAGTCCCGCCGCACCAGATAGTATGTTCATGATCTGGTAATCGGAGCGGTACTTGTCGAAGAGGTTGTAGTACACCGAGAAGCTATCCGCGATCTCGTCGTCACGCAAGAACTGCCCAATGAGGTCGCGGTTGATCGGCTTGCCCATCTCCTCGTACAACGCGATGGCCTCGGCCAGATCCTCCCATCCGCGCGCCGTGACGAAGCTCTTGCCACCGCCGGGCTTGGACTGCACGAGGTAGAAGCAATCGGGTTTGGCCTCCAGGAACGTGGTGACAGCTGGGTGGATGCCCTTTTGCGCGGCATAACGCTTCCATGCGGCGTACTCGGGCTCGACCTCGATTTCGCGCAGGCGGTCGAGCGTGACGATATCGAACTCGTGCACCGACTTGTTGTACTCGGGCGGATTGCCCGCGCAGACGATGATCCAATCATGCGGAACGCGATGACGCCCGAAGGTCTTGAACTGCAGGAACTGGAGCATGGAAGGGTACAACGTCTCCGAGACGCAGTTGATCTCGTCGAGGAAGAGGATGCCGGCGCGCAGTCCCGTCTCGCCCATGTAATCGTAGATCGAGGACACGATCTCGCTCATCGTGTACTCGGAGGAATCGTACTCGAAGCCCTCGAAATCGTTATGCACGATGCGCGGCAGGCCAAGCGCGCTCTGGCGCGTGTGGTGCGTCATCGAATACGAGACGATGCCGATTTGCAGCTCCTGGGCGATCTGCTCCATGATGGCGGTCTTGCCGATGCCCGGCGCGCCGATGAGAAAGATCGGGCGCTGGCGTGCGGGGTTGATCTTGTACATCCCCGCCTCGTCCTTGAGGAGGTACGCCTCGACGGTATCCTTGATCTGTTCCTTTGCGTCGGCAATGTTCATGGCCTGAATCCTTTCCTTCGAGACCGTCTTATCACGAATGGGCGCGCTCGGCGCTCTTGAATCGGTTGATGCCATCCTCGTCGATCACCACGCGCATGGCCCACGGCGGCACGCTCGGCAGATGCGTCTCGCCATTGTCGATGAAGACGAACGCGACATCGTACGGCGGCATCTTGTCGGGGTAGTAGCCCAGGCCATCGGTGAAGTACAGCAGCCCCTGCAGGTCCTCGAGCTCGCCGCGGTCCTGCAAGTCGGAGACGTAGTCGAACACCGGCCTGAAGTCGGTGCCACCGAATCCGCGCACGTAGAAGTTGGCGAGGTAATCCTTGAGCTGCTCGGGGTTCGAGATCTTGGTGTCGGACTGCACCTTCGCATCACATTGGATGATGTGGATGTTCACCTTGCTGCCGAACTCCTCGGACTGCATGAGGATGTCGAAGGTGTGCTCGATGAAGCGCTTGCACAGGTTGCCACTCACGGACTCGGAGGTGTCGATGGCGATGACGAAGTCACGCACGCGCTTGGTCTCCTTGTACTCGAGCGGCTCGACGAGCGGCATGTTGCCGTAGAGCTTCATGCCGTAGGTGTAGAAGATGTAGTCGAACTCGTCGTCGTTGATGCGCATGTCCTCGGACACCGTGGCAAAGCGTCGCAGAAAGTCGCTGTAATCGTAGGTCTTGCGGTTGGCGATGGCGAGACTCGAGATCAGGTCGCGCGCCTCGTCGCCCCATTCTTTGGAGAAGGTCTCGAGGTTCATCTCGATCTGGCGGCTTATCTCCTCCCACTCCTTCTCCTCGTGGGCGGTCTCGTCGTTGACCTGCTCGTCGGCATCATCCTCGCTGCTCGAGCCCTCGAGCTCGTCGTTGGAGGTGTCCAAGCTCGACCCATCGGCGTTCGAGCTGGCATCTTCGCCCTCGTCGTCTTCGGACGCCTGCTCGTCATCGCCGTCGTCGCTACCCTCCACCTTCTGGTCGGACGTATCGGTCTGGCTCGACTCCATATCGCTTGTCGCCTGCAGGTCCTGGGCGTTCGTGTCCGCGGACTCCTCGGCGCTTTCGTCTTCCTCGCCGATCTCCTCGATGTCGCCGGGCTTCTCCTCGCCCTCGGAATCGTTGAAGGCCGGCCACGACTCGTGGTTGTCGCGCTCGAACAGCGCCTGCATCTCGACGATGTTGCTCTTCGAGTAATTGAAGTACGTGGCCCCCTCGGGGTTCTTCATGATGCGGTCGAACAGATGGTAGAGCTTGGCCGGCATGAACGCGCCGATCGTCTGCTTGATCTGCGAGAGGTATTGCTCGCGGTCGGCGTCTTGCTCGCTCGTGAAGCGCGTCGCGCACATCTCCATCGCGACGCTCTCGACGATGACATCGCACGCCAACGACCATGCCTCCCGGTTGCCCAGGTGGTCGCGGTTGTACGGGTGACGGAAGATGCAGTGCAAGATGAGGTGCAGGTAGTCGCGCACCGCCTCGTCGAAGGACTCCTCGAAGCGCGCCAAGACGCTATAGGGCTCGAAGTAGATGTTCGTACCGTCCGTCGAAAGGGGGTAGCGGGCGCGGGAATGCACCGGGACGAGCTCCATGCGCCACAGCGCCAAGTCGAGGAAGCGGAACTTCAGCATGAGCTGGACGCGACATTCCTCGATGATGTCAGTTGCGAGGCGGGCGGCACGGTTGAAGCGCTCGGTCTTCTCGTCGGTGATCTGCGCCACGCCTCGGCCCTCCCCCTATAGGTCGAAGTCCACGGCGCTGCGCTGGAACATGCGCCGCTTGATTTCGAGCAAGTACCCGGTCATCGCCGCATCCTGCAATTTGCCGATGTGGTCGATGACATCGAGAAGATTATCCTTGTTCAGAACATCCAGTTCAATAAGCTCATCAATTAATGAGCGGTCGTCGTGGCGCGCGATCGCCTCGCATACCTCCTCGAGGTTCTTCGTGAGAACCTGCGTGAGCATGATCTTGTTGGTGCTGCTCATGAGGATGGGATCGGAGAGACGCTCGATCGCGAGTTTGGCTTGGCCATATACGTCGAAATCGTCGCCTGCGATACTCGCCTGCTTGTCGAATTCGTGCATGTTAACGATCGCGCTGTCGTAGTGCTTGAAGATGCGTGCCAGGTCGACCGAGCTGCTCAGGTTGAACGCCAGCTGGATCTCGTGCACGCTACGCGGTGCATCGGGGAAGTAGAAGTCGAAGCAGGCGTGACCCTCGTGGGGTTCGTCGAGGTCGATGTGGAAGTGCTCGACGAAGCAGTCGAGGCTCAAGCCGCGCATGCCGACGCGACGGATGCGGTCGCTCAGGAACAGCTCGCGCAGATGGCGTGCTCCGCCGAAGGCGTATGGGTCGATGACGGTCACGTCCTCGGGGATGCGCACGCTCTCGGTGCCGTCGGCGTAGACGACGACGTGCGAGCCGTCGTCGTGACGCTCGATGAGCAGACCGGGGACGGAATAGAAGCGCTCGTTGCCCTCCTCGACGCCGATGCTCGTGAGGGAGGGGGCCTCGTCACCGTTGTGCGCGCCATGCGTGATGAGCGCGGTATTGCCAAGGCGCCTAAGGTTGCGGGGAATGAAGGCGCGCGAAAGCGAGGTGTCGAGGAAGGCCTCGTCGCCCACCTCCTCGAGTGTCGAGGGAAAGTCGGCGATGGCAAGCTCGTGGCAATCGCGGAAGGCCGCACCCCCGATGCGCAGCAAGCCCTCGGGCAGCATGACCTTCGTGACGTGCGCATGATGCGCGAAGGCGTGCGGCTCGATTTCGATCGTGCCGGGCTGCACCGTGTACTCACGCGCCTTGTCGTCGAGCAGATGCACGAAGTGCTTGCCCTCGGGCGTGTTGCGATACAGGCCGCCCTCGCGGTCGATTTCGAGAATGCCGCCTGCGGCGATGGAAAAGCCCGCATCATCTCCGGAGAAGCTGAGCTTGGTGTCGGCCGCGATGCTATTGCCCAGCGTCTCGAGCGTCGCGGGCACGCGCAAGGTCTCGATGCCCGTCCCGGTGAACGCGTCGTCGCCGATGGACACGAGCCCTTCGTCGAGGGTGACCTGGGTGAGCTTGCGGCAGCGGAAGAAGGCGCGCTCGCCGATGGTGCGCAGGTCGCGCGGGGACGTGAAGCTCTCGAGACCCGAATAGGAGAACGCGTAGTCCTCGATCGTGGTGATGGTGTCGGGAAGATCGACTTCGTAGAGCTCGGAGCGATTCGCGAAGGCCTTCTTCTCGATGACCTGGCAGCCATCGGGCACGGCGTAGCGCTCGCAAGACAGCGCCAACACGCGCAGATGCGTGCCTTCGTGCGCGAAGATGGCCTTGCCATCGGTCGTGATGTAGGGGTTCTCGTCATCGATGCGGATGCTCTCGAGCTTGCCCTGGGCAAAGAGGCCCGGTGCGAAGTCGTAGGTGGCAAAGCCGATGACGAGCGTGCCCAGCTGTCCCTCGTCGAAGATGCTCGACGTGACGCGCGCGAGCATGCCGGGCAAGGTGAGCTCGGACAGCTTGCGGCAGCCACGCACCCACGACGAGTCGTAGGTCTCGACGTTGCGGGGCAAGACGAGGCGTTCGAGCTTCGTGCACGCGCGAAACGCGCAGTTGCCGATCTTCTCGATCTGCGGCGAGCAGATGATCTCGCGCACCGACTCGAGATACGAGCACGCATCGACGGCTAGCTCGGCCACCGGCTTGTCCTCGATGGTGGCGGGAATCTCGAGCGTGACGGTGTCGGTCTTGCAGCCGATGATGCGCACGTACTCGTCATGCACGGTCACGTACTCCCACAGCGTGCCGTCATCGAGCATAAGCGCGCGCTCCTCCGAGCACGCAGCCGCATCCTCGCGAACGAGACGCTCGTGTTCGTCGTGGTTGCGCGCGAAGATCTCCTGCATGCGCTCGACTTCCTCGACGCTTCTCAATCCATCGCTCAGAGCCACGACAGCCACTTCCTTGATTCTCGAGAACTCCTCGTCGCCTTCGGCGTCAAGGCCACCAGTCATAACCGGCATTTCCCTACCCCAGCCCATCTCTAGCGAAAATCGCTCATGTCCTTGAGCAGGAAGGCCTGGTAGTCGAAGCCGCCGAGCTTCTCGACGTTCACGACGCAGCTCGTGAAGCGCGCGTCCTCGTCCGTCTCGACAACGGGCGCCTGCCCGTCTGCGGCCACGGCGTCGCAGGGCTGGATGGGACGCGCCTCGAGCGTCTCGTAGGTGGGCATGTCCATGCCGGCGTTATGCAGCCAGAGCGCGAAGTTCTTGCGATTCGGAGCCGCCTGGACGACGTTTCCGATTGCGCGCGCCTCGGCGATGACCTGCTTGTCGCGCGGTGTCGTGGCGAGTACCGTCTGGCACACGAGCTTGCCGCCCGGCACGAGCAGGCGGCCGATGAGCTTGATGACGTGCGCCGGATCGTAGAAGAGGTTGAGGGCGCTGTTGACGTAGACGTAGTCGAGGCTACCCTCCTCGATGCCGATCTGGTCGATCATCTCGGGATAGGTGACGACGAACTCCATGTTGCTTTTGGTGAGCTTGTTCTTCTCGACAGCATGGGCCTCGCCTTCGCGGGCGCGCTCGATGAAGGACTCGCGCCAATCGACGCCGATGACATGGCCGGCCGGACCCACGTGGTCGGAGAGCTTGTAGACGCCCAGGCCACGACGGCATGCCAGGTCGAGGACGGTCTGGTCGTTCAGGCCGCCGGGGACGAACATCTCGCAGCGACTATCGAGGCCGCCTGCCTCGGGAAGCTGCGCGTAGTGTGCCGCAAGATCGTCGAGTGAGAACGCCATGGATGCCTCCTAGAACAAAAAGGCCCGCGACGCGGGCCCTGGGTTTTGGTGGTGCCGACGAAGAGACTCGAACTCTTGACCCCCGCATTACGAGTGCGGTGCTCTACCAGCTGAGCTACATCGGCCTGGCGCGTTTCGCGCAGTTGCAAAGTCTATCAGACTCGCACGCGTTTGTGGGAAGAAGTTCGGTGGAGGTTATGCAAATGTTTTGCTCATGTCATGCGCACGCTACACATTTTGTTGAAGTCCCGCTGAGCGGGGCGTATACTGGATAGCCCGCTTGATGCGGGCACGTTCCTTGAAAAGGGTTTGAAACTGGGGGTGACTGGTTTCGACAGGATAGTTTGAGCGAAGGGCAGCAGGCCGTGGTCTCCTCGCCACGTTAAACAGGGGTAAAGCCAATTAACTGGCAAAGTTGTTTCTTTCAAGGGTGCGCAGGCTCAGCCTGTCGCCCTGGCTGCCTAATTTAGGTTCAGCCCTCCCAACCAGATGCTAAACCTCTGACATCTGCACGGGATCATTTTCAGGAGGTTGCTCCCGGGGACGTAGTCGGTATGCCCCGGGCTAAGATCGAACCGGCGGGAAGCCGCGCTCGCTTGTCGGTGTGCCTGGCGGTTTCCTATTCGAACATCGACTGAGCTTGGAGACACCTTTCGCAGGATTATCGTGGACCGGAGTTCGATTCTCCGCACCTCCACCAATACAAGAAGATGACGGACTATCTTCTCAGGGGGATAGTCCGTCTTTTTATATCTACAATGTCTTGCAACACCAAAACATCAGGAAAGCGGTGAATCATGGCATATCAATCGCGTGATGAAATCGACGAGCGCTATCGCTGGGACCTCTCCAGCATCTACGCCGATGACGAGACGTTCCTCGCTGCGCTCGAGGAAGCGAAGGGCTGCGCAACCAAACTCGCGGCGTATCGCGGCAAGATCTCGCAATCGCCCGAGGAGCTCCTTGCCTACTTGCAGCTGAGCGACGAGGCGGGCGTGGAGCTCGGCAAGCTCGTGAACTACGCGCAGCGCAAGCTCGACGAGGACACGCGCAAGGCGACCTATCAGGATTACTCCGCGCAGGTCATCTCCGTCTACACGGAGGTGTCGAGCGCCACGAGCTGGTTTGCCCCCGAGCTCCTCAAGCTCGACGATGCGCAGATGGAGCAATTCTTCGTCACCTGCCCCGAACTCGAGCTATACCGTCGTGCCCTGCACATGGTCTTTCGCCAGCGCGGCCACATTCTGGGCGATGCCGAGGAAGAGCTGCTTGCCCGCGCGCAGGACATGGCCATGCAGCCCGAGCACATCTTCTCGCTCTTCAACGATGCCGACCTCACGTTCGAGGATGCCATCGACGCGCAAGGCGAGACCCACCCCGTCACGCATGGCAGCTACGTCCCGCTCATGATGTCGGATGACCGCGTGCTGCGTAAGTCGGCCTATACCTCCCTGTACGCGGCATACGAGCAGTTCCGCAACACGGCTGCCGCGACCCTGGGAGCACAGGCAAAGCAGCTCAAGTTCTACACGGATGCACGCAAATATCCCACGGCACTCGAGTATTGCCTCGACCAAAACGAGGTACCCACCGAGGTCTACACTAACCTCATTTCGTGCGTACACGAGCATTTCGCACCCATGCACAAGTACGTCGAGCTGCGCAAGCAGGTGTTGGGCGTTGACGAGCTGCATTTCTATGACCTCTACGTGCCCATTGTCGAGGATGTCGACATGGAGTTCACCTACGAGGAAGCGTGCGACCTCATCCTCGAAGCGCTCGAGCCGTTGGGCGAGGACTACCTCGAAATCGTGCGCGAGGGCCTGTCGATGCGCTGGATCGACGTATACGAGACACCTGGCAAGCGCAGCGGCGCGTATTCCGCCGGTGGCTACGGCATGCATCCGGTCATCCTCATGAACTTCCAGGGGCAGCTCGATGACGTCTTCACGCTCATCCACGAGATGGGCCACTCCATCCACACCTATCTGAGCTGCAAAACCCAGCCGTCCGTCTATTCCGATTACGTGATCTTCGTGGCCGAGGTCGCCTCGACCGTCAACGAGGCGCTCCTCACGCAGCATCTGCTCAAGACGCGCACCGACCCGCGCGAGCGCGCCTACATCCTCAACCACTTCCTCGAGCAGTTCAAGGGCACGCTGTACCGCCAGACGATGTTTGCCGAATTCGAGCTTGCCTTCAACGAGATCGCCGCGCGCGGCGAGGGTATCACCGCCGAGGCGCTCGGCGAGATATACCGCGAGCTGAACGCCAGCTATTACGGCCCCGACATCGTCGTGGATGACCAGATCGCCGTCGAATGGGCGCGCATCCCGCACTTTTACTACCAGTACTACGTGTATCAGTACGCGACGGGATTCTCGGCGGCCATCGCGCTGTCGAATCGCATCTTGAAGGAGGGTGCGTCCGCCGTGGCCGATTACCTGGGATTCCTCTCGGGCGGGTCGAGCAAGACGCCCATCGAGCTGCTCAAGGGCGCCGGGGTGGACATGACCACGCCCGAGCCGACGGCGCAGGCGCTCGCCTACTTCGACGAGCTCGTCGACGAGTTCGCCGATGCGGTAAGATAGTGCGGCTATGAATAACGCTCCCATCGGCATATTCGATTCCGGATTCGGCGGTCTCACCGTCGCACGCGCCATTCACGAGCGCTTGCCGCAGGAATCGCTCATCTTCTTCGGCGATACGGCACGCTGTCCGTATGGCCCGCGTGACCTGCGCGAAGTGCGCGGCTTCGTGCACCAGATCGGCACTTGGCTCTCAAAGCATGACGTGAAGCTCATCATCATCGCCTGCAACACGGCAACGGCGGCGGGCCTCGCGCTTGCCCAGATGGAGTTTGACGTCCCGGTCATCGGCGTGGTCGAGCCCGGGGCGCGCGGTGCCGTGCGCATGACGCGCAACCGCCGCGTCGGCGTCATCGCCACGCAGGCGACCATCGACTCGGGCATCTACCCGGACACGATTCGCAACCTCGATGCGGGCGTGACCGCGTTCTCTTCGGCAACGCCGCTCTTCGTCGAAATCGTCGAAGACGGCATCCGACGCTCCAACAGCCCCATCGAGCGCCTCACGGCCGAGGCGAGCGACGTGTACCTGCGCCCGGCGTTCCAGTCGATCGCACGCGACTACCTCGACCCCATCAAGAAGGCAGGCGTCGACACGCTCGTGCTGGGCTGCACGCATTACCCCGTGCTGGCTCCGCTCATCCAGCAAGCCGTGGGCGAGGATGTCGCGATCGTCTCGTCCTCCGAAGAGACGGCCAAGGAGGTCGTCGAGACGCTCACCTATCGCGGGCACCTGGCCGACGGCTCGGTGCCGCAGCACAGCAGCTTCTTCACGACGGGCGCCGACCTGGACGACTTCCGCAACATCGGCGGGCATATCCTGGGCTACCCCATCGAAGACCTCAGCTACGTGGATGTTCAAGACCTCTAGGCAGGAGAAACCATGACAGTCAACATCGGTTTGGGACGCTCCTATGGGCGCGGTCCCGAGGAAAAGCGCCCGACGAAGATCACGCGCCACTTTCTCGATAACGTTCCCGGCTCGTGCCTCATCGAGACCGGTGCCACCAAGGTCCTGTGCGCGGTGAGCATCGAGGAGCGTGTCAAGGCATGGCGCAAGGGGGCAGGTGCCGGCTGGATTACCGCCGAGTACGCGATGCTTCCGGCGTCAACCGCCAAACGCACGTCGCGCGAACACCTTACGCGCAAGGGCCGCAGCATGGAAATCGAGCGTCTCATCGGGCGCAGTCTGCGCTCGGCGGTCGACATGACCGGCTTGGGCGGCGAGGTCACCTTCACCGTCGACTGCGACGTGCTGCAGGCAGACGGCGGCACGCGTACGGCGGCCATCACGGGAGCGTGGGTCGCGCTGCACGACGCGCTCGAGATGTGGCAGAACGCCGGCAAGATCAAGACGAGCCCCATCATCGACCAGGTTGCCGCCATCAGCGTCGGCCAGGTGGACGGGCGCATCCTGCTCGACCTCGACTACCAGGAGGACTCGCGCGCCGAGGTCGACCTCAACCTCATCATGAACGCGCGCGGCGAGATCATCGAGATCCAGGGCACGGGCGAGCAGTGCTCGTTCGATCGCGCGAAGCTCGACAAGATGCTCGATGTCGCGACCTTCGGGATCGACGAGCTGCTCGAAGACCAAAGAAGAGCCTTGGAGGAGTAGGCATGGCCACGAAGAAAGTCGTCATCGCGACGAATAACGCCCACAAGCTCGAGGAGATTTCCCGCATGCTCACGCCGGTGACGGGCTGGGAGTTCGTGAGCCTCAAGGACTGTGGCAGCTATCCCGAGCCCGTGGAGGATGCCGACGACTTCGAGGGCAACGCGCGCATCAAGGCGCTGGCCGCGCGCGACAACACGGGGCTTCCCGCACTCGCCGATGACAGTGGACTGGTCGTCGACGCGCTCGACGGCGCACCCGGCGTCTTTTCGAGTCGATTCGCGGGCGAAGACGCGACCGATGCCGACAACAACGCCAAGCTGCTCGAGCTGCTAGCCGACGTGCCCGATGACGAGCGCACCGCACGTTTCGTGTGCACGCTCGTTTTCGTCGACACGGACGATTCCGAAATCGTGGCGCATGGCAGCTGCAAGGGAAAGATCGGCTACGAGGAGCGCGGCAGCAACGGCTTTGGCTACGACCCGCTCTTCTTCGCCGACGCCTTTGATGGCAAGTTGACCACGGCCGAAGTGCCCAGCGAGCAAAAGGACGCCATCTCGCATCGTGGCGAGGCACTGCACGCCTTCATCCGCGAATTCGAATCACACTAACAAAGCGGTTCCTGCAACAAATGAGACAGCGAGACTGAGCGTTTGTCTCATTTGCTAACGGTTGCTGTTCTTCATGGAGCGCGCGATTTCGCGCTTGGCGTCGCGCTCCTTGATGGAGGCACGCTTGTCGTAGAGCTTCTTGCCCTTGCAAACGCCGACCTCGACCTTCACGCGACCTTCCTCGGAAAAGTACATGGATAGCGGAATGAGCGAGTAGCCCTGCTGGGAGGCCTCTTGCTCGAGCTTGAGGATCTCCTTCTTGTGTAGGAGCAGCTTGCGGCGGCGCTCGGGCTCGACGTTGAAGATGGAGCCGTTGCTATACGGGGCGATATGCACGCCGTTAAGCCACGCCTCGCCCTTGCGGATCGTGATGAAGCAATCGCGCAGCTGCGCCGAATTCTCGCGCAGCGAGCGTACCTCGGTGCCTGTGAGCACGATGCCCGCTTCGATGCGATCCTCGACGAAGTAATCGTGCAGCGCCTTGCGATTCTTGGCGATGTATGTGCGTTCCTTTTTCACGTGCCGCCTGCCTGTCATCTTTATCCGTATGCCGTGTAAACCATTCTAGAATACTATCCCCCGTTTACGGCTCAAAACCGCCCGTAAATTGTTTGCGAATCGTTTGAGCTTTGTAACAGAAAGAGCTTTCTCTATAGTAGGTTCGGTGTCATAGCTTCGCTGCGATTTCGTGTGAGGGGCACGCGCGGCGAGTTTGATTGGAAGATGGAGGTATCTATGCAAGATTCGTTTATCGAGTCGCTTGAGTCGCGTGGTTTGACACGTCGCGCCTTTCTCGGCTTCTGTGGCACGATTGCAGCTGCAATCGGCATTGAAGGCGTAACGGCTGCTGACGTTGCTGAAGCCATCGAGAGCAACTCCCTCATCGGTACGGATGGAGGTTTGGGCGAAGGCGGTCTCGCGCCGGTCATCTGGATGGAGCTTGGCTCCTGCACCGGCTGCACCGAGTCCTTTGCGCAGGCTGACAATCCCGATCCGGCTACGCTGATCCTCGAGTATCTCGCGCTCAACTACGCCGAGACCCTCTCCGCCGCCGCTGGCTACTCCCTCGAAGAGGCCCGCGAGGAGACGATCGAGGCAGCCAAGGGCAAGTACGTCGTCGTCATCGAGGGCGCCGTCATGACCCGCTACGATGGTGAGATCCTGCGCATCGCCGGTGCCCCCACCTGCGCTCCGCACGAGAGCCATCTGCTCCACACCTGCAAGGACGCAGCTGTCGTTATCGCCGCAGGCTCCTGCGCCGTCGACGGTGGCTTCTGCGCGGCATACCCCAACCCGGGCGATGCCGAGGGTATCCAGAAGTACCTTAAGGACAATGGCGTGTCGACTCCGGTCGTCAACCTTCCCTCTTGTCCTGTCAATCCCGCCAACCTGGTCGCGGTCATCGTCCAGTACCTGCTGCTGGGCCCCGAGTCCGTTGTTGCCGGCCTCAACGAGTTCAACATGCCGTCCAACATGTATGGCCAGACCATCCATGACAACTGTGAGCGTCGTGGTCACTTCGAGAACGGCGAGTTCGTCTACGAGTTCGGTAGCGAGGAAGAGGCCAAGGGCTACTGCCTGTACGCTCTGGGCTGCAAGGGTCCGCAGACCAAGGCCAACTGCCCACAGGTTCGCTGGAACCGCCGCGTGAGCTGGTGCGTCGCCTCCGGCGCTCCCTGCATCGGCTGCTGCAATGGCGATCCTCGCACCACGGTCCGCAACTGGATTGACGTCGACTCCCCGTTCCTGGGTCGCCTCAAGACCCTCAGGCTCGGCAGCATCGCCTTCCAGCCGACCCCGATCGCGCTTGGCGTCACCGGTCTTCTGACCGCCGCCCTCGTCATCCACGGCATCGGCATGAAGGCCACGGGCCGTACCAAGGGCGGTGCTCCGTTCGAGAAGGAGCGCGAGTGGGATATCAAGCACGGCAAGAAGGAGCCCTCCACCGTACCTGTCGTCGAAGAGCAGGTCATCGTTGACATCGAGGAGGGTGAGTAAACATGGCTAAGCATTCTATTATCGATCCGGTTGACCGCATCGAGGGCCATCTGCGCGTCGAGATGGAAGTCGAGAACGGCGTCGTCACCGACGCTTGGGTTTCCGGCGGTCTGTTCCGCGGCCTCGAGCTCATCGCCGAGGGACGCGATCCCTATGACGCGGCCATGCTCGCCCAGCGCGTCTGCGGCGTCTGCCCCGTCTCCCACTGCCACACCTCCGTCTTCGCGGCTGAGGAAGCCTACGGCATCCAGATTCCCAACGGTGGTCGCCTGGTCCGCAACCTCATCGAGGGTGCGCAGTTCATGCACAGCCACATCCTGTGGTTCTATCAGCTGAGCGCACTTGACTACGTCAACCCGCTGCACGCAGTCGAGGCTGACATCAAGAAGACCTACGAGCTGTGCGAGACGCTGGGCCTTGCCCAGACCGACTTCGCGGCTCTCAAGGATCGTCTCGTCAAGTTTGCCGAGAACGGCCAGTACTCCTGGCTGTCCGGCGGCTGGTTCATGGACGGCCTGGCTCCCGAGGCCTACAAGCTTCCGGCTGAGGTCGACCTCATCGCCACGGCCCACTACATCGAGGCCATCGACATGCAGGCAACCGCCGACGAGATCTCCGCGATCATCGGTGGCAAGATGCCGCACGTCCAGACCTCGATCCCCGGTGGCACCGCCTGGTATCCGAGCGTCGAGAAGCTCGACGACATCCTGTTCCGCGCCAAGAAACTCAAGGACTGGGTCGACAACGTCATGATCCCCGATGCCATCGCCATCGCGAGCGTCTACCTCAACGATGTCGTGACCATCGGCAACAACAAGCATGGCAACTTCATGGCCTACGGCGTCTTCGACCGTCCGTCGCGCGAGCTCGACGACCGCTTCTTCCCCGCGGGCATCGTCCGCATGAAGAGCGGCGCCCCCGTGCTCGAGCAGTTCGACGGTGCCTACATCACCGAGGGCACGACGCATGCCTACTACAAGGACAGCGGCGAGCCGCTGCATCCCACGGTCGGCGTGACCGAGCTTCCCGAGAAGTTCCCCGGCTACTACAAGGATGCCGCTGCCGAGATCGTCAACGACAAGTACACCTGGTCCAAGGCTCCGCGCTACAACGGCGAGCCCATGGAGGTCGGCCCGCTCGCTCGCGTGCTCGTCTCCTACATGAGCGGCAACCCCGAGATCATCGCGGGTGTCAATGCCGTTCTCACGGGCCTGAAGCTTCCGGTTGACGCAAGCAGCATCATGTCCCTCAACTCCGCGCTCGGCCGTCTGGCCGCCCGCCCCATCGAGGCTTCCGCCGTTGCCGGCTACATGATCGACTGGTGCGGCGAGCTCATCGAGCTCCTCGGTCTCATCGAGGCCGGCGCCATCGAGGGCAACCCCTGGTTCGCCGAGCGTGTCCGCGACACGGGCCTGGGCGAGGGCTTCTGGGAGGCTCCGCGTGGCGCTCTCTACCACACCGAGACGCTTTCCGGCAACCTCATCACGCACTATCAGGAGGTCGTCCCCACCACGTGGAACATCTCGCCGCGTGACGAGCATGGCGTGCTTGGCACCATCGAGCAGGGTCTCCTTGGTACGCCCATCGCCAACATCGAGGCTCCCATCAACGCGCTGCGCATCGTCCACGGCTATGACCCGTGCGTTGCCTGCGCGGTCCACATCGTCGAGCCCAAGACGGGCCGCGAGTTCAAGATGCACACGAGTCCTTGGGGAGGTCGATAATCATGGCACATCTCGTACACTATCCTGAGGCGCATCCGTTCATCTTCCGCTTTACCCACTGGGTCAACCTCATCTGTATGCTTCTCCTTATCCTTTCGGGTATCGAGATCCACTACCCGGTCGTACCGGGTCTGATGGGCGTCGCTCGTGGCGTGCACATGTTCTGCGCGTTCGTGATTCTCATCAACCTCGTCTTCCGTATCGTCGCTGCCGGCTTCGTGAAGTCCGCTCCGGCCTACGGCACCCGCGAGACCAAGCTCGACATGTACACGTTCTTCCCCCAGAAGGACAACCGTCACCAGCTCTGGCCGTGGATCAAGTACTACCTCTTCTTCAAGAAGGAGCATCCGCTGGGCGGCAAGTACGGTGTGCCGCAGAAGCTGTCCTACCTGCTCATCGCAGTGGCCATCTTCTTCATGGGCTACACGGGCTTCTGCCTGTGGGCGCCGACGATGAACATCCCGTTCTTCGCTGGCTTCACCACGCTCGTCGGCGGTCTGATGAAGGTGCGCGTCATTCACTACTTCATGATGTTCTTCTTCATCTGCTTCACGCTCATCCACATCTACCTCGCCAACATCGAGGGCATCGATCCGACCAAGGTAATGCTGCTTGGCACCAAGCCGCATGGTGGTCTGACCTACAGCCTGGAGACTCACAACATCTCCGGCTACGATCCGATGGACGAGGAGATTATCGTCATGGAGGACAAGGTGGTCCTCGAGAAGGAGTAGGCGCTTCTCGCCATACGATGCTTGGAGGGCCCGCGAGTTTCGCGGGCCCTCTTTTTTGCCGCATTACGCTAGAATGTCGCAAGCTAGAGGAAGGATAGACGTTGCCCATTGCCACGAACGACAACATCACGCTCATTGGCATGCCCGGTGCCGGCAAGAGCACGCTCGGCGTCGTGCTTGCCAAGAAGCTTGGCTATCGCTTCGTCGATACCGACTTGCTCATCCAGGAGAGCGAGGACATGCTGCTCTCGGAGATTCTGGAAGAGCGCGGCATCGAGGGGTTCATCGCCTGCGAAAACAAGCTGCTCGCTAACTTGAGCTGCGCGCATCACATCATCGCGACGGGCGGCTCGGCCGTATACGGAAGCGAGGCCGTCGCAAACCTCCACGCTCTCGGAACGATCGTCTTCCTCGATTTGAGCCTCGACGAGATCACGCGTCGCCTGCAGCCGGATCTGCTTGACCGCGGCGTCGTCATCCATCGGGGAAGCACGCTCGAAGACCTCTATGCGGAGCGGCGACCGCTCTACGAGAAGGCGGCCGATCTCACCGTCACGCTCGATGGGCTGAGCACGCTCGAATCCGTCGAGAAGCTCACGGCAGAGCTTGCTCCGTATATGTAAACGCAAGAAAGGGAATGTCGTGGAAGATATAAAGCAGATGGTCGTCTGCGTGGGAAACATGCTCATGCTCGACGAGGGCTTTGGCTCGTACATGGCCAAGGTGCTAACCGATTACGACACGGCCCGCGAGACCTTTGACGAGCAGCATGCGCGCATGCTGATGGAAACATTCCGCGAATACGATGCCCATGACGAGGATGACGCCGACAAGCGCATTCCCGTCATGGATGCCGGGACCATGGGCATGAGCCTCATCCCCTACATACGCGACTTCGATCGTCTCGTCGTCGTGGACGCGGTGGATTGCGGGGCAGATGCCGCACCGGGCACCTGCTACACCTTCACGCCCGAGGATATGGCTGCCTATAGCATCATGCACTCGCTGCACGACATGCGCGTCTCGGACGTGCTCAACAACGCGCGCCTCGCAGGACACGACTGCGACATCCGTTGCGTGGGCGTGCAGAAGAGGGACATCTGCCCGCGGGATTTCACCATCGATTTGACACCCGAGGTGAAGGCCGCCGTACCCTATGCGGTCGATGCAGTGCTGGAGCTGCTGGAGATCGAACTGTAGCCAACAAAAAGGGGACTCGCGATGCGAGTCCCCTTTTGCATGCATGTTTCTCAAAACTTAGCGCTTGGAGAACTGCGGGCGCTTGCGGGCCTTCTTGAGACCGTACTTCTTGCGCTCGACCATACGCGGGTCGCGCGTGAGAAAGCCGGCCTTCTTGAGCTCGGCACGATAATCGCCGGCTTCGAGCAGGGCGCGGGCGATGCCGTGGCGCAGGGCGCCAGCCTGGCCCGAGATGCCGCCGCCATTGAGGGTGGCGATGACGTCGAAGTGCTTGGCGGTACCCGTCACGGTGAAGGGAGAGGTCGCGTACTCGACGAGCGCCTTGCGGCCGAAGTAGTCCTCGGCATCGCGCTTGTTGACGGTGACCTTGCCGGTGCCGGGAACGAGGCGAACGCGCGCTACGGCGTTCTTGCGGCGACCGGTGCCATAGTAGATGGCTTCTTTCTTGGTATCTGCCATGGGTTATGCCTCCAGGTCAATCTTGCGGGGATTCTGCGCCTGATGCGGATGCTCGGGGCCTGCATAGACCTTGAGCTTCTTGCCCATCTGACGTCCGAGCGTGTTCTTGGGGAGCATGCCCTTGACGGCGTGCTCGATGACGCGCTCGGGATGCTTCTCCATTGCCTCCTGGAAGGTCTCCTGACGCACGCCGCCGGGATAACCCGTGATGCGGGTGTACACCTTGTCGGTGACCTTGGCGCCAGTCACTTTGATCTTGTCGCAGTTGACGACGATCACGAAATCGCCCGTATCAACATGCGGCGTGTAGGTCGGCTTGTTCTTGCCGCGCAGGATCTGCGCAACGGCGGAAGCAAGACGACCAAGGGTCATGTCGGTCGCATCGACCAGAAGCCACTCGCGCTGGACTTCGCCGGGCTTCGCATAGTAGGTCTTCACGTGTGTTCCTCCAACTAAACTACCATGTTGTTCAATCACAGAGTTTCACGGGGCTCTGAAAGCGAACCCGTTAAGAATACTCGTGGTGCGACATGAAAGCAATAAAAATATGCTAAGCGGATGGCGCTTTTGCCCTCTAGAGCTTGTCCTCAGACTGACGCTCCGTCATCTCCTCTTCTTCGGAGGCGACAAGGTTGGGATCGACATCATCGATAAACGGCGACGCATCCGCATCCTTTGCGTCATTACCCGTTTCGAGTGCAGCCTCAGGATGTTCCGCATCTTCTTCCGCGGCGATAATGCCAGCCGCTGCCTCCTCGGGCTCTGCCAGCCCAGGATCAACGACGTCGACATGCGTTGCCTCATCGCTCACGTTGCCATCAGCCGCATCGGATGCAGGCAGCTCAGGCTCGGCGTCAAGTGCCTCGGCGACATCGACCGGATTGAGCGCAGGAGGAACCTCGACTGGGGCCTCGGGAGCTACGGCAGCGTTCACCGGCTCGCCCGCGGGCGGCGCAGGAGCCTCAGGAGCGCCCGCAGGTGCGTGCGGAGGACGCGGCGCATCGGGCTGACCGCCTGCAACTTCGAAGGGCAGCGGATCGTCCTTGGTGCCCCAAGCAGCCACGTTGAACTGGCGCGTCCAGTAACCGACGGCCCTGGCAAGCAGTAGCTGGACGAACACGGAGTAGACGAACCAGACGTAGGAGATCAGAAGGAACAGCGGCAGCATGGTCATGACGAGCGTCACGAGGTAGCCGACAATGGCGGAATCGGAATAACCGCCGCTACTCGCCATGATGATAATCGGGGTAAGCGTCGCGCCAAGCACGAGCGCGAGGATGATTGCCACGATGATGCCGATGATGATGCCGCCGACGATCTCGAAGAGAATCACCATACCGAAGATGCGCATGATGCCACCGAAGTCCTGTTTGATCATGGCCCAGATCTTGCCGAGCTGCAAGCCCGTGCCAAGACGATCGTACATGGTCATGCGGATGGTGCCCACCCAGCTGATGACGCAGGCGAAGACGGCGAGTACGATGCCGATGACGTTGACGACCCAACCGAGGGCGGCAAAGCCGAAGTTGCCCGGCGTGACCACCATGTAGCGGCCTGTTGCCGTGTAGATGCCGGTTTCCATGCCCATCGAGCTGAGCCAGCTGCCAATCGACATGACGATGCCCGGGATGAGCGCGATGAGAAACGCGATGACGAGCGCGAACCAACCCCAGCGCAGCATCTTGCTGCCCGGACGGCTGTAGATCTTCTTGGGCATGGGCGTGTCGACACCCCAGGCGGCCTTATGCGCCCACTCCCACGCATAGCCATATACGGTCATCTGACCGAAGATGGGAATGAACTCGATGAGGCCGAGCAGGCAGATCTTGCCGAACCAGCCCTTCGACCCCTTGATATCGCCGTAGCTCGTGCGGAAGTACCTTCCGCTGTAGTTGGTCTGCTCCATGGTTCCCCTCCGATTAAGCGACTATGAGATTAGTCTTTGCTCCATAGTATCATGTGCGGCGTTTTCGAGCGCGTCATCAAGCGGCTGAAGTTTCGCCTCGGGATAGCGACGGCGCAACGCGAGTTCGATGAGCGTATCCGCGATTCGCGGATTCTTGGGCAGCAGCGGGCCGTGGCTGTAGGTCGCGATGACGTTGCGATAGCGCAGCCCCTCGGTGCCGTCCTCGCCGTTGTTGCCATAGCCCTTCAGCACCGTACCGAGCGGAATCGCGCCCTCTCGCAAATGCGTGCGACCCGCGTGGTTCTCGAATCCGATGACCACGGGCGCCCCCTCGATGGCATCTGCGCGGAAGGCGATATTGCCGATGAGGCGCGTATCACCCGCCTCGGTGTACATGGGAAGCACGCCGATGAACTTCGCCATCTGTCCCTCGTGGTCGAGGTAGTACTCACCGAGAATCTGGTAGCCACCGCATATCGCGAGCACGGGAACGTCAGCTTCGATGGACTGCTGCAGGCGAGTCGCCTTCGAGCCCGCGACGCCCACACCCAAATCGGCGAGCAGGGTACGCTGATCGAAGTCCTGACCGCCGCCGATGAAGAAGAGGTCGATGTCCTCGAAGTCGGCGTCCTGGCCGGCACCTAGGTCGATTACGCGCGCGTCGATGTCGCGCCATTCGCAACGCCTGGCAAGCGTGATCGTGTTGCCACGATCCCCGTAGAGATTGAGGAGATCGGGGTAGAGGTGCCCGATCGTGATGTGCATCTTCTCGTCGGCCATGCCCTAGCCCTCCCAAAATCCTGCAAGGCCGAGCACGCTTGCGGCCTTAGCGCGAAAGCCGAGCATCGCCGAGTAGTTGGCGACGACGGTCACGGAATGGTCCATGCGTCCGAGCTCGTCGATGAGCGCGCCGTAGTCGTGCACGATGCGAATGCCTGACGCGGGCATGCCAGCGTACTTGAGGCGCAGCGCCATGTCCTCGGCACGATCACCGCTGCAGATAGCGGTGCTCTTGTGCGCGCAAATCGCCTCCCAGCCGGCGTCGTAGATCCACGAGACGTCCGTGCCGTCGCATTCCTGGTCGTTGAGGATGCACACGAGGCCCATGTCCTCGTCAGTCTCGTTGAGGAGCAGGTTGATGATCTGGTTGCAGCCCGCGGGATTCTTCATGAGCATGAGGCGCACCTTGGTGCCGTTCACGTCGAAGACCTCGGAGCGGCCAAAGCCGTGCTTGAACTTGCCAAGCGCCTCGAAAGCCCGTTCCTTGGGGAAGCCGAAGGCCAGAAGGCCCGCGACAACGCATGCGCAATTGTAGATATCGTAGCTCGCGGGCACGTCGACCGGCACGACCGAGCTCACGCCATCGACGCTGATCTCGAGCACGCAGCTATCGCTTCGGCGCTCGAGTATCCTTTCCACCGCGACCATGGGAGTGGGACGAGCATAGCCGCAGGCCGGGCAGCGAAACCCGCCCAGATGCGCAAACGTGACGTAGTCGTATTCGTACTCGGATCCGCACCTGATGCAATGCGTCGCGTCTGAGAGGTCGGATACGCGCTCGGGATAAATCTCGCAGCTCACCCCGTAGAAGATCACCTCGTTATCGACCTTCTGGGCAATGGAGGCGACCATGGAATCGTCGGCGTTGAGGCACAGCGTCGCATGCGGGGAGTTCGTCACGCCTGCCATGATGTTCTCGAGCGTATGAGTGACCTCGCCATAGCGGTCGAGCTGGTCGCGAAAGACGTTCGTGATGACGAGCACGTCCGGGTCAAGCTGCTTGCAGACGCGGCGCAATGCGCCCTCGTCGCACTCGATGGCGGCAAGCTTGTAGCGTGGCTTGCCGGTGATGCTGGAGCGGATGGCGAACTCGGTCGTGATGCCCTGGATGAGGTTCGCGCCGCTGCGGTTGTAGAAGGCCTGCTCGCCCATGTTCTCGAGCGCCTGGGCGACGATATGCGTGGACGTCGTCTTGCCGTTGGTGCCCGTGATGACGATGGTGCGCACGCCACGGCTCAGCTCGTGCAGGTACTCCGGATCGATCTTGAGCGCGAGCTTGCCCGGCAGTGAGGTGCCACCGCGCCCGAGCAGGCGCAGCATATGGTACGTCGCCTTGCAGACGAGCGCCGCGCAGACCGTCCTCGCACTCATGGGCTATTCCTCGCTTGCCGCGTCCTGGGCATTCGCGTCAGCGCGCTCGAGCAGATGCGCGATGCGCTCGGTGTAGACGGGATCCTCGATACCGGCGAGCGCGACGTCCACGGTCGGAGCCGCATCCCAAAGCTGTTCGAGGCGGTAATAGTCGCGTGGGCCGGGCTGGAAGATGTGCACGACGATGGGGCCGTAATCCATGAGCACCCACTCGCTCTCATCGAGGCCCTCGATGCTCACGGGCTTGACGCCGAACTCCTTGAAGAGCTGCTCCTCGACCTCCTCGGCAATCGCGTCGACGCGACGATTGTTCGCCGCGGTGCAGATGACGAAATAGTCGGTGACGTTGAGAAGGTCTGACACGTCCTGGATGACGATATCGGTTCCCTTCTTCTCGTCGATGGCGCGCGCGGCAACGAGTGCCTGCTCCTTGAATGCGCTGTGCTCGGTCAACGTGCCCCCTTTACGGACGTGCAAGTTTGCTTGCGTCAATGATAGCGAATTGTATTACAAGACGACGTCGGGGTCGCCCTGACGCGACTTGTCGATGGGATGGTGACGCTCGACCAGGCTGTTCCAGATGTCGAGTGCGATTGGGTCGATGAAGCGCTTGCGCTCGATGAGCGAGACCATCGTGGTCGCGTAGGCCTCGAAGTAGAGCTCGTCGAGCGGAACCTTGCCCGCCATCTTGCGCAGACGCTTGATCTGCGGACGTCCCTTGGTCTGCCGAAGCGGCTCGATCATGTCGGCGGTGAAGATGATGATGTCCAGGTCGCTCATCTCGAAGTCTCCGAGCGTGTGCTTGCGGATGGCGCTGATGATCTCATCGCTCAGCTCGGGAAACTCGCGCTTGACGGCCGCGGCACCCGTGAAGGAATGCAGCACGGGATACAGGTACTCGATGTGCTCGGGGCGCTCGATGCCCAGCTCGTCGAGGCGCGCCGGAAGCTCGTCGTCGGTCAGCAGCTTGTCCCAGTCATGCAGCAGCCCCGCGATGCGCGCATCGTATTCGTCTACTCCGTACATGCGCGCAAGCTTGGCAGCGCACTTGGATACCGAATGCACGTGATCGAGGCGTTTGCCCGACAGGCGCTTGTCCACCGCCTTGGTCACGCGCTTCAGAAGCTTCTTGTCTTTCTTCACGTTTTGTCTCTCTTTCAGCCTTGCATGCTCTGGTACAGCCCCGTCTCGGCGAGAAACGCCGCGACGGAAGGAGGAATCATATCGCTCACATCCTGCCCCTGTGCGATCTGCTCGCGCAGCTGGGTCGAGGATACATCGACTTGGGGAACGTCGAGATAGACGATGTCGAAATCGATGGAGCTTGCCGCAAGCGCATCGCGCACCTGCTGCGTTGACTGCCCCGGGCGCTTCGCCACGACGATCGTGCACAGGCGCGCCACGTCAGCCGCGCGCTTCCAATCGGGCAGCGTGATGGCAGAATCGGTGCCCATGATGAAGAAGAGTTGGGTGCCTTCGTAGCACTGCGCGAGCTCTTCAAGCGTGTCAGCCGTATAGGTGATGCCAGGCCGCTCGACCTCGCGCAGGTCGAGCTCGAAGAGCGCTTCGCCTTCGATGGCAAGCTCGACCATGTGCGCGCGGTCGGCTGCCGAGGCGAGCCTTTGCCCCTGCTTGAAATTGGGATTGCCCGCGGGGATGAAGAGCACGCGGTCAAGGCCAAGCTGCTCGGCGACGCTTTTCGCGATGACGAGATGCCCGTTGTGCACGGGATCGAAGGTCCCGCCCATGATGCCGATGCGTTCGCGCACGTTCTAGCCTCTGACCTGGCCCTCGCCGCTCACGAGATACTTGACCGACGTGAGGGCAGCCGCCCCCATGGGGCCACGTGCATGCAGCTTCTGCGTGCTGATGCCGATCTCGGCGCCCAGGCCAAACTCGCCGCCATCGGTAAAGCGCGTCGAGGCGTTGGCATAGACGACCGCTGCATCGACCTCGCGCTGGAAACGATCGACGGCGCTCACGTCCTGGGAGATGATGCTCTCGGAATGTCCCGTGCCATATGCGTTGATATGCGCAATTGCTTCATCGACGCCCGTCACGCACTTGACGCTTATCTCCATGTCGAGATATTCGGTACCCCAATCCTCGTCGGTCGCCGCGACGACCTCGACGCCATGTGCCGCGGCGATGGCGGCAGCCGGCGCATCGGCATGGATGGTCACGCCCGCGCGTGCGAGTGCCATGAGCAGTGTCGGGAGAAAGACCTCGGCGACCTCCTCGTCGATGAGCAGGCTCTCGCAGGCGTTGCAAACGCCAGGACGCTGGGTTTTGGCGTTCATGATGATGGGCTCGACATAGGCGGGGTTTGCCTGCGCGTGGATGTAGACGTGGCAGTTGCCCGTACCGGTCTCGATGACGGGAACGGTCGCGTTCTTCACGCAGTGCTGGATGAGGCCCGCACCGCCACGCGGGATGAGCACGTCAACCAGGCCGGCGAGGCTCATGAGCTCATTGGTTGCCTCGCGGCTCGGGTCCTCGATGCTCTGGATGCAATCGGCAGGCAAGCCAACGCTGGCCGCCGCCTGCGAAAGTACGTGCGAGATGGAAAGGCAGGAATGCTGGGCAAGACTGCCGCCGCGCAGGATACAGGCGTTGCCCGTCTTGATGCACAGGCCGGCGGCATCGGCGGTGACGTTGGGTCGTGCCTCGTAGATCATCGCGACGACGCCGAGGGGCACGCGGTACTTGATCATGCGCAAGCCGTTGTAGAGTTCGCTTCCCTCGAGGACCTCGCCAAGCACCTCGGGCTGGGCCGCGACCTGGCGCAGGCCATCTGCAATACCGTCGATACGTTCATTCGAGAGCATGAGGCGATCGAGCAGCGGGCCGGGCGTCCCCTTCTCGCGGGCCGCATCCATATCGGCCTCGTTGGCCGCGAGGATCTCCGGGGCATGTTCGACGAGTGCGTCGGCCATCCTGTTGAGCGCGTCGCAACGCTGCTGCGAGCTCGTCTTCGCCAGCTCACGCGACGCGATGCGCGCCTTCTTCGCCTTCTCCAGTGCCTCACCCATGTGTCATGCCCTTTCTCCTGAGCCCTGATGCGTTTCAGCCATTATACGGGAGCGTTACCCCTCATTGTCGTCAATCATCGCCGCGATGCGTCGCATGCGGTGATACACCGCGCTCTTGGACAGCGGTGGGTCAGCTAGCTCGCCAAGCTCCTTGACCGTGGCGTCCGGGTGCTTGATGCGCAACAGGGCGACCTCGCGCAGCGATTCGGGAATCGCCTCGATGCCCTTTTGCCCGACGAGACGACGAATGCACTCGATTTGCTGCAGCGATGCCTTCGTCGATTTGACCTGGTTGGCTATCTCGGCATTGACCCTGCGATTCGTGTCGTTGCGCACCGACTTGATGACGCGTGCGTTCTCGATGGCAAGCGCGCTTTGATGCGCGCCTATGAAGGCAAGCAATGCAATGATCTGCTCGATACCCTTTATGTATATCACGTACATGTTGTGACGGCGGATGTAGCGCGCGCGTATGCCATGCTCGCGCATGAGTTCGAGACAGGCAGCGATGAGCTCCTCGGACGGGCCGGCCAGCTCGAAGTGAAAGGCGCCACGCGGGTCGGCGATGTAGCCGCCACCCAGAAACGCGCCGCGCAGATAGGCTCCGGCGCAGCAGGCGTTCTCGACGAGCTCGGGGCGGATGCCTCCCTCGAAGCCCGACGCACCCAGAATGCCCATGTCGTGCAGGGCATCGGTGAGCCCGGCCTGCGGCGGCACGGTGATGAGGTAGTTATGCGTCTTGTGCAAGATGCTACGGCGCACGGTGAGGTTGGTGGCGAGCTCGTAGACGCTGTGGAGCAGGCGGATTGCCGTGCGCGCGACGCTTCCCGTCTCGGTCGCAAGCTCGAGACGCGGGCCATCGCCGCTGATGGTGAGCGTACCCTCGATGCGAATGAGCGCGGAAAGCTCGGCGCGGTCGCATTGGGAGCACGTTGGCTCGATGCGAGACAGCTCGTCTTTCACCTCTGACGTGAATGACACGCCGCCAGCACCTCCTGAAACGCCTTGGCGAGCTTCTCGCGGTCATGCCAGGTGGGACGTACCGGATCGACAAGATCGCGCACCATGGGCTGCACGCCAAGCTCCTTGACCTTGTTCACGAGCTCGTCGCTTGCCTCGACATGGGCGAGCTTGCCCGCTCTGCGTCCCCTCGTGTACTTGCGCGCATCGGAGTAATCGGTGAGCGTGGGAAAGACGCCGCTTGCCATCGGGCTCGACTCGGCGTTGCGGTGGATGAGCGCGATGTCGAGAAGGCCGCGCATGCCATGGCGCGTGAGCGCGTCGACGTAGTCGTAGCAGTTCATGCCCCAGGTCTCGCCCTGCATGTCGGCAAGCGAGCAGACGAACACCGTGCATGCGGGGTCGTCCTTGCGGTCATGCGCCTCGCGTATCGCCTCGACGACGCCAGGGACGAGCAGGTTGGGGATGATCGAGGTGAACAGCGAGCCCGGACCGAGCACGATGAAGTTCGCCTCGCGTATGACGCGCAGCGCCGCCGGATAGGCCTGGGCATCAGCCGGATGCAGCGAGACGTAGCGCATGCTGCAATCGGCATCGCTGATGA
Organism: uncultured Coriobacteriia bacterium; assembly: GCA_902478425.1. GTDB lineage: Bacteria > Actinomycetota > Coriobacteriia > Coriobacteriales > QAMH01 > QAMH01. Next base: position 10,459 of record CABSKV010000001.1, on the reverse strand, counting down.
CCGCCTGGCCCTCGAGCTCGGTGCCGTCGTTGGTCAGGCCGTAGAGGCTCACGTCGTGCAGGGTCGAAGGATACACGTGGCCACGCGCCTCGATGAGGCCCTCGCACACGCGAATCGCATCGGGGAAGGAATTGGTCTCGTCGGCAATGGCCGTGAGGATGAGGTTGCCAAGCGAGTGATTGTCGAGGTAATCGAAGCGATGACGAAAGGCGCGCGCGAGAATGCCGTCATAGTTTGCCGACATCGCGCTGATGCACTTGCGGATGTCACCGGGCGGGATCACGCCGCCGCGCTCGCGCAAGATGCCGGTGGAGCCACCGTCATCGACCATGGCCACGACCGAGGAAACCTTGCAGCCCATGTCGAGCAGAGTGCGGATGGAGGCAGGCGCGCCCGTGCCGCCGCCTATGACAACAGCGTTCGTTCGATTCATGACAGCCTCCTAGTTGACCTCGGCGAGCGCCAAGTCGCGATGGGTGGTGTTCACGCGATAGCCCGCCTGGGAGAGATGTTGGCCAGTCACGGTGGCAAGTGCGACGCTGCGGTGCTGACCGCCCGTGCAACCCACGCCGATGGTGAGGTACTGCTTGCCCTCCTGGATGTAGCCGGGAATGATGTCGTCGAGCAACGCGTACCAGCGCGTGAGGAAACGCTCCGTCTCGGGCTGTCCGAGCACGAACTCGGAGACTTCGTGATCAAGACCCGTCTTGGTACGTAGCTTCTTATCGTAGTAGGGGTTGGGCAAGAAGCGCACATCGATGACGATATCGGCATCGATGGGAGCACCATGCTTGAAACCGAAGGAGTAAACCGAGATGCGCATCTCGTCGAGATCGTTTTCGGAGGCAAAAAGCGCACGAATCTTGGCGCGAGTCTCCTGGGGGCGCGTGATGCTCGTGTCGAGCACGTAGTCGGCCTGATCACGCGCTTCGGCGAGCAGGCTGCGCTCTTTGCGAATGCCATCGAGAATCGACATGTTGCCCTCGCAAAGCGGATGACGGCGGCGCGTCGCCTTGTAACGATTCAACAGTTGCTCATCTGTCGAATCGAGAAAGAGCACCTTGGTGGTAATGCCCATCTCGTCGAGCTTGTCGAGCTCGCGAGCGAGCTCCGGGAAGAACTCCTGGGCGCGCAGATCGCACACGACGGCGAGCTTGCGCGAGGAACCGACGTTGAGACCGGCGAGACTCACGAGATTAAGGAGTAGCGACGGCGGCAGATTGTCGATGCAGAAATAGCCAAGGTCCTCGAAGGTGTGCATGGCCTCGGTACGGCCCGCGCCGGACATGCCCGTGATAACGATGAGGTCGGGACCGAGCGTCGATGGATCGAGCTCTTCGACAGCGTCTTGCTGGGCCATAAGACTCCCCTTTATCGAAATTGCAGGAGCTCACAGTATACCGCGAGTGCGTGATGATGGCCCGTCGCTTGTCCACGCGCGAACCGTCACGCTTTTAGCTATCGGACCCATGCTCGGCGTCGAAATCGAGGATGACGGCGTAGAGGTCTTCGGCGACCTGCTTGGGTATACCCGGCACGGCCTCGATCTCCTCAAGACTTGCTTCGCGCATGCGCTTGACGCTGCCGAAGTGCTTGAGGAGCTGCTTGCGGCGCTTGGGACCCAAGCCGGGCACGTCATCGAGGATGGAGGCGACCATGCCCTTGTCGCGCAGCTCGCGATGGAAGGTGATAGCGAAGCGGTGCGCCTCGTCACGCACGTGCTTGACGAGGTAGAGCGAGGGGCTGCCGCTTGGCAGCACGACCGGGCCCGTATCGTCCCAGGGTACGTAGAGCTCCTCGTCCTTCTTGGCCAGGCCTGCCATGGGGATGTCAAGACCGAGCTCGGATAGCTCGTTGATGGCAGCCGTGAGCTGTGGCTTGCCGCCGTCGAGTATGAGCAGGTCAGGGCGGCTGCCAAAGCGCTCGTCTTCCATGCGCTCGGGCGCATAGCGGCGACGCAGCACCTCGCTCATCATGGCAAAGTCGTTTGCCTCACCGTATTCCTTGCGAATCTTGAAGCGGCGGTACTGCGATTTGTCGGGCTTGCCGCCCGTGAAGACGACCATCGAGGCAACCGAGTAGTTGCCGTGGATGGTCGAGATGTCGAAGCACTCGATGCGCATGGGCGGCTCGGGTAGCGCGAGCGCGCTTTCGAGCTGCAGCAACGCCAAATCGATGCGCTCCTCGTCGTAGCGCGTGCGCATCTTATGACGCATGAGCGCGTGCTTGGCATTGAGCGCCGCGAGCTCGAGTAGTTGGCTGCGCTCGCCGCGCTCGGGCACGACGACGTGCACTTTGGCGCCATGCGGGCTCGCGAGCCGTTCGGTGAGCCATTGCTCGAGCGGACGCGTCACTTCTTCGGGCAGGTGCTCGGCGATGACCACCTCGTGCGGCAACTCGGTCGTCTGGTCATAGTACTTGGAGAGAAACTGGCCCACGAGGTCTGCCTCGGGGACGTTGAGGCCCTTGTCGAGCACGAAGTCGTTGCTGATGATGATGCGGCCGTTACGCACGACGAAGACGTGAGCGGCGGCAATGGTCTCCTCGCGGAAGAACCCGATGACATCGATGTTGAGCGGACGCGAGAGCACCGCCTTCTGCTTTTCCTGCAGCGCCTTGGTGGCCTCGAGGCGATCGCGCGCACGGGCGGCGTGCTCGAAGTCGAGCTCGGCTGCCGCCTCCTTCATCTCGGCCTCGAGCTCGCCCACGAACTCATCGCGCTCGCCAGCCAGAAAGCGCTCGACGCGAGCGACGAGCGGAGCGTATTCCTCGGGCGTGATGGCCGCGCAGCACGGCCCCGTGCCCTTGCCGATGTGATAGGCGAAACAGGCCTTGTCGTCGGGCGTCGGCCAACGCCCCGCCTCGATCATGCGCGTCATCTTGCGGTATTGCTCGCAGGTCACCGCGCAGATGGGCACGATGCGCCGCACGGTGTCGATGGTCTCGCGCGCCGCCCGCGCATCGGTGTAGGGCCCGAAGTAGCGCGTGCCGCTCTTGTGCTTCTCGCGCGTGAACTTGATGGCCGGATAGGCCGCGCTCTTGGTGATGGCGATGAACGGATAGCTCTTGTTGTCGCGATAGTCGACGTTGAAGGGCGGGTTGTACTGCTGGATGAGGTTTTTCTCGAGCACGAGGGATTCGGTCTCGTTGTTCACCACGATGTAGTCGAAGGAGGCGACCTGCTCCATCATGAACGGGATCTTGAGGCGCTCGTCTTGCCCGGAGACGTACTGCATCATGCGCGCGCGCAGGTCAACGGCCTTGCCGACGTAGAGTATCTCGCCCTCGGCGTTCTTCCACAAATAGCAGCCCGGGCTCTCGGGCACGCTCTTGAGCTGCTCGCGCAGATCAGGGGTGTTGCTATGCTCCGGGGTGCTCGTCATGGGGTGGCTCGTGTTCGGGATCGATGCCATTGGTGTCGTACACGACGTCACCGCGGCCGTGACGCTGGCGCACCGGATCAAACAGGCCGATCTTATAGACGATGATGGCCGAGGCGATGAGCAGCAAGATGAAGATCACCAGCTTGGCCGCGCCGCCGAGCACCCACATGAGCAGGGTGCCGATGCAGAGTATGGCCGTCCACAAGTAGATGAGCAGCACCGCCTTGCGCTGCGAGTAGCCGCGCAGGAGCAGGCGGTGGTGAATGTGGCCGGCATCGGGCGTGGCGATCGACTCGTGCTTGCGCAGGCGACGCACGATGGCAGCAGCCGTGTCGATGATGGGGATGAGCGCCACGATGATGGGAACGATGAGCAGCGTCACCGAAAGCAGGCGCGTGGTGCCCACCAGGGAGACCGAGCCGAGTAGCAAGCCGAGTAGCATCGAGCCGGAATCGCCCATGAAGATGCTTGCCGGGTAGAAGTTATAGATGAGAAAGGCACCGGCCACCGCAGCGGTGATTGCCGCGAGCAGCGCGGCCTCGGTCTGCTGCAGCGTCATGAACATGATGAAGAGCGTGATTGCCGCCATGCCCGTGATGCCAGCGGCCAGGCCGTCGAGGCCGTCGATGAGGTTGATGATGTTGATGAAGCAGACGAGGTATATGACCGTGATGGGATAGGCCCAAATCCCGAAGTCGATGACAAGCGCGGAACCGGGAATCTGAAACGCATGCAGAACCGTGCCCGTACCCGCGATGATGCATGACGCGATCACCTGGCCGACGAACTTCACGCCCGCCCCGAGGTTGCGCACGTCATCGATGATGCCCACGATCACGATGAAGGCAAGCCCGATGAGCACGCCGAGGGACCTGATGTTCACCTCGCCCGGAATGTAGAGGGGGCCGTTCCAGAAGCCGGTGCGCTCGCCGATGTATTCGATGATGATGGCGACGAGCAGACCGCCGAACATGGCGATGCCGCCCATGCGCGGAACGGGCCTGCGATTGACGCGGCGCGGACCGGGCTCATCGACGATGCCACGTGCCGTCGCGAAGCGCCTGACGGGAGGAACGAAGGCGGCCGTCGCGGCAAAGGCAATGGCAAAGATTAGCAAGTAGTGTATCCACGTTTGCATGTGGGTAAGTATACGGCATTCTCAGACGCTGCGTGGATACGAGCCGATGACCTTGACCTCGCGCATCTTCATGCGCAGGCAGTTGAGCGCGATCTGGATATTGGGATCGTCGGCGTATCCGTCGATATCCATGAAGAACATGTAGTCGCCCAGGTCCTGCTTGGTCGGGCGCGACTGGACCATCGTGAGGTTGACGCCGGCGAAGAAGAGCTCCGACAGGATCATCTGCAGCGTGCCCGGACGGTCGGCGTTCATGAAGAGCGCGAGCGTACTCTTGCCCGGACCCTCGTGCGCGACCGGGCCCTTGCCGATGATGACGAAACGCGTCTGGCTGCTCAGGTTGTCCTCGATGGCTTCCTCGTAGACGTTGATGCCGCAGATCTCGGCGGCAAGCGGCGCTGCAATGGCGGCGACGGTCTTGTCGGCGGCGGCCATCTCGGCGGCTGCGGCCGTCGAATTGGCGAGACGCAGCTGGCGTCCGGGAAGGTTCTGGTTAATCCAGCGACGGCACTGCCCGATGCCCTGGGTGTGCGAGGCGATGGTCGTCACATCATCGAGCGTGGCATCCGGATTGAGCAGGAGCGCCTGGTGGATGTCGATGGCGATTTCTCCCAGAATCTCCGCGCGCGAGGTGAAGGCAAACGCGTCGAGGACGGCCGTGACCGAACCCTCGAGCGAGTTCTCGATGGGGACGATGCCGTACTCCGCCTTGCCGCGCTCGACGGCCTCGAAGACCTCGGGGAGCGATTCGCAGGGCAGCGGCTCGTAATCGGCGGGCAGCGAGCCGCGCTCGACGAGCGCGCGCACCGCCATGTCGGAAAAGGTTCCGATGGGACCAAGAAATGCGTAAGTCGGTTTGCATTGAGACATGTACGTGAATACCTTCGTTTAGCTTGCGTTGACTGGGCATTCTAGCACAGCTGCGCCTTCGGCTATTCCGCGCACAGCCACGCATCCCCCTGACGCACGATGAAACCCTCGCGTTCGAGCTCGGCGAGTATGGCGCGGGTCTCCTCGAGCGAAGGTGCCTCGCGCCCCGCCTCCTGCTCGCTTTGCGCTAGGTCACGCGCCAGCTCCTCGCTCGTCAGGGCATCGTCTATGACGCGCCGCAGCAGATAGGCGCGCTTTTGCCGATGGCTTCCCTCGAACTTGGACTGGCGCGTGTAGTGCTTGCTCTTGCGCGTGGGGTTGACCATCGTCTTCTTCAGGTGCGCACCATAGTCGAGCAGAGCGTAGTACCAATCGCGCACGCGCTCGTCGGCGGGACAGGTCGCCTCGACGAGCGGGATGAGTTGCTTGTCGCTCACGACTTCGTGCTCGTCGAAGAACTCGTGGATGAACACGGCGCGTACGTTCGTCTCGAGGTACATGTCAGGCTGCTGGAATGCAAATATGCGCACACCTGCAGATGTCGAAGGGCCGATGCCGGGCAAGGCCAACAGCGCCTTCTTGTCGCTCGGGATCTCGCCGCCATACGTGGCGACGACTTCCTCGGCGCAGCGCTTGAGGTTGAGCGCTCGGCGGTTATAGCCCATGCCCTGCCACAACTCGAGTACCGGCGGCAATGGTGCAGCGGCGAGGTCGGCGATGGTCGGAAACGTGTCGAGCCACTGCTCCCAGCGGCCCATGACGCGCGAGACCTGGGTCTGTTGGAGCATGACCTCGGAAAGAAAGATTGCATAGGGATCGTAGGTATTGCGCCAGGGCAGGTCGCGATAGAGCTCGCGCCCCTGCTCCCAGACGGTCTCGGTGAATGCGTCGAGCCTTGCAGCCGAGAGATCCATGATCACGAATCCCAGTCGACAATCTCCCAGCCACGCCTCTTGGCGATGCGCTCGAGCTTCTTGTCCGGGTCGACGACCGTGACCTCGTGTGCATGCTCGAGCATGGGAATGTCGCTGTAATGGTCGCTATAGGCGCGCTCGAGCACCCAATTACCCGGGCCGAACATGTCGTTGCAGAGCTGGACGAGCAGGCGCAACTTCTCGCGCCCCTGCACGGGCACGCCGACGACGCGACCGGTGTAATGACCGTCCTTCTCCTCCATGATGGTCGAGACCTGGCCGTCAAAGCCAAACTCCTCGACGATCGTCGTGGTGATGGGCTTGAAGGAGGCGGATGCCAGGACGATCTTCATGCCGTCCTCGCGGCAACGCTCGATCTCGCGCACGGCACCGGGGCGTATGCGCTTGCGAATGCGGCGCTCGAACACATCCATGATCTCGGCATCGACTTCCTCGACCGTCGGCTCGGTGAGCGCCGAGAACAGGAGCTCGCGGGGCGTAGACTCGACGAGCGGCAGGCGCAGACGATAGCGAATGCCCCAGATGCCCATGAGGAAGGCCTTGTGTATGGGCAGCTGACGATGGCGCAGCAAGCTCGTCGTGAGCTTGAGCGGCGACTCCCCGTCTATGATCGTTCCGTCCAGATCGAAAGCGGCAACGCGTATCAATGCATCCCTCCATGCATCGAAAAGCAGATTCGTCTCGCGAATTATACGCTATGGAAAAGACAGCCGCCGGGCAGGCGACTCTTGTCTTGCCCGTTAGTAGTCGACCTCGTCGATGCAATCGCTGAACTGCGAGTTGTAAAGCTCGGCGTAGAAGCCATCCTGCAGCAGGAGCTGCTCGTGCGTGCCCATCTCGACGATGTCGCCTTCCCTCAGCACGAGAATCACGTCCGCGTCGCGGATGGTCGACAGGCGATGCGCGATGACGAAGCTCGTGCGCGTGCTCGCAAGCTCGGTCATCGCATGCTGCACGAGGCGCTCGGTGCGCGTGTCGATGGAGCTGGTCGCCTCGTCGAGAATGAGGATTTCGGGGTCGGCGAGCAGGGCGCGAGCGATGGTGATGAGCTGGCGCTGGCCCGCCGATATGTTGGAAGCCTCCTCGTTGATGACGGTGTCGTAGCCGTCGGGAAGCGTGTGGATGAAGTGATCGACGTGGGCCGCACGCGCGGCACGCTCGATGTCCTCGCCGCTTGCCTCGTCAACGCCATAGGCGATGTTGTCGCGTATGGTGCCGTTGAACAGCCAGGTATCCTGGAGCACCATGCCCATGTGGGCACGCAGCTCATCGCGCTTGATGCTGCGGATATCGCGCCCGTCGAGCAGGATTGCACCCGCATCGATCTCGTAGAAGCGCATGAGCAAGTTGACGAGCGTCGTCTTGCCCGCGCCTGTGGGACCCACGATGGCGACCATCTGGCCGGGCTGCACCTCGACCGACAGATCGTGAATGACGGGCTTGGCGGGGTCATAGCCAAAGCGCACGTGTTCGAACTCGATGTGACCACGGCCCTTCGTCGTGTCGGGCAGCAGGCCGGTCTCATCGCTCATCTCGGGCTGGTCAAGGATCTCGAAGACGCGCTCGGCGCCGGCAATCGTGGCCTGGAAGGTGTTGATGATGCCCGCGAGCTGACTGATGGGGCGCGTGAAGTTGCGCATGTACTGCGTGAACGCCTGCACCTCGCCAACCGTGATGGCGCCGACGATGGCCTGCCATCCGCCGATGCACACGATGGCGATGTAGGCGAGATTGCCCACGAAGATCATGAGCGGGCGGATGAGGCCCGAGACGAACTGCGCGCGCCAGGCATGTCCGAAGTACTCGTTGTTGATACGCTCGAAATCCTCGATAGCACCCTGCTCGTGCGCGAACGCCTTGACCTCCGTGTGCCCGCCATACGTCTCCTCGATATGCGCGTCGAGAATGCCGAGCGATGTCTGCTGGGCGAGGAAGAAACGCTGCGAGCGCTTGGCGACGATGGCCGTGAGGGCGACGGAGACCGGCAGCGTGCACAGCGCGATGACCGTGACGAGCGGGCTCATGATCATCATCATGATGAAGACGCCGATGATGGTGATGACCGAGGTGAGCGCCTGCGTCATGCCGTCTTGCAGGGTCGTCGAGATGAGGTCGATGTCGTTGACGACGCGCGAGAGGATGTCGCCCTTCGAATGCGAGTCGTAGTAGGACAGCGGAATGCGGTTGAGCTTTTCCTCGGTCTGCTGGCGCAGCGAGTAGACGACGTTTTGCGCGACGCGCGCCATGACGAAGGCCTGCAGGTACGTGAACACCTGATAGCACACGTACAAGATGATGAGGATGAGCAGTATCTCCTTGAGGAGCTCGAAATTCACGCCCGCGCCCACCTCGCCGTTGGCGATCGCGACACCGGCGCGGAATATCTCGGTCGTGGCCATGCCGAGCTGCCGCGGGCAGAGGATATCGAACAAGGTGGCGATGACGGCGCAGACCAAGACGAGGACGATCTTGGGAATCTCGGGCTTGATGAAGGTGAGCAGACGCCGAACCGTACCCTTGGCGTTCTTCGCCTTCTCGACCGGCGCGCCGCCATGGGGTCCGTGTGGGCCATGAGGACCACGGGGGCCGCCCTTGCGGCCAGCTTGCATCGGATTGGGATGCTGGGGCGACATCGGCTACCTCGCCTCCTCATCCGTGATCTGGGAGGCGACGATCTCGTGGTAGACCTCGCTCGCGCCGAGCAGCTCCTCGTGCGTGCCAATCGAGTCGATACGGCCCTCGTCAAGCACGATGACCATATCGGCATCCATCGCGACGGCGACACGCTGCGCCACGATGAGCACGGTCGCGCCCTTCGTCGCACGCTTGAGGTTGGCGCGCACCTGCGCGTCTGTCTTGAAGTCGAGCGCGGAAAACGAATCGTCGAAGACGTAGAGGCCGGCCTTCTTGGCCAGCGCGCGGGCTATGGCGATGCGCTGCTTCTGGCCGCCGGACAAGCCACCGCCTGCCTGCGTGACCTGGGTCTCGAAGCCCTCGGGCTTTTCCATGATGAAGTCATAGGCCGCCGCCTCGCGTGCCGCCTCGATGACCTCCTCGTCGCTTGCGCCCATGTTGCCGTAGCGGATGTTGTCGGCAATCGTTCCCGTGAACAGCGTGGTCTTCTGCGGCGCGTACGAGATGAGCGAACGCAGCTCGGCTTGCGGGATGCACGAGATGTCGACGCCGTCGAGCAGAATGCGGCCGCGTGTCGGGTCGTAGAAACGCTCGATGAGGTCGACGAGCACGCTCTTGCCCGAGCCGGTCGCGCCGATGAGCGCATAGGTCTTGCCAGCCTCGAGCGTGAAGTCGATGCCGTCGAGCGTCGGCTCGTCAGCGCCCTCGAAGCAAAAGCCCACGTCCTCGAAGCGCAGCGTATGCGCGTGCGCGGCTGCGGGAATCTCGGCGCGCTCGTCATCGTCAGGGTCATGGACGGTCGGCTCGCATTGCAGCACGGCCGTGATACGCTCGGCGGCAGCCTGGGCACGCGGCCAGATCATGAAGATCATCGAGAGCATCATCACCGACATGAGCAGGAGCATGGCGTACTGGATGATGGCCATCAAATCGCCTGCCTGGAAGCTGCCCAGGTCGACGAGCTGGCCGCCCACCCAGACGATGACGATGATCACCATGTCGAGGACGAAGCCGATGAGCGGCATGAGCACCGACATGCGACGTGCGACGGAGACGTTGGTGTCGGCGAGGACCTTGTTGGCGATCGAGAAGCGCCTTTCCTCGAAGTCCTCCTTGTTGTATGCCCTGATGACGCGGATGCCCGTCAGCCCCTCGCGCGTGACGCGGTTGAGGTCGTCGATGCGGGCCTGCAGGGAGCGCAGCAGCGGGATGGTGAACTTCATGACGATCGCCACGATAATCGCCATGATGGGGATGGCCGCGAAGACGGCGATCGACAGCTCGACGCTCTTCTGGAACGCCATGAGGGCCGCGCCGACGAACATGATGGGCGACATCATCGCAATGGTCATCGTCATGTGGGCGAAGCGCTCGAGCTGCTGGATGTCATTCGTCGTGCGCGTGATGAGCGAGGACGTGCCGAACTCGCCAACCTCACGCAGGCTGAACGCCTGTCTCTTATACACATCTCCGAGCCCACGAGACCGTACTAGATCTCG